>CAIOGW010000120.1 GCA_903857985.1 uncultured Microbacteriaceae bacterium
CTCAAACAGGTCAACGAAGACGACGACCTGGCCGTGCACATCACGTCGAAGCACGGCACGGGTGTACTCATTGGTGAGAAGCACTGGAGCTCCATCGTCGAGACGCTCTATCTCTTCACTGATCCCGTCAACTCGATTCCTCTCATGCAGTCAATCCTTGACTATGAAAACGGCGAACGGGGCATCGAGGTTGACCCCAAAACGTTAAAGCCGCTCACGTAACTGCGATCCTCATGCCCACGGCTTTTGCCGACAGTGAATTGACGCAGAAGTTACTCACCTTTCCTTCACACATTCCGGACCGGCCAAAGTTCCAGAGCCAGTCGGCAACTTTCGGAACGCGCGCAGACATCCGCCACAATCACTGACATGACTCTTGAAATAACTGGTACTATCTCTCGTACAAGTGACGAGGAGATGGACATGAAAGCAATCACGGCCAGCGATGCCCGGCAGCGCCTGTTCCCGATCATCCGCGAAATCGTTGAAGACGAGGTCGTGATTCACGTCACGTCCAAGCACGGCACCATCGTCATGATGAGCGCTTCCGAGTACGGCGGGATCATGGAGACCATGTATCTGCTGAGCACGCCGGCCAACGCAGCCGCCCTCTTCGCAGCCAAAGCTGACGCCGAGGCCGGCCGCAACATGCGCCGGATCGATCCGCAAATGATCATCGACAATTCGTGAATCTGGATTTTCACGACGGAGCCTGGGACGACTACCACTGGTGGCTTGCCCAAGACAAAGACAGGTTTCGCAAGCTCAATCGCATGCTCGACGAGATTCGGCGCACACCTTACGAGGGCATCGGCAAGCCGGAACTCCTCACGGGCGACCTCGCGGGCTGGTGGTCACGGCGGCTCACATATCGAGACCGCATCGTCTATCGCGTCGAGGGCGACCGAATTGAGGTCCTTCGCCTCCGTTTTCACTACGGTGAGCACAGGTAAGTTTGAGCCATGAGCGTTACCGCACCCAAAGGATTCATCGCCGCCGGAGTCACCTGCGGCCTCAAGACCTCCGGCAAGCCCGACCTTGCCCTGGTGCAGAACACCGGCCCGCACAAGTTTGCCGCCAGCGTGTTCACCTCCAACCGATGCAAAGCCAACCCTGTGCTCTGGAGCGAGCAGGTGATGTCCGACGGCATCGTTGAAGCCGTGGTGCTCAACTCCGGCGGCGCCAACTGCTACACCGGCGCCCCCGGATTCCAGGTCACGCACTCCACCGCCGAAGCCGTGGGGGAGGCCCTCGGCATTGCCGCCGGCGACGTGGTGGTGTGCTCCACCGGACTCATCGGCCTCGACCTCGATCTCGAGAAACTGCGCAACGGAGTTGAGCTGGCCGCCGAAGCACTCAGCAGCATGGATGCCGCCTCCGCGGATGCCGGTCACCGCGCGGCCGTGGCCATCATGACCACCGACTCGGTTCCCAAGCTCGTTGAGGTTGCCGGTGCCGGCTACACCATCGGCGGCATGGCCAAGGGTGCGGGCATGCTCGCTCCGGGCCTCGCCACCATGCTCGTGGTGATCACCACCGACGCCCACCTCGAACCCGGCGCGCTCGACCAAGCTCTGCGCGCGGCCACCCGCGTCACCTTCGACCGCGTCGACTCCGACGGCTGCATGAGCACCAACGACACCGTCACCCTCATGGCCTCCGGCGCCAGCGGAGTCGTGCCCGACCTGGCC
>CAIOGW010000121.1 GCA_903857985.1 uncultured Microbacteriaceae bacterium
CGCCACGGTATCGACGGTCGCTCTGGCGATTCTCGTCGCACTCGGATTCTCGGTGGCCGCACCTGCGCAGGCAGGCGTCGATGATTTCGCTTTCGAGTCAATGACGGCGACGTACGAACTCAGTCGCGCGTCTTCGGGCGGAGCACAGATGCGCGTGGTGGAAACCCTCGTTGCTCAATTTCCCGAAGCCGATCAGAACCGCGGCATCGTTCGTGCCATCCCCACGAGTTTCCGTGACAGGCCAGTCGGTCTCGAGCTTCTGGGCGTGACGGACGGTGACGGAAATGCCCGTGACTTCGCGACGAACGAGACCGGCGGGTTCTTGGAGGTCACGGTCGCCGCCCTCGATTATGTTCACGGCGCACAGACCTATGTGTTCGAGTATCGGCAAAACAACGTCATTTTTGAGCCGAGCGGCGGCGGCGCGGCACAGGAGTTTTACTGGGACGTCAACGGCACCGGTTGGGGGCAACCTTTCGGTTCGGTCAGCGCTTCAGTCATCATCCCGAAAGACCTCGTCGATTCACTCACCGGCGATAGCGCGTGTTACCAAGGAGCCGAGGGCACCGAAACACCCTGCTCCCAGAATGCGGTGGTGAAGACCGACGCGGGCGACACGATGATGTTCTTTGGGGCCGTCAACCTGCTTCCCTATGAAACGCTGACGCTGGCCGTCGGGTTTGCGGCCGACACGTTCGTGATGCCGTCCACTGACATGTTCACCGACATCTTCGGCTGGATTTTCTCGCTCTCCGTCGTGCTCTTCCTCGGTGGTCTCATTGCGGGACTCGTACTGCGCCTCACCTACTGGCGCAACCATCGCGGCCGCGGCATCATCATTCCCGAGTACGCGGCCGATCCCCAGATGACTCCCCTTCTGGCAGCCAACATCATGGGCAACAAGCGACGCGCGTTTCCCGCGGCCCTCATTGATGCCGCGGTCCGTGGATTGGTCATCATTAGCCCGGCAGATGAGTCGGGTCGAAGCAAGCGCGGGTTCGTCATCGAACGCACCTCGAAAGCCGCGAGCGATGCCGACGCCGAGGTCTTGGCCGCTTTTCTGGGCGAGGGCGTTGCGGCCGGAACACAGGTGAGCACGCTCACGCCCGATACGGCCCGATATCGACGCCTGTCGAAACTCCAGCGCGCGCTTAAGCGCCAGGCTTTAGCAACGGGTCTGCGTGTAGAGAAGGGTGGGGCACTTCGTGGAGTGCTCATCGCCGTAACCAGTGTGGGAGCCCTGATCATGGGATGGTCGAGCCTTCAGTTGATGGGACTCGGTCTTGGCGGCGCCATTCCGCCTTTCTCAATCGGGCTCTTCTGGGTGTGTCTCGTACCCGGCATTTTCATCCTGCGCAAGGTCACTCCCCTCACGGAGCAGGGTGCGCTGGAGCGCGACAAGCTGCTCGGTCTGCGCGATTACATTCGCCTGGCCGAAGCCGACCGCCTTCGCGTATTGCAGAGCCCTCAGGGGGCACTGCGCAAGCCGGTCGCGGTCGGCAACGCGAAAACCATGCTCTCACTCACCGAGCACGTTTTGCCGTACGCGATCATCTTTGGACTGGCAAAGGAGTGGTCGGAAGTCCTCAGCCACCTCTACGAGGAGAGCGCACGAGAGCCCACATGGTATGTCGGGGACAGTCCCGGTCAACTGCTCTTGTTTTCGGCAGTCCTCAGCGACTTCTCATCGTCGGTTTCCACGTCGTGGGCGAGCTCCGGTAGTAGTTCGTCAGTCGGTGGCTCATCGGGCGGTGGCTCATCGGGCGGCGGCGGCGGTGGCGGCGGCGGTGGCGGCGTCTAATTTGTCTGCAAGACTTGTGTCATGAGTAATGAGCAAGAGTTCGCCGCAACCGTTCTCTTTGTTTGCGTGCACAACGCGGGTCGCTCACAGATGGCCGCCGGTTACCTTCAGCATTTGGCCGGAGACCGCGTGCAGGTGCTTTCTGCCGGCACCGAGCCCAAAGATCAGATCAACCCTTCCGCCATCGCGGTGATGGCCGAGGAGGGCATCGATATTGCCAACAATGCACCCAAGGTTCTCACCGACGCGGCTGTGCAACAGGCCGACTTCGTCATCACCATGGGTTGCGGCGA
Organism: uncultured Microbacteriaceae bacterium; assembly: GCA_903857985.1. Taxonomy (GTDB): domain Bacteria; phylum Actinomycetota; class Actinomycetes; order Actinomycetales; family Microbacteriaceae; genus UBA963. The sequence continues at coordinate 2,095 of CAIOGW010000121.1, forward strand.
CGAGTGCCCGTTCTTTCCCGGGCGCATCTACCGAGACTGGCCGCTGGATGATCCTGCTGGGCAAGGTCCGGATGCCGTGCGTCCCATCCGCGATGAGATTCGCGCCAAGATTGAGGCGCTCATCGCCGAGATTGACGCGCGCCCCTGAGCTCCTTTCGTCGCGTAGCCTGAGGTCATGAGTGATCTCAACGAAGTGGGCGAGCGGGACGGCTGGCGTTGCTGGCTCTGTGATGCGGCGGTTGACCCCGACGGTTCGGTGAATTCTGACCTCGGCCCGAGCATCGATTCGTTCGCGGCTGCCAAGTTAAAGAAGGGTTCGACGACGGTAGAGAGACTGGCGCATCGCGCGTGCAACACACAGAGGGGCAAGATTGCCCCGGTCGTGCCGTGGTCGCCAGAGCTTTTTGTGATTGATCCAGCCCCGATTGTGGCGACTGTCGAACGGCTATCGCGGAAGGGCGGCCGCGAAGTGGTGGCACGCTGCCCCGATGAGAACGATGCCCGCGCGGCATCCGAATGGCTCCTCGATCGCCTGTCGCGATACGCACCTGACACGTCTTTCACGACCGAGGCTCAACCCGGCGGCGGCCAGTTCATGCTGGTGCTGCGCACCACCTAGGGGCGCTCACTCCTCCGACGTGATTGCGGTCATCATAAAGAGGCCAATGGCGTCGTACCAGGCTTCGTTGAGGGCCACCCACGCGGCGTTGGCGGCCTGAGGCGTGCCTCGGTAGTTTGTGGCCGCCGCGGTAGCCCACCTCGTTGACCACAGGGGGTACCCGACCGCGTAGCCGTCAGCCTCGAGCTGGGCAGCAAAGGACTCAACGGTTGACGTGCTCGCATCAACCGAAGCGTCAAGAATCTCGGCGTATGCACTTGTCCGGAGGTCGTCTTCCGCGATGCTCAAGCCAAAAGACTGCCCGCTCGAGAGCATGCCGTTCGACATCACAAAATACGTCATGGCGGTCGCCGCGTTGCTGAGGCTGTCTGACAGAGTTTTTGCCTCGGGCAACTCGGCTACGTCTTCGGCGAGCTGAGCGACGGTGGCCATCATTCCGTCATCGGTGAACCGGCCATCGGCACGCAGGTCGCTGCCCGAGAGCGTTGTGTAATAGTCCACATTCGCCTGACCGGCGCGAACCAGCAACTCTGAGTAACCGCTCAAGAAGCCCTGCACCTCGGCCGAGTCATACCCGTTCTTGGTGGGCATGGCGCTCACCACAGTGAGTGAATCGGGGAGCATGTCATTGACACCTGCCCGCTCTTCGAAGAGAACACGGCCCGCAGAAACGACGGCGCTCTCTTCTGTGGCGAGCTTAAGCTCGTCCAACACGCCCCTGTAAGACGCGATGGCATAGGTGACCCATCCGAGAGCTTCGGGCAGGTAGACCACTTTCTCCAGACGATTTTCGGGAGTTGTCAATGCAGCATCTCTGGCAGCGATCGCTTGGTCGAGAGCCGCGGTTATCTCGGCCGTGATTTGCGTTCGTGCGGCCTCAAAGCCCTGGGTGTCGACCAGGGATTGTGCCGAGGCCGCTCCGGACGCCCGCATTAGCCTCAGGTACGCGAAGGCACCGATGCCGTAGGCCCGCGGCCAATCCTTGATTGCCGTCGCTTCGGGCATGGCGTCTAATGCCGACTGTGCCAGGTTGAGCGTTTCCGTGTCGGTTCCTGCGGGCGCAGCAGCAATGGCGGCGCCCAGGCGAGCCTCCATCGACTCGGTATTGCTCCGAATTGCTGCCTCGGTGGCCGCCGACGGTGAGTCCGACAGGCGCACATCGGGGGTGTATTCCTTGCCCGTGAAGATTTTGTAGGCCTCGCCGACCGTGCGAACCATGACCACGGTGACGCCAACGGTTTTACCGTACTCAACGATTCCAATTTCTTTTCCCGTGGCCTCGTCCATGACACCAAAAGAATTGTCCGGAACGATGATAGTTGTGAATCCGACAGCGGCCGCAGACTTCACCTTCGTGGCGACCCCGCCCACTTGTCCGATTGTTCCGTCGGGCGAGATGGTGCCCGTCATGGCGACCGTGGGCATGAGGGGCGTCTTGGTGAGGTTGGCCAACAGTCCCACGGTAAGGATGCCGCCGGCCGACGGGCCGTCGATGGGACCCGTGACGCTAAATCCCAGGTCGATTTCTTCAGGGTCACGCGCGCTCATCAGGGTTGCCACGGCGGCAGCTTGCGACGTCGCGGCCCGCCACTGTGGCCCCGCCCCCGAAGAGTCGATGCGGGTGAGGTCAACGGGATCAAAGCCATCGCGGTGTTCGAGCACCATTACCTCGGCTGGCTCCACGCCGCCAACGTCTTCTCCATCGGCGGTCTTCCCCGCCCACAGAGCGGGAATCGTTAGTGCAACTCCGCCGTCAATGTTGCGCAGTTTGCCCACTTGGTCGAGCGATCCCGCCGAAGGCGCAGAGCAAGCCGCCAGCGGTGCAACCACGAGAGCCATGGCGACGAGCGCCACGGTGCCGCGAGCGAACCAACGCTTCGTCACCACGAGGAGGCTCCTTTGGGTCCGGATATGCTTTAGGCAGTTCAGTAAGCATACTGAGTCTCTACGAAGGGTGAGTGGGAGCGGTGTTTATTTCTCGGTGGATTGCCATCGCGCTGCTTGCTGCGACGACAGTCCTCGGGGTGTCGACAATCGGAGAACTGTCCGCAGCCAATGCTGCCACGACGACGCCTTCTGCGTCTGGCCACCTGAACGCCGACGAGCCCGTTTACCCTGCTGGCCCTGACGATGTTGTCATTGGGGCATACATCGTCAGCGTGCAAGCAGTTAATTTTGAGACGAGCACCTTCACGGCGGACTTCTATTTCTGGATGCGGTGGTCGAATCCTGACCTCCATCCCGACGAACGCTTCGAGATCATGAATGCCTCGGGAAGTCGGGGTGACCAGTTAACCCCGCTCGAGGTTTGGCCGATCGAAAAAGAACTAGACGGAACCTTTTATCGTTCGTTTCACTATCAGGGCACGTTTAACTTCGAACCTGACCTAGCTGACTACCCTTTTGGCAATCAGGTGCTCCCCATCGTTTTTGAGGGAACTCTCGGGGGCGACTACGCCATTAACTTCATCCCCGATACCACGCCGGTTGCGACTGATCCGGGCCTGACGTTACCGGGCTATTCCGTCGGTTCCGTCGAACTCACGACGGCGGTTTATCAATACGCAACAGATTTCGGCAGTCTCGGCAATGCCCAAACCGCGGACTATTCCCGCGCCGTCATCACGATGCCGATTGCGCATCCCTTCTGGTCGAGTCTCGTCAAATATCTGTTGCCACTCATGCTCGTGGTCATCACCGCGAGCCTCATCTTCCTCATCCCACCCCGACTGTCATCTGCGCGCATCATCTTGAGTATCACGAGCATGCTGACCCTCGTTTCTTTGGATGGACGCACAGCCAACGAATTGCCCAGTGGCGACAGCCTCATGCTCATCGATGTGCTGTTCATCCTCTCGTACGTCTTTATTGTTGCCACAATTTTTCACGCCATTACACAAACGTGGAACATACGCAACGATGAGGAGAGCCTGGGCATCAAGCCGCACTGGCGAACCACGGTGGCTTATCTTGCGGGTTACTTCGCCGTGTGCGGGTTAACGGCGTATCTCTTTATCTAGTAGCGAAAAAGACATGTGCAGCGCCGAGCGGCTGAGTGCCTAATACTCGCCTTTGATCACGAAGTACGAGCCACGAATCTCGCCGGCGAGCTTTGATTTCTGGCGGGCGAACTTGAATTTTTCGGCGAGCTCGGCGGGTACATCCATGCCCTGCGAGAGTTTGAAGCCCACGGCTCGTTTTGACGCGCTCTCGAGCGTGTACATCACATTGACGACAAGTCCGCTCTCGAAGAAGGCATGCGACATGCGCGTTCCCTCGACAACGAAGTCGGAGACCTCGAGCGGGGTAGACGCAATTACGATGTCGCGCTCGCGCAAGATCACGTTGATGCGATCCACGATTTCCGGCGAATCAGCCGCGGGAACCGTGCTGAACTCATGCGTGTACTTGTTCATGAAGTAGCGTGCCTCATTGGCGCGAAGACCGGCGAGGGCATCAACCACCGGCGATGACTCAAGCCCAACGGGGGAGACGTTCACAAAATCGATTACTCCGGCCATGTGATGTCTCTTTCTTCGGCATATCGACGCGTGCACGTCAACACTACGCCGACGCTCGATGAGCGGACGCCCGCGAGGCGACTCAACTAGATTTGACGTGACCTCAATCCCCCGGAAAGTGACTCTCATGTCCCTGTTGCCTCCTCCCTGGTACGCGGTGAGTGGTGCGCCCAGTTCGGGTAAAACGACGATGGTTCGCATGCTTGCTGCTCGCGGATATCGCACCACGGAGGAGCAGGCCCGCGCCATCATCACCGAGGAGATGGCCACGGGGCGCACCCTCGAAGAGGTTCGCGGCGCCGGCGAATGGTTTCAAGGGGTTATTCTCGAGCGACAATTGGCCCTCGAGGCTCAACTACCGCCAGATGAAACGGTCTTCCTCGACCGCGGCGTTCCCGATGGCCTTGCTTATGAGCGCTTCTTGAAACTCAGACCGAATGCGGAGCTCGCGGACGCAGCGCGCAAAAGCCGATACCGGCGCGTGTTCGTGCTCGACCCGCTTGCCTTTAC
>CAIOGW010000122.1 GCA_903857985.1 uncultured Microbacteriaceae bacterium
TCGACCTCGGAGATCTTCCCGATCACCGTGTAGCCCAAAGACGCCACTGCGCGCTTTATCGCAGTTTCTCCTTCTCGCGTACGGCGTTGCGCATAGACGACGTCGTAGCCCTCGCGAAAGCCCCGCACGAGATCGGTGATGAGCTCTGGCGGATCCTGAAGGTCGCAGTCAATCACGATGCACGCGTCCTTCGTGGTAGCAGCCATTCCTGCGATGGTGGCCGCAGGCTGGCCGACCTTCCGTGAGAAGCGAATCAACTTGATGCGCGGCTCATCTTCGGCCAAGCGGCGAATGGCATCCTCCGTACCGTCGCTTGAAGGGTCGACCGAGAAGATCAACTCCCAGTCTGCGATACCGGTATCGGAGAGGACCGCAGCAATCCGGCTGCAGACATTGGCGACGTTGTCGATCTCGTTGTACGCCGGAACGACGATGGAGAGCGAAGGGTTAGGGCGAATAACAGGATCCATTGCGCCCTAGTGTCGCACGGCCGCAGGCCGACATATCGACGCGCCATCGGCAGATTACCCTGATAGCATCGGCGCGTGGCCGCATCCCCGATCTTTACCCGTGAATCGGCTGCGAGCATTGACGGCATACCCTCGTACTTCGATGGCGAGGCAGTTAACTGGGATTCCTCGTTGGAAGACCTTCACGCCGACACCACTGAGAATCACTTCATGGACGTCCTCACGCGGACTGCGGTGTTCGACGCCATTCGGAGAAATGCGTCCACTGTCGACCAGATTCTCGAGGTCGGCTGTTCCTCGGGACTAATGCTTGCCGAGCTTCACGAACAGTGGCCTGACGCGCAGCTCGCTGGTTTGGATGCTCTTGCGGATGGCCTGGTCACCGCCCAAGCGCGGGTTCCGCGGGCCGAAGTGGCTCACGCATCCGCAACGGATCTCCCGGTTGACGATGGTGCTGTCGACGTCGTCATCACGATCAACGTGTTGGAGCACATCGCGGACGACGCGACGGCGTTTCGAGAAGCGGCTCGAGTGCTTCGCCCCGGGGGCATCTTCGTCGGCGTCATACCGAACAATCCAGCCCTTTATGACTACTACGACGCTCACCTCAGTCATGAGCGACGCTACCGCCGCGGAGAGCCAGCAATGCTTGCTTCCCGAGCGGGTCTGGAGCCGGTGGAAGAGCGCTTTCTCGGTCAGTACGTGTATCCACCGTTCTGGGCTGTGAAGAAGCGCAATCGTCGAATCGGGGATCGCCTGACTGAGGCGGAGCGCGCCGCGCGCGTCGAGGCAGACGTGACGAAGACCGGAGACTCTCGGATCGGCTCTGCGACTGCCAAGTTCGAGGCGGCGTTGCTTCGTCATGGCGTTGGCCTGCCGTTCGGCATCCGCCAAATGGTTGTTGCACGCAAGCCATGACCCACGGCTTGCGTGTCGGCATCGTCGGATGCGGGTTGATCGGACGAAAGCGCGCGCTCGCGATTCGTGAGCAGGATTCGATCGTCGGTGTATTCGACGCCAACACGCAAGCCGCCTCAGCGCTCGCAGCAGAACTCGGTTGCAGCCAGCCGGAGACCCTCGATAGGCTCCTTGTCGCTGAACCGGATGTTGTTATCGTCGCGACGACGCACGATGCGCTGGCAGGCATTGGGGAGCAGGTGATGCGGTCCGGCTGTGACGTGCTGCTGGAGAAGCCGGCTGGTCGAACCTCGGACGAGATCGCCTCCCTGCGCGCTGTTGCGGAAGCCACGGGCAGGCTTGCCCTCGTGGGGTTCAACCACCGCTTCCACCCTGGTGTCGATGCAGCGATGGCAATGGCCAAAAGCGGGGAGTTCGGCGATGTCATGTTCGTGAGAGCGCGCTACGGGCACGGTGGGCGGATCGGCTACGACCGCGAGTGGCGAGCCGACCCCTATCGATCCGGGGGCGGAGAACTCGTGGATCAGGGGTTTCATCTCATCGATCTCTCGCGATGCCTTTTAGGTGAGCTCCCCGTGGCATCGGCCTTCGTGAACACGGCCTTTTGGGATATGCCCGTTGATGACAATGCCGTCA
>CAIOGW010000123.1 GCA_903857985.1 uncultured Microbacteriaceae bacterium
CTTGTTTGTGCGTCCGAAGGCAGCGGGGAGCACGCCACCGCGACCCATGGCGAAGAAGTAGCGGCCGGCAGCGTTCTGGAACGCCAACAGTCCCGCAAAGAGACTTGTGATTACGAGCCAACCCATCACCTGAGGCAACCAGGGGCCGACGTACTCGCCCGCGAGCGAGAAAATGACGGCAGCCGGGTCGGCGAGTGGGACGCCGTCAACGGCCGAGCGCTCAGCCACCTGATCGAAGATTCCGTTGGCGCCCATACCGGTCACCATGGCAAACGACACAATGGCGAAAAGAACCGTAATTATTCCGATGGCCCAATAGGTCGCCCGGCGCACCGTCTTCTTGGGATCTTTCGATTCCTCGCCGTAGATGGCCGTTGCCTCAAATCCGATGAACGACGCGAACGCAAACGCAAACGCAATTCCCGCTCCACCGGCAATGCCGCCCGCAAGAACAGCGTCCGGAGCAAACGAAGCTCCGATGTTCCAGCCTTCAGGGCCACCGTTAGCCAAGATTGCAACGGCAACGACGAGGAGCGAGAGGATTTCGAGGATCATGAGAACGCCGAGTATTCGGGCGCCAACATCCACTTTCAATAGGGACAAACCGGTGACAAGAACCCAGGCGAGCAGGGCCCAGACATACCACGGCAGAACAAAGCCCAGCGCGCCAATCTGGCCGGCCATGATCGCTCCAAAGAAACCGTAGATGGCGAGTTGGATTGTTATGTATCCGACAATCGAAACGAACGCGGATCCGACTCCCATGTTCTTTCCGAGCCCCTTGCCCACGTAGGCAAAGAAGGCGCCAGCATTTGTCACCTTGTGGCTCATCGCGGTGTAACCAACGCTGAAAACCAGCAAGATGATTCCGACAGCGAGATAAGTTCCCGGAGTGCCGGCGCCGTTACCGGCCAACATCGCGACGGGCACAGCTCCCGTCATTCCGACTAGGGGCGCCGAAGCGGCGACGACGAAAAAGACAATTCCCAGGACACCGAGGCGCCCTTTCTTCAAGGACGTGCCTTGCTTTTCTACGGTAGACATGTCGAATCTCCTCATTGAGTTCGTGGGACAAGAAATCGTTTGGATATAAACGATTTCTTCAACTCTGCAGGGATTCGGCGCAGTAGTCAAGACCCGCCGTGAGAAAAGATTCGCCCGGTGGTGTGCCTCGGCGACTTAGAAGTCTGCGACGTATTCGTTGATTTCCCAGTCGGTAACTTCGCGTGTCGCCGGATCTTTTACGGCGGCCGTGTATCGGGCAACCTCGTCACGCTTCATCACCATGAACACCGTGATGAGCTCCTCAGAAAGCTGCGCGCGCATCTGATCATTCGCTTCCAACGCGTCGAGAGCCTCGGCGAGGGTCATCGGCAGAATCGGCGCCGCGTCGTTGTCGTACGCCATGCCTTCCGCGGGGTCGGGACACGGCAGGTCGCGCACGATGCCATCGAGAGCAGCGGCCAGAATACCCGCGATGACGAGGTAGGGGTTGGCCATGCCATCGCCAACACGGACCTCGAGTCGTGTTCCCTGCTCCCGCTCTGGCGGCACGCGCACCATGCACGCTCGATTATCGAATCCCCAGTTTGCTCGATAGGGCGCGAGGGTATCGGGTCCCAGCCGCTTGAAGGCATTAATGCTGGGGTTTGTCAGCGCCGTCAACGCAGCAGCGTGGGCCGTGACTCCCGCAATCATCTGTTTTGCGGTAACCGACAAGTCTCCGGCTCCGTCGTGCATCTGGTTTGCACCGTTCATGTCGGTGACCGAGAAGTGCAGGTGGAAACCGCTGCCGCCCTCGTCGCTCCAGGGCTTGCCAACGAATGTGGCATGCTTTCCCGCACGATGGACGATGTCCTTGACTGCCGTCTTGAAGTAAAAGGTGCGGTCGGCTGCGTCGAGTGCCTCCGAGTGCCAAAGATTTATCTCATACTGCCCCGGCGAAAACTCGTGGTTGCCGGCAAAAGCACCGATGTTCATCTGATCGATCATGCGCAAGAGGTACAGAAAAGTTCCCTCGGGGTCGACCAGGCTGCCGGTCGTATAGACCCGACCGGTGCGCTCGAGAGAACGCCGGTACCCGCCTTCCGGGGTGTGGTCAGCGATGTAAAACTCTAGTTCTGGACCGCACACCGGCTGCAGGCCAATCTTGTGGTAGCCCTCGATGACCTTTTTCAAGACCGCCCGCGGCGACATCATGGTGGGGCTGCCGTCGGGATTGAAGAGGTCAACAATGACGTAGGCGAGGCCTTTCTCCCACGGAACGTCCACGATTGACTCCGGCACGAGGTGACTCACCATGTCGGGGTAACCGTCGCTCGCAATGTTGTTTGCTTCCAGAACGTCACCGACCGCGTTCGTCAGAAGCACTCCGAAGGAGAATGCTGGCCCATTGTGCGCAACTTTGTCGAGTTGGCTGACGAGCACATCCTTCGAACGCGGCACGCCAATGACGTCCGTGAAGAGAAACCTGAGCACGTCTATTCCCCGGCTCGTCAATTGGTCGCGTAACACGGAAAGGTTGTCATTCATGCTGTGCTACTCCTTTGTCGCATTTTAATTCTTTACGGGCTATCGTTAGGGTACGAACGACACTACTCGTCGGAGGCAAAAAGTGAAAGCCCTATTCATCCAGCATGACCACGCGGGACACACGGGAGCTGTCGGACGCCGGTTCGAGCACCACGGCTTTGAGATCGAGGAATTTCTCGTGGTGCCCGAAGCGCAGTTTTACGAACCAAACATTCAGGTGAGCTTTCCCGATCTCAACGACTACGACGTGATCATTCCCCTGGGTGCACCGTGGGGTGCGTGGGATGACGCCTGCATTGGCAACTGGCTCTCTGAGGAAGTACAGGTCATTGGAGACGCCGTGCGCTCCGGCAAGCCCGTTCTGGGCATCTGTTTTGGGGCGCAGGTCGTTTCTCGGGCTCTCGGCGGAGAGGTTAGCCCGGCCCCCGTTTCTGAAATCGGCTGGACGTACATCCGCAGCGTGGAGCCACAACTCGTGTCGAACGGCCCGTGGTTTCAGTTCCACTACGACCGGTTCACCGTGCCTCCCGGCGCGCGGATGGTCGCTGAAACTCCGGCAGCGCCTCAGGCCTTTGTGGTGGGTAAGACCATGGGCGTTCAGTTCCACCCCGAACTCAACTCAGAGACGCTTGCCGAATGGTTTGAGTGGGGTGGCGCGGGTAAAGTCTCCGAAGCCGGATTGAATCCAGTGATTATGTTGCAGCAGACGCGCGACGAAGAGGAAGCGGCCGAAAAGCGCACCTACGCACTCGTCGACGCCTTTCTCGCTGACGTCGCCGGCTTGATCGCCTGAGCCGGTTCTACTTTTGCGTGACGCGCACCGGCATGCGCTTGATGCCGTGAACGAAGTTCGAGCGCAAGAAGTCGACATCACCCGTGCGTTCCATGGAGTTGAGTCGGCCGATCAAATCCTCAAACATGATACGCAGCTCAATGCGAGCGAGGGCATTGCCCAGGCACATGTGCGGGCCTCCACGACCAAAGGTCATGTGTTCGTTCGGGTTGCGAGCGCAGTCCATCGTGTTGGGATTCTCAAACACCGCGTCATCGCGGTTGCCTGAAGCGAACCAGGTCACGACCTTCTCCCCCTCTGTGATTTTCGTTCCAGCGAATTCCGTGTCTTTCGTCGCCGTGCGACGGAAATGGTAAACCGGACTCGCGTACCGCAGGAATTCCTCCACCGCCCACGGAATCGCGCTGGGGTTCTCCTGAAGAAACGACAATTGACCAGGGTTGTTCAGCAGGTTGTTCATCGTGTGCGTGATGGTGTGGCGTGTTGTCTCATTGCCTGCCACAACGAGGAGCAAAAAGTTAGTGTGAAAGTCTCGATCATCAAGCTTCACTCCGTCACTGGGCACACCGTTGACAATGAGCGAGATGAGGTCTCTGCCGTCTTTACCTTCGCGCTGGCGGCGAAGTTCGTCGCCGTACTGATAGACCTCAAGTGCTGCTGGCGAGCGAAACGGCAAGTCCTTGTACTTCTCGCTATCAGCGGAGTCGATGAGCACGTCGGCATGTTCGGGATCGTCGAAACCCACCATGCGGTTTCCCCATTCAATGAGTTGGCCGGTGTCTTCGTCGGGCACGTCAAGCAGCTTGGCAAGAACGCGAATCGGGAAGTCGGCCGCCACCTCATCGACGAAGTCAAACTCCCCCTTCGCAAATGCGTTGTCGAGAGTTGTGGCTGTCAGACCCCGCAAAAAGGTCTCGTAGGTCGCAACATTGCCCGGAGTGAATTCGAACTGAATCAAGCGCCGCATTGCCCTGTGGCGCGCTCCGTCCGTTTCAAGCAGGGAACGCCGAATATCCATTTTGTCGGGGTCTACCTCTTCGAGATTCGTGAACTTCTCGCTCGTGAAGGTCTCGGGATCTCTGAGGATACGAACGATGTCGTGATAGCGCGTGGCGGAGTGAAAGCCACGATTGGGTGAATCTTCATCACTCCAGTGGAGTCCCGGCTGTTGACGCAATTGCGCAAACAGTTCCCACGGGGCGCCGTGGGCAAAGTTATCAAGGTCGGCAAGGCTGGTCTGTGTCGACGTCGTCATGTCATCTCCTCAGAGAGATTGTTTGGATACGAACAAAAAGTACTTTACCGGACTCTGCTCACGAATGGTCAAGACCATAAAACCTGCGCGTCGCTGCTCATGCCTCAGAATTGACAACGCGCCTAGACTAATGGGGCAGAAAGAATGCGCTACTTTATGCGCGATTACAGACGGAATCCTCATGACCGTAAGTCACACTCCCACTGAGACAGAGAACCAGGTAGCCTCTCGGCTCGCGGGGCAGCCAATCGATTTCAACAGCATGGCGGTCGTGTCTAACCTGTTCCGCGCCGCCAACGCCGTGCGCAACCATCTGGAGCGCACCGTCCTGGCTCAGCACAACTTGAGCTGGACGGCCTTCGTCGTGTTGTGGGTCGCTTGGGTGTGGCAAGAATCCGAGACGCGCTGTGTTGCCGAAGAAAGTGGTATCTCTAAGGCCACCCTCACGGGTGTCCTCAAAACACTCGAGAAGCTCGGGTTCACCACGCGACGCCGGAGTGAGAAAGACGGCCGGCTCGTGATCGTGGGCCTCACCGCAGAAGGTAACGCGCTCATGCAACGCCTCATCCCCGAATTCAACAAACACGAGTCGGAACTCGCCGCGGTGATTCCCACAGGACAGCGCGACGAAATGGCCGATCACCTGCGCGCAGTGACAACCTTCGCCCTGGCATCCGACCAGTAAGCATCTGACCAATAAGCATCTGGCCACTAGCTGCGCGGCAGCAAGGAGAAGATCTCTCTGCTCGCGTGTTGCCACTTGTCCTGCCCTCTAGCAAATCGTTAGTATACGAATGATTTCTATTTCGATAGGGACGCTCTTCGTGATCACGCAAAAAAGGTGAGGTCACGCAGAGTGACCCTGTGCCCATAACCCCCTAAGGAGAATGCGAACTGATGCTCAAGATTCACGTCGACATGGAAAAATGCCAGCACTACGGGCAGTGTGTCTTTGAGGCGCCCGCAGTCTTCCGCCTGAACGAGGAAGACAAGCTCGAACACGAAGCAACCGCCGACGATTCGGAACGCGTCAACATCCAATTGGCAATAGATGTCTGTCCCATGCAGGCCATCAAATTCGCCGAATAGGTGACCGAATGACTGACCCCGAAATCATTGTCGGGGGCCGCAAGGCTTAGCCGTCGCTACTAGACGAACGGCGCACGACCGGCAAGCCACATGCGCCACGCCGTTTTCACGCGCAGGCGCTGGCGCCCACCCGGCGAGGTGCGCAGGCCTTCGCCGAATCCACCCCACCATGCCCTCAGGCCCTGCGGGTTGCGCAGCCAGCGCAGGTGCTGGATGGCCGTCCACGCGGCCACGTAGACGACACCCTGAATCAACCCCAGGTTGCGTTTGGCCAACCACACGCGGTTGCGGGCATTGAGCCGGTAGTAGTCGGCGTGACGCGTGGGAGACATGACGGGATGCTCGACCGCGAGGTCGGCCGCGTACCAGGCCCGGCGACCCGTATTCCACACGCGCCACGCAAGCTCGATTCCTTCGTGCGCGTAGAAGTAGGGGTCGCCCCATCCTCCGGTGGCGTCGAACACTACCCGCGGCATGACGAGCGCCCCCTCCCACACGAGCATGCAGGTGCTCGACCGATGTGCGTCACCCTTGCGGATGCGGGGAATCCAGCGGCGCGGGGCAGGCAGGCCATCGGCGCCGTCGACCCGGGGCTGAATCAGGCCGATGTCCGGTCGCGCGTCGAGGAGACGAATCGCCCGCACCAAGAAGTCGGCGCCGAGCAACCGGGCGTCGTCATCCAGAAATAGCAAATAATCACCCGACACGTGAGGCACGCCCGCATTGCGACCGGCCGGAATTCCCACGTTCTCAGGCAGGCCCACCGCCGTGACACCCTGCGGCAGGCCCTGTGGCTGATCCCGTGGCTGCCAGCCGTTGCCCACCACTGCGATGTCTACCTCGACGCCGCGCTGCGATTGAACGCTCTCGATGGCGCGCGCGAGATCTGCGGGGCGCTGGCCCATCGTGAGAAGAACCACCCCCACGCGGGGAGTGCGGCTAGCGGACACGCGTGCTCGACATGATGGCAACGAAGTGTCCAATGAGTGACAGCAGCGCGAGTGGGGTCATGATGAGCAGAAGCCATTGGCTCGCCACCTGCTGTCCCACGAAGACACCCACGAGAGCGAACGCGAGCGCCACCATGGTGAGCTCGACCGAGTGGAAAAGACGGTAGAAGGGAATGAACCGCGCCACCCGGCGCAGGCGGCGCACCAACGAGCCAGTGGGAGCCTTCTCGCTTCGTGAGTCGGCCAGCTTGGTGAGTCCCGCGTGTGCGCGAGCGACGTGCACCATATCGTTGAGGGCCTTGTTGAGCACGATAATCAGGCCAAGCAGAAGACCCAGTGTGGTCCAGAGATATCCCGTATCGCCGAGCGGCAGGGTGGCCGCACGAATTCCCAGAGCCACGGGAATCAGAGCCTCGGTTGTGTAGTGGCCCACCTTGTCGAGGAAGACACCGGCCGGAGACTTGGTTTTGCGCCATCGAGCCACTTCGCCGTCACTGCAGTCCACCAACATCTGCGCTTGACCAAGAATCAGAGCGAGAACGGGACCCCAGATGCCCGGGATGAGAAGCGCGGCCGCGGTCGACCATCCCACGAGAATCATGAGGCCGGTGACCGCGTTGGCGCTGATCGACGTGCGCAAAAGGAGCCACGTGAGATACGGCGAGAGGTCGCGCAGGTAGAGCGAGGCCGTCCAGTGCTCAGCGTTGGCGCGCAGCCGAACCTCAGGTGGCTGCGTGACACGACGGAGTTCGGCCAACGACGTCGGTTTCGTCACGCGCTACCTTCCCTTGGCTGCCGTGACATTGGGGCTCAACCGGGCCATCCCCAGCAAGAAGCCCACGCCCCACGACACGTGAATACATGGCAAGACTACGAGAAACCAGAGCCCGGCGCGAAGAGACAGGCCCCGACATGTCGCCACGGTTGCCAGCAGAACGAAGAGCACATACGCGCCCGGGACGAACCAAAACCACGCCAGAAACGGCGTCGAACCCGCTAGGGCCTGACCGATGCCCGCAAGGCCCAGCAGCGTTCCAACAATGATGCCCAGTACGGCCGCCGGCGGAACGAGGTACCGCACGGATCCGCCGGTGCCATTGTGTCGCGTGAGTTCGGCACGCCACAGACCCGTCGCAAACATCTGACGAACCAGCTTGCGCACGCTCGAGCGTGGCCGATACGTCACGCGCAGCTGGGGCGTGAACCAGACCGTGCCACCGGCGCGGCGAAACCGCTGGTTGAGCTCCCAGTCTTGCCCGCGCTTGATGTTCTCATTGAAGAGGCCCACGGCCTCAATTCGCTCGCGCTGAAAAACGCCCAGGTAAACCGTCTCGGCCTCACCCGGCGGGCCCCCCACGTGCAGCCGGGTTCCACCCAGTCCCACGCGCGTTCCGTAAGCCCGGGCAACGGCCTGCTCGAACGGCGTATGCCCCTGAGCATCCATGACTCCGCCCACGTTGTCGGCGTCGGTCTCGAGAATTGTTTGGACCGCGATGCGCGCATAATCGACCGGGAGTACTGAGTGCGCGTCTACCCGAATGATGATGGGCTGCGTGGAGTGGCGAATGGCGAGATTGAGACCGGCCGGCGTCGACCCCTCGGGGTTGTCGATTACGGTGATGCGTTTGTCGCGCTTGCCCAGTGCCGCGACCAGCTCGTTGGTGCCATCAATGCTGGGGCCCACAGCAATCGTGATGTCCCACTCTCCGGCGAAGTCCTGCGCCAGCAAACTGTCGACGGCGCTGGTGACGTGTGCCACGTCGTTGAGAACGGGCATGACATACGAGACTCCCGGCAGTTTCGCGGGTGTCGCGGGTGTAGCGCGCGTGCGCGGCATGTGATTCCTCGAAGCCGGTGAAGGGATGGGTTCAGCCTATCAAGGCGATGAAAAAGAGAATCGGGGCCGCCCCCTTGCCTAGGGCGGCCCCGATTAGACACCGGTCTACTTGAATGTTCCCAGTGTGACGGTGATTGTTTGCGGCTTGCCTCCGCGCACAATCACGAGGTCTGTTGTTGTTCCTGCAGCCAGACTACGAATTGTTGCTGTGAGATCGCTGGAAGATGAGATCGGCACTCCGTTAACCGTCACCACGATGTCGCCGACCTGGACACCCGCTTTATCGGCGGCGCTGCCCGCGACAACCTCCTTGACCACAGCTCCCACCGAGGTGCTGCCCTGCTGACTTGCCTGGTTCCTCACATTGACACCGAGAAACCCGTGGGTGGCGCTGCCCGTGGCAATAATCTCTGTGGTCACCCGCTTGGCCAGATTCGACGGGAGAGCAAATCCCACGCCGATGCTTCCGCCCGAGCCCGCAATGGCAACGTTGA
>CAIOGW010000124.1 GCA_903857985.1 uncultured Microbacteriaceae bacterium
CTGTCGAATTCCATGATGCCTCCTGCTAAATCTGATGTCGAGATCCGGTTTGTCCCGTTTCTCTTCCGCATCTTTGCGGTGGAGTTCCACTATATACCGGGAATGACACCAGTGTCATTCCACAACATGTAGTGTTTCGCATGTTTTTCACAGCCCGTTGACACGCCATCGTCAGTTTTCCCCAGAAATTGGCGGGATCCGGGCGCAGAAACTTTTCTTCGTAACCTCCCCCGCACGGCGTGTCGTAAAGACTCGAAAGCGTCTGGCGTGTCGTCGGTGCGTCGGGCAGACTGGGGGCAACTTGCAAGGAGTCCCGTGAACGAAGCACGCCCCAAAGGCGGTCGCATGCCGGCCGAGTGGGAACCACACGACCGCACGTGGATGTCGTGGCCCGCCGGTGGTTACGCTCTGGGAGCCTCCGAGCGGGAGGCCCGCGCCACACGCAGCGCATGGGCGTCTGTTGCCAATGCCATCGTTCCCTTTGAGCCGGTAACTATGCTCGTGCCAGCCGACGCCGTGGATACCGCAGTGTCGTTTCTCGACGAGCGCGTCAACATTCTCACCGCCAAGCTTGACGACGCGTGGATGCGCGACACAGGACCGACATTCGTGCGCACCGCCGGCAAGACCGTGAGCGCTGTCAACTGGGTCTTCAACGGCTGGGGTGGGCAAGGCTGGGCCACCTGGAAGAATGACAATCTCGTCGCCACGGTTGTTGCCGAGGCGACCGGGGCGAGTGTCATCCCGTCGCCGCTTGTCAACGAGGGCGGCGGCATCCACGTCAATGGGGCGGGAACAATCCTGCTCACCGAAACGGTACAGCTCGATCCCGGTCGCAACCCCGACTGGAAGAAAAAAGACGTTGAGAACGAACTACGGCGAACACTGGGAGTGCAACGATTCATCTGGCTTCCCCGCGGTCTCACCCGCGACTACGACGAGTTTGGAACCCGGGGACACGTCGACATCGTGGCCTGTTTCTCCGACGAAAACACCGTGCTCTTCCACGCACAACGAAATGCCGAGCACCCCGACTTTTGGATCAGCAACGAGGTGCGCCGCATCCTGCGCGACTGGGCCAAGAAATGGCAGAAGCGCGATGCCTCCGGTGAACCCGTGGGGCCGCCCTTGCGCGTGATTGGAATCCCCGCACCCGAAATCCTTCGCGACGACGACGATTGGGTCGACTTCAGCTACATCAATCACTACGTGTGCAACGGTGCCGTCATCATGTGTACATTCGACGACCCCAACGATTCGGTTGCTCGCCGAATCCTAAAGCGCGCCTACCCGGGTCGCAAGATTGTTGGGGTTGACGCGCGCGCCATTTTCGCGCGCGGCGGCGGCATCCACTGCATCACGCAGCAGCAGCCCTCTGCTTAGACGGTTCCCACGCAAGTGAGCTGGCGCGGGTCTCGGGTTTCGATTCCCGTTGCTCAGGGGACATGCACATACCGCTGGCCTGGCGGAAGTTCAGCATCGATCATCGCCTGCCAAGTTTCAAAAAAGAGCTCGCGAGTGTCGTCATAATGATCGAGGCCGAGCACCATGCTTGCGCCGGTTCTGAGCATCATCAGTTTCCTGGCAAGTCGGTGTGGTTCGGGATGCCCCAGGGCTCCCAGTGCCTCTGCGGCAATGTCGACCAGCCACTTCCTTTGATCTATGCCTTGACGCTGCACGGGATGATCGTCACGCGTGAACTCTGCCGCAGCGTTGACGAACTCGCAGCCCCGGTAAGTGGACGCCTCACTATCGGCCATCAGTGTGAGGGCGAGAAACGTCAGCAACCCCCGAGGGTCGAGGGCCTGAGCTTCACTCGCTTCCGCTACGCGTGTGCGAAGTCGGCCGCCGCGTTGGCTTAAGTAGGCACCAACAAGGTCGTCTTTAGATGCGAAATGACGATAGAACGTGACTCGGGTGACTCCCGCCTCGGTGATGATCCGATCGACCCCCACCGTGTGGAGGCCGTGTGCGTAGAACAAGTTATCTGCAGTTTCGAGAATGCGGTCTCGAGCGCCGGACGGTCGTTCC
>CAIOGW010000125.1 GCA_903857985.1 uncultured Microbacteriaceae bacterium
CAGGTCATGAGCGAAATTGCCGCACTCGCCTGAGCCCCGGTGTTTCACACCCGAAAAGTAGCCCTACGTTCGTAGGATTTGGCTTGTGGCACAGTCGGATTCGGATGCGATGATCGGTCGTCTTATCGACGGACGCTATCAGGTGGATTCGCGCATCGCCCGCGGCGGTATGGCGACGGTTTATCTGGCCACGGACCTGCGACTCGAGCGACAGGTGGCCGTCAAAATCATGCACGGGCATCTGGCCGATGACAGCGCATTTCGGATGCGCTTTATTCAGGAAGCTCGATCGGCCGCTCGCCTCGCACACCCCAACGTCGTGAGCGTTTTTGATCAGGGACAGGACTCAGACATGGCGTACCTCGTCATGGAGTATCTTCCGGGAATCACTCTCCGCGATCTGCTCAAAGATTTTGGCAAGCTCACGCCCGAGCAAACGGTCGATGTTATGGACTCGGTCCTGCGCGGTCTCGCTGCTGCCCACGAAGCGGGAATCGTGCACCGCGACGTGAAGCCAGAAAACGTGCTTCTCGCCGATGATGGCCGGATCAAGATCGGTGACTTTGGACTGGCACGCGCGACAACGGCAAATACCGCCTCCGGGCAGGCCTTGCTGGGCACGATTGCCTACCTCTCCCCCGAGCTGCTCACCCGGGGTGTAGCCGATGCTCGGAGTGACATCTACGCTGCCGGCATCATGCTCTTCGAAATGCTCACCGGGGAGCAGCCGTTCCAGGGCGAACAGCCCATGCAGGTGGCTTACCAACACGCGAATGACCAGGTTCCACTCCCCTCGGGTCGCGTACCCACCATTCCTGATTCCCTGGACCAATTGGTGCGATGGAGCACCGAACGCGACCCTGAAAAGCGGCCGGCGGATGCCCGACGCATGCACGAGCAATTGCAGGCGGTGGAGAAGGAGATTCTCGGTGAAAACCCGAGCGCCTCCACTCAACAAACAATGGTGATGCCGGCCACCACGTCAGCCACCGCAGAAGAGACGCGGGTCATTCCGCGCAGCAATGCGACCGGCGAGTCACCCGTCGCCTCGCTCGCACTGCTCAGTACGCGCCGTCGGCGACGAGGGTTTATCGTGCTCATTTCGGTCGTCCTCGTTGCGGCACTGGCGGGGGCGCTGGGGTGGTACTTCGGTGCCGGTCCGGGGGCACTCGTGGGTGTGCCACGAACCGCGGGCATGTCACCCGAGCAGGCCACCGCCCTGATTACGTCACAGGGCTTCACGACGACCAAGGAAGACGCCTATTCGATTGACATCCCCAAGGGTATGGTCGTTGACACCAAGCCAGCCGGCGGCACGCAAGCACCCCGAGGTTCGGCGATCACCGTGCTGATTTCGTTGGGGCCCAAGATGATTCCCACGCCGGTGTTCATCGGGCTCACACAGGCTCAGGCCTCAGAGTTGGCCAAAAAATCAGGGTTTGTTCTGGGCACGCCCGTCCTGAAGTTCTCGGGCGACGTCGCCAAAAACACCGTCATGCTGGCACGCGGCACCGACGGAAACGATCTGCCCGAAACGTATCCGGAGGGCGGCACCGTGGTATTCGTCGTCTCAGCCGGACCCCTGCCCGATGTCACGAATGCGCCTCAATCAGATGGTTTTGCGACCCTGCAGGCGGCCGGCCTCAAACCGGTTGCCGCCTCGGAGGAATTTAGCGACACCATTGCCAAGGGCAACATTGTCAGGATTGACGTGCCCGCCGAGGGCCTCTCCCCCGGCGACTCCGTGAACGTCGTGATCTCAAAGGGCGAAGACCTGGTTGCCGTTCCGAATGTCATGGGCATGAACATTGCTGAAGCGGCTCAAGTATTGCAGGCGGCAGGATTCGGCTACTCGTCGAACATCGCGCCCAACCTGCAGAAGTATGTGCCGGTGATCACGCAAGATCCCGCATCGGGAAACGCCAAGCGCGGGTCAACCATCGTCATCAATGGTCCGGCATAGGTCCTCCGCGATTACTGCCTGCCGCTCGCAATAAACGTCGGACAGTGAACGACGGACAGCTAGCGGCGGCCGAGCTCCTCGGCAACCAGGAACGCCAGTTCTAGCGACTGCATGTGGTTCAGGCGCGGGTCACACAGCGACTCGTATCGTGTCGCGAGCGTTTCCTCATCGATGTCTTCCGAACCGCCGAGACACTCGGTGACGTCGTCACCCGTAAGTTCAACGTGAATTCCGCCGGGGAACGTTCCCGCTGCACGGTGCGCTTCAAAGAACCCCTTGACCTCATCGACCACGTCGTCGAATCGACGCGTCTTGAAACCATTGGGTGTGGTCATGCCGTTTCCATGCATCGGGTCGCTTATCCATAGCGGCCTCGCGTCGGTTGTTTTGATGGCATCGAGCAGAGGCGGCAGCGCGTCGCGAATTTTTCCCGCGCCCATGCGTGAAATGAATGTAAGGCGGCCGGGCTCGCGGTCAGGATCGAGCTTCTCCACCAGGGCTCGGAGATCGTCCGCGGAGGTTGTGGGGCCAAGTTTTACTCCGATGGGATTGCGAACACGCGAGAGGAAATCGACGTGAGCGCCGTCTAGTTCGCGAGTGCGTTCGCCAATCCACACGAAGTGCGCGGAGGTGTTGTACGGCCGCGAGGTGCGCGAATCGATACGGGTCATCGGTCGCTCGTAGTCCATCAAGAGGGCCTCGTGGCTCACGTAAAACTCTGTGCGCTTGAGCGCCTCAAAATCGGCGCCAATGGCCGTCATAAAGTTGATCGCACGGTCAATTTCTCGAGCAAGTTGCTCATACCGCGCGTTGACAGGGTTCTGGGCAAATCCTTTATTCCAGCTGTGCACCTCGCGGAGATCAGCGAAACCACCCTGCGTGAAGGCGCGGATGAGGTTGAGCGTGGCAGCCGCCGTGTGGTAACCATCGATCATGCGTTGGGGGTTGGCCCGACGCGACTCTGGGGTGAAGTCATAGCCGTTGACAATGTCACCACGGTAGGCCGGCAGGGTTACGCCGTCGCGGGTCTCGGTGTCGCTCGAGCGTGGCTTGGCGAACTGGCCGGCCATGCGGCCCATCTTGATGACGGGCATCTCCGCCGCGTATGTCAGCACAACCGCCATCTGCAGCACCGTCTTGACGCGATTGCGAATCTGGTCCGCCGTTGCGCCCGCAAAAGTCTCCGCGCAATCTCCTCCCTGGAGGAGGAAAGCGTGTCCGGCTGCGGCATCCGCCAATCGGGTCCGCAGTGTGTCTACTTCGCCGGCAAACACCAATGGTGGGAGGCCCGCGAGTGTGGCACTCGCTCGAGTAACCTCATCGAGATCTTGCCAATCCGGCTGCTGCTTGATCGGAAGCGCGCGCCACGCGTCGAGGCCGGCAAGCGCTGAAGGTTCTGCCGCTGAAGCGGCTTGGGAATCACTCATCGATTTAAGACTACCTAAGAAACGGCAGCAACTTTTTGACGCACGCTGGAGGCGTAAACGTCGACATACTGCTGGCCACCCAGGCGCGCTATTTCGTAAGTGATTTCATCGGTGACCGACCGCAGGATGAACCGATCACCCTCGAGTCCGGCGTAGCGACTGAAGTCGAGGGGTTTGCCGTAAATCACGCCCACGCGGTGAACGTGCGGGCGATTTGAGCCCACGCGCATCACCTTGTTCGTGTCTACGACGGCGACGGGGATCACGGGCACACCCGCTTCGAGAACCATGCGTGCGACACCCGTTCGACCGCGGTAGAGATTGCCGTCGGGACTGCGCGTTCCCTCGGGATAAATGCCAAGGACTCCGCCCTCGTTGAGGACCCCGAGCCCCGTATTGAGAGACGCTTCAGACGCTTTTCCGCCGGATCGATCCATCGGCAGCATTCCGATCCAAATGAAAAAGAATCTCGTCAGCATGCCCCGTAAACCACGGCCACGAAAGTAGTCGCTTTTGGCGAGAAAGATCATGCGACGTGGCATGAGAAGGGGGATAAAGATCGAATCGACAAACGAAATGTGATTGCTCGCAATGATGACGGGCCCCGAAGAAGGGACGTTCGCTAATCCGAGAGACCACGGCCGAAAGATGGCTCGGACCGGGGGGCCAATGATGATGTTCTTCATGAACCAATAGAACATGTGCGCCCTTCGAAAAAAATCGTCATTTCAGCCTAACGCGCATCTTTCACTCGTCTTAACCCCACGAATCACGCCGAACGTGACCACGAAGTCTTTTGACAGGCAATTGTCCGTTGCCTTTTCTTGCGCGAGACCTGTCAGGCACGCGCTCGAATAACTAGAGTGTAATCAGCAACCAAAGGAGCCTGCGCATGATCGAGTTCAGTACACCGCTTGTCGTCCCCCACGACCCGGCAGCTAACGCCACAAACCTCCTCCTCGACCGCGTGGCAACCTCCCCCGACGGGGCGCTGTTTTGTGTGCCCAACGGCTCCGGTGGATGGAACGACGTCACTTCTCGCGAGTTCCACGCGCAGGTGATTGCGCTCGCCAAGGGCTTCGTGGCGGGAGGAATCAAGCAGGGCGATCGCGTCGGACTCATGTGCAAGACGCGCTTTGAGTGGACACTCGTGGACTTTGCCATGTGGTTTGCCGGTGCGACTCTCGTGCCGATTTACGAAACCAGTTCGCCGAGCCAGATTGAGTGGATTCTTCAAGACTCAGAGGCTGTTGCCATCGTCACCGAAACAAGCGACCATCTCGCACGCTTTGGGGAGGTCAAGAAGAACACTCCGTTTGTGCACACCGCGTGGTGCATGGATGAGGGTGACCTCACGAAGCTCGTCGACATGGGGGCAAAGGTCTCCGACAAAGAGATCGAAAGTCGTCGTTCCGCCGCCAAACCCGCTGATCTCGCGACGTTGATCTACACGTCGGGGTCTACGGGCAAACCCAAGGGTTGCGTACTCACCCACGCCAACTTTGTCGACCTGTGTCGCAACGCTTCCGTGGCCATTTCGTCAGTCGTGAACGAGCGGGCGTCTACCGTGCTCTTCATCCCAATGGCGCACATTTTTGCTCGTTTCATCGCCGTCCTGTCTGTCACCGGTGGCGTCAAGGTGGGTCACCAGCCCGACACCACGCAGCTTCTTCCCGCGCTGCAATCGTTTAAGCCGTCGTTCTTGCTTGCCGTGCCCCGCGTTTTTGAGAAGGTTTACAACTCGGCGGAGCAGAAAGCAGAGGCCGGCGGTAAGGGCAACATTTTCCGAGCTGCCGCCAAGGTGGCCGTGGATCACTCGCGCGCCATGGACGCGGGCAAGATTCCGCTCGGGCTAAAGGTTAAGTTTGCGCTGTTTGACAAGCTCGTGTACTCGAAGCTTCGTGCCGCCCTGGGCGGCCGCGTGGAGTTCGCGGTATCAGGCTCGGCGCCACTGGGCGAGCGTCTGGGGCGCTTCTTCCACAGTCTCGGCTTCATGATTCTGGAGGGCTACGGACTCACCGAAACCACTGCGCCGGCAACAATCAACCGGCCAGAGAAGTTCAAGATTGGCACCGTTGGTCCGGCCATGCCCGGCGTTTCCATTCGCCTCACGAAAGACAATGAGATTGAGGTTAAGGGCATCAACGTCTTCGACGGTTATTGGAAGAATCCCAAGGCAACCAAGGAATCATTCGATGGCGAGTGGTTCAAGACCGGCGACATCGGCACATTCGACGAAGACGGTTATCTCAAGATCACCGGACGCAAGAAGGAAATCATCGTGACTGCCTCCGGCAAGAACGTTTCGCCGGCATTCCTTGAGGACCCCATCCGCTCAGATCCTCTGATTGGCCAGGTCGTCGTTGTGGGTGACGCCAAACCTTTTATTTCCGCGCTCGTGACCCTCGACCCCGAGATGCTGCCCATGTGGCTGAGCAACAACAAACTCGACAGCGGCATGTCGCTAACGGATGCAGCGGCCAACCCGCAGGTGATCGCCGGCGTGCAGGCGGCAGTCGATCGCGCCAACGACCGAGTTTCCCGGGCGGAGTCGATTCGTAAGTTCACCATTTTGCCGATTGAATTCACGGAGAAGTCTGGTCACCTCACGCCCAAAATGAGCATCCGACGTAACATCATCCAGGATGACTTCGCGAGCGAGATTGAAGACATGTACGGGCACGAAAGCCTGCCCGGCGACTAAACCTTGCTTACGAGCGCTTCATCTCGTGGTGGTGAGAGCGGGCGCTATGAGAACCAGTCACTCTCACGTATCGAGCGCATGGCATCTTTGCGTGTATCGCCTTCCAGTCGATCAATATAGAGCATGCCGTCAAGATGGTCGCACTCGTGCTGGAGGGCTTGTGCCATCAAACCCGTTCCCGATAGTTCCATCACGCTTCCCTCGAGATTTGTGCCGCGAACTGTGACCTGCTCAAATCTTCGAGTGGGGTACCAAAGTCCGGGAACCGACAGGCACCCCTCGTCCATCTCGCGTTGCTCCCCGGAGGTTGCCACGAGTTCGGGATTCAGGATGTAACCGATCTCTCCATCGACGTTGTAGCTGAACGCACGAAGACCAACACCAATCTGGGTGGCGGCAACTCCCGCTCGCCCGGGAATGGCGACGGTGTCGAGAAGGTCTTGCACGAGGGCGCGCACGCCGTCGTCAATCTCGCCGATCCGCTCTGTTGGAGTCTTGAGAACCGGGTCGCCAAAAATACGGATTACCCGCTCAGTCATCCTGGTGGGCCTCTACTCGAGTCCGTCCATCACCAGAGCGGCAAGCTCCCGAGCGGCAGCTCGCGTGTGTGGCTTGAGACGATCCCATTCAATAACCGAACCGGCGGCAAGAATGGGGTCATAGGGCATGCGCACAATTTCGCGAACCCGTGACTTAAAGTGATTCTCGATTTCGCTGAGTTTGACCAAGTTCGTACCTTGCGTCGCCGTATTGATCGACACCACCGACTGGCGAACGAGATCGGCGTAGCCGTTTGACTCAAGCCAGGTCAATGTCTCGGCGGCAAGACGCGCCTCGTCAAAGGATCCACCCGAAATAATGACGAGTCCGTTTGCTCGTTCGAGTGTGGCCTTCATCACGGAGTGGACAATACCCGTACCGCAGTCGGTGAGCACGACGGAGTAATACTTCGACACGATGTCGGCAACAACGTTGTAGTCATTCTCATCGAAAGCCTCGGAGAGTAGAGGGTCAGTGTCAGACGCAAGGACGTCGAGCCGGTTGCGATCGCGCGAAATGTAGTCGGAGAAGTCGGTAAACGACTGAATGCTCGATGCCTGCGAGACGACGTCGCGAACGGTTTTGTCGGTTGATTTAGGAAACCGCTCGGCAAGCGTACCGCGGTCGGGGTTAGCGTCAATCGCGATGACGCGGTCTTCGCGAACTCGAGCGAGTGCCATGCCCAACAGCGCGGTGGTTGTCGTTTTTCCCACTCCGCCTTTTCGAGTGAGAACGGGTACGTAGCGCGATCCCCCCTTAAAACGCTGACCAATGGCTTGGTCCGTGGCCTTGCGGTGAAGAACGGCTGGCGAGTCTCCGCGGTTTACGAACCCAAAAGTTGACCAGTAGATCGCGTTGTTGGGAAAGCCTTCGGGGCGAATGATTTCGCGCGTCACTTCGAGAACACGATCTGCTGTGAGCATGGCCACCGGTTCGGGAACCGAAGAAACGACACCGCGCTTGCGGCCCCGACGGGTGGGAATCTGATCGAGCTCGTATTCGCCCTGACCGGGGCTCTCAACCGATTCAGCCTCTGCCATGACGGACACACCGCCGGTCGACAGAGGAATTTCAATCTCGGTGGTGTGCAGGGCTTTTAGTTCAGCGATTGTCGTGGGAACGGGTCCGGTGCCCAAGTCGAGCCCTGTTTCAATGCTGTCGCCAATCGGCGACTGTGATTCGGCCGCGGGCGGGCGGGCGGCGGGCGTCGGTCGGCGTGTGGGAGACTCGGCACCGGCGCGCGTCGAGCGGCGGGTGGGCGCCTGAGGAGCGGCGGGACCACTCGCCTTTGCCGGAGCACTCGCCTTTGCCGGGGCGGGCCGCTTACCTGTGGTTGGGCGCTTTGCCGGCGCCGGTGCCGCTGCCGCTGGCTTCTTTGCAGCTCGGCTAATCGGCTTCTTTTCCGTCACGATATTGATCCTTTGATGCTTGGCGTGCTTTCTATCCTACCGAAGTGGGCTCAGAAGTCTCGGCAACAGGCGAGAGGATGGCTATCAAGTCTCCCCCCTCGACCTGTTGGGTGTCGGTGAATACCAAACGCTCGATGACTCCGGAGTGTGGTGCAGTGATGGCGGCCTCCATCTTCATAGCCTCGATGGTGGCAATGGCCTCGCCCTTCAGAACTGAGGCTCCGGGCGACACGCGTATCGATACGACCCCAGCGAAAGGGGCCGCCAGGTGGTTGGGATTCCCGCTGTCGGCCCGTTCAACAGAGCGCGACTCCACGGCAATTGATCTGTCGCGAACGGCGATGGGACGCAATTGCCCGTTCATGACGGCCATCACCGTGCGCATCCCCTTGTCGTCGGGATCACCTACCGCCTCAAGACCCACGAAGAGACGAATTCCTTGACCGATGTCGACGATGTGCTCTACACCTCGTTCGAGACCGTACAGGTAGTCGACGGTGTCCAACACCGAAACGTCGCCAAACTGTTCCCGCTGGGATTCGAATAGTGCGGTCGGTTGCTCAAACAGAAGCGCGTTGAGGGCGCGACGCCTTTGGCTGGCCGTGCCCGCGAGCGCCGCCGTGGCGACGGGATCTACCGTGGCAACAGTAATGTTCGGGCTGCGACCAGCGAGCACCTTCGTGCGGAAGGGCTCGGGCCAACCAAACGGTAAATCCCCGAGCTCTCCCGCCATAAAGCCCACGACCGAATCGGGGATGTCGTACTTCTCCGGATTCGCCTCGAAGTCATCCGGGTCGGCATTCACCGCGGCCAGGTGCAGGGCCAAGTCACCCACGACCTTGGAACTCGGCGTCACCTTGGGGATGCGGCCAAGGATGCGATCGGCAGCGGCGTACATGTCTTCGATGCGCTCAAAGTCGTTGGCGAGGCCGAGCGCAATCGCCTGCTGGCGGAGGTTTGAGAGTTGCCCACCCGGAATCTCGTGATGATAAACGCGTCCGGTTGGGGCGGGAAGCCCCGATTCGAAGGGAAGATATACGCGGCGAACGGCTTCCCAGTAGGGTTCGAGGTCGGACACCGCGGAGAGGTCGAGTCCCGTGTCGCGGGGAGTGTCTGCCAGTGCGGCCACGAGTGCCGACATGGATGGCTGACTGGTCGTGCCCGACATGGGCGCACTGGCCACGTCGACGGCATCGGCTCCCGCGTCCGCAACGGCGAGAAGGTTGGCGAGCTGTCCACCGGCTGTGTCGTGCGTATGAACGTGCACCGGCAGGTCAAAGCGCTCGCGAAGGGCGCGCACCAGCGTGGCGCCGGCGGCCGGACGGAGGAGCCCTGCCATGTCCTTGATGGCCAACACGTGCGCTCCCGATTCAACAATCTTCTCTGCCAACGCGAGGTAATAGTCCAGGGTGTACTGCGTTTCGGCAGGGCTGAGCAGGTTACCCGTGTAGCAGAGGGCCACCTCGGCAAGGGCCTGATTCGTCGCAAGCACCGCGTCAATGGCAGGTCGCATCTGTTCGATGTCGTTCAGGGCATCAAAAATTCTGAAGATGTCTATGCCGGTTGACGTGGCCTCTGCCACGAAAGCGTTAGTCACCTCTACGGGATAGGGGGTGTACCCCACCGTGTTTCTTCCGCGCAACAGCATCTGTATCGCCACGTTGGGCAACGCCTCCCGCATGGCGGCCAGACGCTCCCACGGATCTTCCGACAAGAACCGGAGGGCCACGTCGTAGGTGGCACCGCCCCACGCCTCAACGGATAAGAGGCCGGGTGTCATGCGCGCAACGTAGGGTGCTACCGCAACAAGATCCTTGGTACGCACTCGCGTGGCGAGCAACGACTGATGAGCATCGCGGAACGTTGTCTCGGTGACGGCGAGGGCAGGTTGCGCCCGCAGATTGCGGGCAAACTGAGCGGGCCCCTGCTCCAAAAGCTGCTGTCGGCTACCCGCCGGTGCGGGAGTATCCAACGAGACCCGCGGTAGTTTGTCGGGCGGATGTGGCGCCGCGCCGCGTGGACCGTTCGGCTGATTAACCGTCACATCGGCGAGCCACGCCATGATCTTGGTTCCCCGATCTCGGGACTCGTGGGGGCGAACCAGTGCCGGCCTCTCGTCGATAAACGAGGTGCTCACGTCGCCCGCAGCAAAGTCTGCGTCCGCGAGGACCGCCGCCAAGAAGGAGATGTTCGTCGAAACGCCTCGGATGCGAAACTCAGCGAGGGCGCGGCGTGCACGTTGCACCGCCGTGGGGAAATCGCGGCCACGCGCGGTGAGCTTCGCGAGCATCGAGTCGAAGTACGGGCTAACCTGCGCTCCGGCATAAATGGTTCCGCCATCGAGCCGAATGCCCGCACCGCCCGGGGAACGGTAGGTCGTGATTTGTCCCGTGTCTGGTCGAAACCCTTCGGCTGGATCCTCGGTGGTGATGCGACACTGCAGGGCCGCACCGCGCACAGAAATCTTGTCTTGGGTCAGGCCCAGGTCGGCGAGGCTTTCGCCGGATGCAATGCGCATTTGCGCCTGCACCAGGTCAACGTCCGTAACCTCTTCGGTAACGGTGTGCTCAACCTGGATGCGGGGGTTCATCTCGATGAAGACATGCTGCCCGGCACGCGGACCGGCCGTCTCAACGAGAAACTCCACGGTGCCCGCATTCCTATACCCAATGGAACGGGCGAAGGCGATTGCATCGCGGTGCAAGGCTTGGCGCAGTTCCTCAGAGAGATTGGGGGCGGGAGCAATTTCTACCACCTTCTGGTGGCGGCGCTGAATCGAGCAATCCCGCTCAAAAAGATGCACGGTCTCCCCGGAAGAATCGGCCAGGATTTGAACCTCGATGTGGCGCGGCCTCGCTACCGCCTGCTCAACAAACATTCGTCCGTCGCCGAAGGCGCTGACCGCCTCGCGCATTGCTGCCTCGAGGGCCGCTGGCAGGTCGTCGCGCGTGTCAACGCGCCGCATGCCGCGACCGCCGCCCCCGGCAACTGCCTTGGCAAAGATGGGGAAGCCGATACGGTCTGCTTCGGCGATGAGATGGTCGATGTCGTCGCTGGCATCGGACGAACTGAGCACGGGAACGCCGGCCGCGATGGCGTGTTGTTTTGCCGTGACCTTATTGCCAGCCATCTCGAGCACGGATGCCGGTGGCCCAATAAAGGTGATGCCGTTGGCCGCGGCGGCTTCAGCAAGTTCGGGATTTTCTGAGAGGAATCCATAACCTGGATAGATGGCGTCTGCTCCGGAGTTCTTTGCGACGCGAATGATTTCGGTCACGTCAAGATAGGCATGGACGGGATGACCTTCGACGCCAATCTGGTAGGCCTCATCAGCCTTCTCGCGGTGCATCGAACCTCGGTCTTCCCATGGGAAAACCGCCACGGTCTTAGCTCCCAGCTCAAAAGCTGCCCGGAACGCTCGGATGGCAATTTCGCCACGGTTCGCCACCAGGATTTTCTTGAACACCAAATAACCCTCCCGTCGCACCCCTGCGACGAATCAGTTTTGTTGCCGGCTCATTTAGGTAGTCCCATGCTAGTGAAGGTAACTTAGGTTGCGTGCATGTACTGAGTCTGAGCTCCCTCAAGGGCGGCGTGGGTAAGACCACGGTCACGCTCGGGCTTGCCTCATCAGCCTTTTCACGGGGAATCCGCACGCTCGTGGTGGACTTCGATCCGCAATCGGATGTGTCGACGGGTCTCGGCGTACAAAACCGAAACCGCCTGACCGTGGCCGATGTCATCGCAACCCCCAAAATCAAGGTCATTCGCCAGGCCGTTGCTCCCACTTCGTGGTCCACCCCTGGGCGAATGGCTGTTGACGTGATGATTGGCTCGCCATCGGCAGTCAACTTTGACGGACCGCACCCCACCTCCCGGGAAATCTGGCGTCTCGAAGAGGCGCTCGCTCTCATTGAGACCGAATACGATCTGGTGCTCATCGATTGCGCCCCGAACCTCAATGCTCTGACTCGCATGGCATGGGCTGCCAGCGACCGCGTGGGCGTCGTGTCTGAACCGGGATTGTTCTCGGTGGCCGCGGCCGATCGCGCCCTTCGCGCCATTGAAGACGTGCGCCGCGGACTCAGCCCCCGCCTGCAGCCGCTCGGACTGATCGTCAATCGCGTGCGAAATGCGTCGGTGGAGCATCAGTTCCGCGTTCAGGAGTTGCGTGAGATGTTTGGGCCCCTGGTGCTGAGTCCTCTGTTGCCCGAACGCACATCACTTCAGCAGGCACAGGGTGCCGCTCAAC
>CAIOGW010000126.1 GCA_903857985.1 uncultured Microbacteriaceae bacterium
GACGCTCACGGGGTAGCGGCCGAGGCCTACGCCAGCCATCTCTAAAACGTGTGCCGGATGTGGGACTTGAACCCACACGTCCTTACGGACAAAGCATTTTGAGTGCTCCGCGTCTGCCATTCCGCCAATCCGGCTGGCACATAGTTTCTTCAGACATATTCTAGGCTGGGGTCGTGACCGAAGAAGACACGTCGACAAGCACTGCCCGCAGGGTGGTCGTTGCCGAGGACGAAGCGCTTATCCGTATGGACATCGTCGAGACTCTGCGCGACAACGGCTTCATCGTCGTGGGCGAAGCGGGTGATGGTGAGCGCGCCGTAGAGCTGGCAATAGAACTCAGGCCTGACCTCGTGGTGATGGATGTCAAGATGCCCAAGCTCGATGGCATCTCAGCGGCCGAAAGGCTTTCCCGAGACAACATCGCGCCGGTTGTTCTCCTCACGGCTTTCAGTCAGAAGGAACTGGTCAACCGAGCCAGTGAGGCCGGTGCCATGGCTTACGTGGTCAAGCCGTTTTCCCCGAACGATCTGTTACCCGCCATCGAGATTGCACTTTCTCGTTACGCACAAATTCAGGCCCTCGAAGCCGAGGTTGCCGACATGTCTGAGCGTTTTGAAACGCGTAAGGTCGTTGACATTGCCAAGGGCATCTTGAACGAAAAGATGGGACTCAGCGAGCCGGAAGCATTTCGCTGGATTCAGAAGGCCTCGATGGATCGTCGCTTGACCATGAAAGACGTTGCTGTCACCATCATTGATCAGCTGGGCGCGCTACCTCAGGCTTAACCGGTCGGCTTTTTGATCAGGTTCGTAATTCGCACGGTCGAGAGGCGCTTTCCGTCTTCGTTGGTGCACACAATCTCGTGGGTCGTGAGCGTGCGACCGAGGTGTAACGAGCGGCAGGTTCCGATGATGAAACCGCTCACTCCGCTGCCCGTGTGACTCGCGTTCACCTCAATTCCCACGGCCGTTCCGAGGCCGTTGAGGTGGGAGTAGACATTGGCGGCAATCGAGCCCATGCTTTCGCCGAGCACGACGAACGAACCACCGTGCAGAATGCCAAACGTTTGTGTGTTGCCCTCGACGGGCATCGTGGCGACCGAATACTCGGGGGAGAGCTCATGCCACTGGATACCCATTGTGAGTGCAAGGAGGCCCTGATCCCTGCCGAGGATGGTCGACAAGTTAATAATGGGCGGACGAACAAAACCCGACATTTCAAGCTCTTTCCCTTGTGATCATCGGCACCGAATCGGGCGACGATTCGGGCGATAGGCTAAGGCTCATGCCCGCCGAAGCACAGCCTACTCTGCTCCTCATTGATGGGCATTCACTAGCATTTCGCGCGTTTTACGCGCTTCCTGTTGATAGTTTCCAGACTGCAGACGGCCAGCACACCAACGCAATCCACGGTTTCATTTCTATGATGCTCAACCTCCTTGCAAAGGAGAAGCCAACTCACATCGCCGTAGCGTTCGACATCTCACGCTACAGCTTCCGCACCAAGGAATATCCCGACTACAAGGGCACTCGAGGCGAGACGCCCGCCGAGTTCATCGGTCAAGTTCCCCTGTTGCAAGATGCGCTCCACGCAATGAACATTACGACAATCACCAAAGAAGACTTCGAGGCTGATGACATCCTGGCGACTCTTGCCACACGCGGGCGTGCCGCGGGACACCACGTACTCGTCGTGTCCGGTGATCGCGACACCATTCAGCTTGTCAACGACGATGTAACGCTGCTGTATCCCTCCAAGCAGGGCGTGAGCGAACTGACGCGCTACAACGCAGAAAAGGTTATGGAACGCTACGGTGTTCGCCCTGAGCAGTACCCCGAGATTGCTGCTCTAGTCGGTGAGACGAGCGATAATCTACCCGGCGTCCCCAAGGTGGGTGAGAAGACCGCTGTTAAGTGGATCACGCAGTACGGTTCCCTCGATGAAATCTTGGCCCACCGCGAGGAAATTCCCGGTGTTGTCGGAATCAACCTCCGTGAGTTCGTCGATAACGTGACACGAAATCGCCGACTCAATCATCTGGTGACCGACGTAGAGCTCCCGGTAGAGCCCGATGACCTTGCCATCGTTCCTATGAACGTTGACGCCGTTCGCGAGGTATTCAACAAGCTCGAGTTCCGGTCGCTGTTGGACCGGGTTCTTAAACTTGCCGCTCCTGCGTCAGGCTCGCCGACACGAACCGCCGAACCGGGTGTCGCGCACCCTGTTGTCGAACCTGTTGTCAAAACCGGCGTCGAGGTGACGCCGGTGGCGTCTTCTCATCAGGCCGCGAGATTTCCCGCGCAGACCGAGGTGCCCGCTCGGGTTGCTCCCGCCGGTGTGAGTTTGCTCGATGAAGAGCTGGCCGCGTGGCTCCGCGCACAAGCGTCAGACGAGGCCACACCCGTTGGTGTCTATGTCGAGTTGTATAACGACACGGTGGTCAGCGTTGGCTTGGCAACGTTAACCCACACGGCACTTGTTCCGGTGGGTGCCGTGCGTCAAGACATCGCGCCTCTTGTGCAATGGTTCTCGGGGCCCGCTCCGAAGGCTTTCCACGGCTCAAAATCTGCTCTCAAGTCGCTGGCCAAACTCGATATCGATGTGGCAAACATCGTTCACGACACGGAACTCGGTGCGTGGATCATGTCGCCCGATTTAACGAATGTGACGCTCGACGCAACTCTGAAAATGTCATGGGGTGAGGTGCTCCCCGAGCCGCACCCCGATCAGCTCATTGACGAGAACGCGGTGAGCGCCGAACAATACGCATGGCACGTGTGTCGCGTTGCCCAGTGGCAACGGGATGTCATGACAGCCACGGAGCTGGGCCTTCTGGGCGATATCGAATTGCCGACGGCGCGGGCACTTGCCGCCATGGAAGCGCGCGGCGTCTGCGTGAGTCGTGAGCGACTGGGATCATTGGGGAGTGATCTCGCTCGACGCGCTCAGGGCTTCCAGGATTCTGCCTTTGGCATCATCGGTCGAGAGGTCAATCTCTCGTCGCCCAAGCAGCTACAGGACGTTCTGTTCGTCCAACTCGCCATGCCCCCGACGAAGAAGATGAAGACAGGTTTTACAACTGATGCAGCCGCTCTCGCGGACCTTCAGATCAGCAATCCACACCCCTTCCTCGATGCCCTCATGGGATACCGAGAAACTACGAAGTTGAAGCAGATGGTCGACACCCTCAGCCAAGCGATTGCTGAGGATGAGCGAATCCACACGTCATACGTGCAGACGGGAACGAGCACCGGGCGCCTGAGCAGTGCAAACCCCAACCTGCAGAACATTCCCGTGCGTTCCGAGGATGGTCGTGAGATTCGCGAGGCGTTCCAAGCCGGATCGGGTTACGACGCCATCCTCACGGCCGATTACAGTCAAATTGAGATGCGCATCATGGCTCATTTTTCGCAAGATGCGGGCTTGATTGAGGCGTTTACCGCCGGAGAAGACCTTCACCGATTTGTGGGCGCGCGCATCTTTGGCGTGGAACCGTCGGAGGTCACCTCCGAAATGCGCACCAAGGTCAAAGCCATGAGTTACGGGCTGGCCTACGGACTCTCGGCGTTCGGCCTCGCCCGACAATTGCGAATCGACAACAAAGAGGCCAAGACCCTCATGACCGACTACTTTGAGCGGTTTGGCGGCGTGCGCGACTACCTGCGTTCGGTTGTTGATGAGGCGCGTGAACGCGGATACACGGAGACGCTGTTTGGTCGGCGTCGCCCGTTCCCGGATCTGAGCAGCCCCAATCACATCCTCCGAGCAAACGCCGAGCGCCAGGCACTCAACGCGCCCATGCAGGGAACCGCCGCCGACATCATGAAGGTGGCGATGAACCGCATCGAGCAACAACTCGTCGCCGAGGGATTTGTGTCACGGCTTCTCATGCAGGTTCACGACGAACTTCTTCTTGAGGTCACGACGGATGAAGAAGACCGTGTGCGTGAACTCGTCACCCACCACATGAGTACGGCGGCCACGCTGTCTGTGCCCTTGGACGTGCAAGTGGGACGTGGGCGCACCTGGAATGAGGCGGCCCACTAGGCTGTCGCACGATCAGACCTGCTGCCGTGAAATTCAGCGATTGTGAGCGATCCTTCAGCGGAAGGTAAGATGAAATCAGCACAAATGTGCGTTGTATCCGTTTGCCTCGTTCTCCCGAGCCTCCCGGTTCGGAAAGTTCGAGGCCTGATTTTGTCCCACTAGGAGCACCACCTACATGACAACCGCAACGACCCCGGCGAGCAAGCAGGTCGCCATTAACGACATTGGATCTGCTGAGGACTTTCTCGCCGCAGTCGAAAAGACGCTCAAATTTTTCAACGACGGTGACCTCATTGAAGGAACCGTTGTCAAGATCGATCGTGACGAGGTTCTGCTCGAC
>CAIOGW010000127.1 GCA_903857985.1 uncultured Microbacteriaceae bacterium
AACGATGACAAGGGACTGATCTGGCCGCCGCAAGTGTCTCCGTTTGATATCCATGTGATTGCCACCGGTAAAGACGACGAGGTGTTTGACATGGCGAGCCAGCTGTCGGCTGACCTCGAAGCCACGGGTCTCGAGGTGCTACTCGACGACCGTCCCAAGGTTTCTCCGGGCGTGAAATTTGGCGATGCCGAACTTGTGGGCATCCCCACCATCCTCATCGTCGGCAAGGGGCTCGCCGAAGGGCTCGTCGAGGTGTGGGACCGTCGATCCGACAAGCGCACGCAGGTGCCGGTGGCCGAAGCGGTGACGTACCTCACCGCGAACTAGCCCCGCACGCGTATATTCAGCGTGTCGTTCGTCGGTTACGCTGGAAGCCCCACCCCACCGGTGGTGCACGTCACGAGCGCAGGTATGAATAGAGGAGTCCGCCATGGATATCGATTTGAGAGTTCTCAAGCTCATGGAATCCGAAAAGGGCATCCCCTTCGACGAGCTTGTGACAATCATTGAGCAGGCCATCCACACCGCCTATGAGAAGCACGTGTCGCAGTTTCCCGGTGCCGAGCCGGATGCAGTGATTGAGGCGCGCGTGGAGCTTGACCGCAAGACCGGAGTGGTCACCATTTTTGCCATCGAGCGGGATGATGAGGGAGTTCTCACGGGTGAGACCGTGGCAACCCCCGATGACTTTGGGCGCATCGCGGCACACGCCGCAAAGCAGGTCATCAACCAGCGCATGCGCGACATCGCCGATGAGGCCGTATTGGGCGAGTTCAAAGGCAAAGAGGGCGATATCGTCGCCGGTGTCATTCAGCAGGGCTCCAACCCGCACATGATCCACGTAGATCTCGGCACCGTCGAGGCCATCATGGTCCCCGAGGAACAGGTATCCACCGAGGACTACTCGCACGGCAAGCGCATGCGTTTCTATGTCACGTCTGTCTCCCGGGGAAACAAAGGTCCTCAGGTTTCGGTCTCGCGCACGCACCCCCAGCTGATTCGCAAGCTGTTTGCGCTCGAGGTTCCCGAGATTGCCAGCGGCCTGGTTGAGATTGTTTCGTTGGCCCGCGAGTCGGGTCACCGCACCAAGATTGCGGTCAAGGCCAACGACCCCGCCATTAATGCCAAGGGGGCCTGCATCGGTGAGCTCGGCCGCCGTGTGCGTGCCGTGACCGAAGAATTGAACGACGAAAAGATCGATATCGTCGACTACTCACCCGACCTTGCCACCTTCGTGGGCAATGCGCTGTCGCCCGCAAAGGTCACCAGCTCTTTTGTTATCGATGCCAACCTCAAGGCCGTTCGCGCCCTCGTCCCCGATTTTCAGCTTTCGCTGGCCATCGGCAAAGACGGCCAGAACGCGCGCCTGGCGGCGAAGCTCACGGGCGCCAAGATTGACATTCAGCCCGACTCGGTAATGGAGTCGTAAGCCGCCTTCGCGAGGCCAGACCCGACCCGACCGACGCGGTGCTCCCGAGGGGGTAGAATGAAACCTGTAAGAACGTGCATTGGATGCCGTTCGACAGATGACCGGTCATCACTCGTGAGATTGGTTGTTGTCGAGGGCAGAGTTGTTGTGGACTTGTCCTCATCGGCTCACGGGCGCGGCGCATGGTTACACGCAGACAGACAGTGTCTCGAGCAGGCCACCGTGCGGCGGGCATTCTCCCGAGCACTTCGATACAACGCGCCAGACACGGCGCACCTCACGCAGCACTGGCAATCTTTCACCGGCAATCGCGGGTGAGAATTCCACTAACGACAAGGCTGAATGGCAATGGACAACTAATGAGCGGCTCGAAATGAGAACCGTCCGCTAGGAATGGTCCAACCCTGTCTTATTGGTCTGGATCATAAGACAGGAGAATTGTGGCTGGAAAACCACGCGTACATGAGGTTGCTGCCGAGTATGGCATCGACTCAAAGACCGCCCTCGCCAAACTGAAAGAGATTGGCGAATTCGTTAAGACGTCCGCGTCGACGATCGAACCCCCGGTGGCGCGCAAGCTTCGTGCTGCGCTCGAGGCGGAAGGTCTCAAGCCTGTCCCGGCGGATGCCGCCCCGGCCGCGACCGCAGCAAAGACGGCCAAGGCCGCAGCGCCCGCCGCTCCGGCCGCCGCTCCGGATGTCGTGAGCGACGCCCCGACGCCCGTTGCCGAGGCTGCTCCCGCAGCTGAAACTGCACCCGCCACGGAAGCCCCCGGCGATTCGCCGTCGGCCACCGGAGCCACCAAGCCCGGTGGAGCACGGCCGGGAAACAATCCCTTCGCATCGACCCAGGGCATGGGCACCCGCCCAGCGGGTCCCCGCCCGGGTAACAATCCCTTCGCTTCGACTCAAGGCATGGGAACTCATCCCGGCCCCTCGAGTATTCCGCGCCCCATGGCTCCGCGTCCGGGCAGCCCCGGCGCGCCCGGTGAGCGTGGCACCTTCGGCCGCCCGGCACGTCCGGGTGGACCCGGCGGAGCTCCCGGTCGCCCCGGCGGCCCAGGTGGGTCACGCCCCGGATTCGGTGGCGGCCCCGGTGCTGGCACCGGAGGACCCGGCGGAGCTCCCGGTCGCCCCGGTTTTGCTGGTCGTCCCGGTGGCGGTGGCGGCCGCGGCCGTGGCCCCGGCGGCGGAACGGCCGGCGCCTTCGGTAAGGGCGGCGGAAAGAGCAAGTCGCGCAAGTCGAAGGCCACCAAGAGGGCCGAATACGAACTTCGCGAGGCGCCGTCGCTCGGCGGTGTCAAGGTTCCTCGTGGCGACGGCACCACGGCCATTCGCATGCGCCGCGGTGCGTCGCTCGCAGACTTCGCTGAGAAGATTAATGCCAGTGCTGGAGACCTCGTCACCGTGCTTTTTCACCTCGGTGAAATGGCCACGGCAACCGAGTCGCTCGACCAGGGAACGTTCGAAATTCTCGGTGAGGAACTGGGCTTCAAAATCCAGGTCGTGAGCCCGGAAGACGAAGACAAAGAACTCCTGGAAGACTTCGACATCGACCTCGAGGCCGAACTCGAGGACGAAGACGAATCGACGCTGGAGATTCGTCCCCCCGTGGTCACCGTCATGGGTCACGTTGACCACGGTAAGACGCGCCTACTCGACGCCATTCGTCAGACCGACGTCGTTGGCGGCGAAGCCGGGGGTATCACGCAGCACATCGGTGCCTACCAGGTGCACGCCAACCACGACGGCGTCGATCGTCGCATCACCTTCCTCGACACCCCGGGTCACGAGGCGTTCACCGCCATGCGTGCACGTGGTGCGCAGGTGACCGACATCGCCATCCTCGTGGTGGCCGCCGACGACGGCATCATGCCCCAGACGGTAGAGGCCCTTAACCACGCACAGGCCGCAAACGTGCCCATCGTGGTTGCCGTGAACAAGGTTGATAAGCCCGACGCCAACCCGGCCAAGGTGCGTCAGCAGCTCACCGAGTACGGCCTGGTTGCCGAGGAGTACGGCGGAGACGTCATGTTCGTCGATGTGTCGGCACGCGAGGGCAGGGGCATCACCCAGCTTCTCGACGCCGTCCTGCTTACCGCTGACGCCGGTCTTGACCTGCGCGCCAACCCCAACAAGGATGCCCGCGGTATCGCCATCGAGGCCCGTCTCGACAAGGGCCGCGGTGCCGTTGCCACAGTGCTCATCCAGTCGGGATCGCTCCGGGTGGGAGACGCCATCGTCGCGGGTACGGCCTACGGCCGCGTGCGTGCCATGAGCGACGAACACGGTGCTCCGGTTGAGATTGCCACGCCGTCGCGCCCGGTACAGATTCAGGGTTTACAGAGTGTGCCCCGCGCCGGCGACACCTTCCTCGTCACCGAAGAAGACCGCACGGCTCGTCAGATTGCCGAAAAGCGTGAGGCCGTGCAGCGCAACGCTCTGCTGGCCAAGGCACGCAAGCGCATCAGCCTCGAGGACTTCACCAAGGCCCTCGAAGACGGCAAGGTCGAGTCGCTCAACCTCATCATCAAGGGTGACGTTTCGGGTGCCGTCGAGGCACTCGAAGAGTCGCTGCTCAAGATTGAGGTTGACGACAGCGTGCAGTTGCGCATCATCCACCGCGGTGTGGGTGCCGTTACCGAGAGCGATGTAAACCTCGCCACGGTCGACAGCGCCGTCATCATCGGATTCAACGTACGTCCCGACACGAAGGCGCGCGAGCGCGCCGCTCGCGAGGGCGTCGATATCCGGTTCTACTCCGTCATCTACAACGCGCTCGAAGACATTGAGAACTCGCTCAAGGGAATGCTCAAGCCCGAGTTCGAAGAAGTGCAGTCGGGTGTGGCCGAGATTCGCGAGATCTTCCGTTCGAGCAAGTTCGGCAACATCGCCGGATGTATTGTGCGCAGCGGAACCATCACGCGAAACGCCAAAGCTCGCGTCATTCGCGACGGCATTGTGCTCGCCGATGGCCTGGCCATCGAGTCGCTGCGCCGCTTCAAAGATGACGCCTCCGAAGTCAAGACCG
>CAIOGW010000128.1 GCA_903857985.1 uncultured Microbacteriaceae bacterium
ACACTTTGGAGCGATTCTCATCAAAACTTTCAGAGCAGTAATTGACGCCGTACCAGCCGAACACCTGGCCACATCTTGTCACGTCCATTGCGGTCTGTTGGTCACTATCGACGACCACCTGGGGGGCTGCAAAAGTTTGATTGTAAACGGTGAAAAGCTGAGAGAGTCTGTCGTCCCAACGAACTCGCACACTGAGACCGTACTTACCGGCATTGGAGCCCGTCGCGCAATTCGTTGCCCCTGCCACAAGGCGATTATTGGTCAAAGAGTCGATGGTGTCTGCGTAGGACCAGGTCAATTGGACGGTGAACCCCGTGTTGTTGGTCACACACAGGCGTTCGTCCAAAGTGAGCGCGGAGCGTTCCGTGGCTTGGCTGTCCGGCGTCAGAGGAGTCGGTGAGTTCACGCATGCTGAGACCGTGGCAGACATCGCTCCCACGAGCATCAGCACCACAGCCAGTCGACTCACGCGTCGTACCCGACCCCTGAGAGAATTCCAAGAAAGTAGCTTGCCCATGATTACTTCTTTTTCGAGCAGATCGGGCTGTCAAAATCAAAATCATCGGTTATCGCACTGGACGACCCAAACACAATCTCGAAGTACTTGAAGTCTGAAGTATCGGTGTTTCTGGTGATCGTGAAATCAA
The DNA here is from genome assembly GCA_903857985.1 of uncultured Microbacteriaceae bacterium. GTDB lineage: Bacteria > Actinomycetota > Actinomycetes > Actinomycetales > Microbacteriaceae > UBA963. The sequence continues at coordinate 648 of CAIOGW010000128.1, forward strand.
ATCCGACGGTGCTGCACTTAAATGTGTCGCCTTGGTCCAGCGCATACTTGGCTTCACCACCGCACGTTGGCCCGTCGGAAGCGCATTTGAGGGTGGGGTAGAACTTGGGAGTTCCCAGCAGGGGATTTTGGATGCCAATGTCTGCCGAGCGGCCGTTCGGCCACGTTACGGTGGCGTATGTGTCCATGCTGTTGGGTAACCACGTTGCCGACTGTGACGCCGATGAGTCGTTGCACACCCAGGCCCGCGCAGAAAGCTGGACGGCACCGACCCCGGATTTACCATCGAGCCAATATGTTCCGGGATACATCTCGGTTCCAAAAAAAAACTCGGAGCAGCAGCGGAATCTTGGGCCAGCATGCACACCCACACGTTCTTCCACGCGGCCAAACGAGCAGTTGAGGACGAGGAATCTACCTCTTGCGTCGCCGCCGTGGTGGTGCACCCGGTGAGAGCGAGGGCCATGACGCCCAAGCCGACCACAGCCATGCCTAATCGAGCGCGCATTCTCATCTCACCTCACTCAAGCAAGCCTCTTGGATGGCTAGCAATCTTCACCAACAACGTCACCAACCTTGTCGGTGAGTATGAATTCAAACTCTTTGTTGTCAGCCGAATCATTGATTCGAGTCATTTCTCCGCGAAGCAATCCTGTCTCGACGAATCGTGTTTGACCGACGGTGAAAGGACGACACACGCCCTTCCTGGTGTCATCAGGCAGGTAAACCATGGCGCTCGCCTCAGGGGTCCACAGCCAGTTGTTGTTGGCGGCAACGTGGAGCTCGTGCACTTTGCCCGCGTCATCCGAGGCAACGTAGGAGATTGTTGCGGAAACATCATCCTTGTTGCCGGTCTCATAACCGCTGTTGCAGTTTTGTCCCCCCGGCGGGATATCCCGAGCGTCCGAGTATCCTTGCCACAAAATGCTCATCGTCGCAGTCGAGTTGTTGATGACACACATGCTCGAGCCACTAACGGATGCGAGACGGTCCGTCTGGTCCACACCTTGATCACCGCTAATCAGCGGTGATGACCCGAGTGGCACATAAACCGGCAACGAGCAACCGGTGAGAGCCAGGCCAACGGCGACTGTCAGGGAGATGATGCTAACGGACCGCGATGTTTTCATGAAGTTCTCCAGATGCCCCTCTTCAGCAACGGGTACGTGAAAGCCGTTAACTCACTTCAGTTTACTGTCTGTCCGGTCGAAATCAATCGCGTTCTCGGTGCTCACGGGCGATTCCCAAAAGGCTCTCAGGCTACGGCTGGCCCGGGGCGGGGTTACCCGAACCGTCGGGAGGTCCGGGCTTCGGCCCCTCCCCCGGAGCCGGTGCATCGCCGACCGTGGGCTGATCCTTGTCGATGTTCGCGCCACCGTCTGTGACGGATCGGGTAAACATGTCGAGTTGATGACTGACCTGGCTCGCGGTGTATCTCGGCGATTGCAAAACCAAAATGGTGAGAATCAATCCGCTCACCACGACGAGCGACGACGTGGCGTAGAAGTACTTGACCCACTTGAGGTCCGAGGGCGGGCACAGGCTCACGCCAACGAGCGACAGAGCCGCTGAAATGACGATGAGCGAGATGAGCTCAATGGGCAGGTTGGGCAGAACGACCGCCAGCCGAATCTTTCTGGCGTCCTTGAGCTCTTCAATGTGTCGGTAGATATTGTCGATCTGGTAGGTCGTGAGGTTCGAGTTGGAAACGATCGAAACCACACTGTCTTGAATTGTTGCCAACTGCATCTGCGCGTCACGGCTTGGGCCTACGACGCCCGTGAAACCGAGTTCTGAAGCCTTCACCGACTCGGCATACGCGACAAGCTGCAGAGCGAGCCCTTTGGCTTCGGGCGACTTGACATCGCCCATGTCTTCAGCCAGCGAGGTGGCGGCAGCGAACTCATTGGTCACGTGAGTGACTATTGACGATTGCAGATTCCACGAGGTGACGATGGCGAAAGCGCCCACGAAGACGAAGCCACCGGCAATAATTGCCAATGCTTCCTTGCCGAAGTCAGCCGACTGAAGGTCGCGACCCCGGCGCCTGGTGAGGTAAAACGCTACCGCCATCAGCGCTGCCAACGGCACCGCAATAATCAGCAGGATGAGCCACGGCGGCAAAAAAAGGAACGATTCAAACGCATCCAGTTGTTGATTCACGCCGTCACCCTAGCCCATCAAAAGAAACGCCGAGGAAACAACAACAGGCACCTGAAGCTCTGCCGCTTAGAGCGCCTTGAGGATGTCTTCCACGCGTTCCTTCGCGTCGCCAAAGAGCATGTGCGCGTTCTCGCGGAAGAACAGCGGGTTCTGCACACCGGCGTAGCCGGAGCTCATGGAGCGCTTGAAGACGACAACGTTCGACGCCTCCCACACGTGCAAGACGGGCATGCCTGCGATGGGGCTGCTCGGATCCTCGGCAGCGGCCGGGTTGCACGTATCGTTGGCCCCGATAACCAACACGACAGACGTAGACGCAAAGTCTTCGTTGATCTCGTCCAACTCGAGCACGATGTCGTAGGGCACCTTTGCCTCAGCAAGAAGCACGTTCATGTGACCGGGAAGACGCCCCGCAACGGGGTGAATACCGAAGCGCACCTTCACGCCCTTGGCCGCGAGCTGGCTCGCCAGTTCGGCCACGGGGTACTGTGCCTGAGCCACGGCCATACCGTAGCCCGGGGTGATGATCACGGAATCGGCAGCGGCCAGCATCTCGGCCACCGAGGCGGCATCCATCTCCTGGATTTCGCCTGTCTCCTCTTCGCCCGCAGCGGCCGGTTTCTCGATGCCGAAACCACCGGCAATCACCGAGATGAACGACCGGTTCATGGCGCGGCACATGATGTACGACAGGTACGCACCGGATGAGCCCACCAGCGCACCGGTGACGATGAGCAAATCGTTGTTGAGCAGGAAGCCCGCAGCGGCGGCAGCCCAACCCGAGTAGCTGTTGAGCATGGAGACCACAACCGGCATGTCGCCCCCGCCGATGGAAGCCACGAGGTGCCAGCCGAGCAGGAGAGCGAGAGCCGTGACTGCGATGAGCAACCACAGTTCGGGCGTAACGACGTACCAAGCGGTAAGCCCCACGAAGACCACAAGAGCGCCGATGTTGAGTGCGTTCTTGCCGGGAAGCATGAGCGGACGCGACGAGATGCGCGCCGACAGCTTGAGGTACGCCACGATGGATCCCGTGAACGTGACGGCACCGATGAATACCCCGATGAACACCTCGGCGTGGTGGATGCCGAGCAGGTTGGCGGGTACCTCTTCAGAGTCGAGCGCGCCGTTCCAGCCCACGAGCACGGCGGCCAGACCGACGAAGCTGTGCAGGAGGGCGATGAGCTCGGGCATGCCGGTCATGGCCACAACGCGGGCGCGCCACAGACCAATGCCGGCACCAATGAGAATCACGACAACGAGGAGTCCGAGGCCAATCAAGACCTGAGGTGTTCCGAGAAGGTTGAGAACAAGCGACGCAACGGTGGCCACGAGGGCGAGCACCATGCCCACGATTCCGAAGGCGAGTCCTCCGCGGGAGGTCTCGTGCTTGCTCAGCCCGGCGAGACTCATGATGAACATCAACGCGGCCACGATGTAGGCGGCGGTCATCAGCATTTCGACGTTCATCGCGGTCCTCCCTTGCTAAACATCTTGAGCATTCGGCCGGTTACGGCGAAGCCACCGAAGATGTTGATGGAGGCCAGCAGAACACCTACGGCCGCGAGGATTTGCACAACGAGGTTGGGCGAGGCGAGCTGTGCGATGGCACCCACCACCACGATGCCCGAGATGGCGTTGGTCACACTCATCAGCGGGGTGTGAAGTGCGTGATGCACCTTGCCGATGACGTAGAAGCCCACCACAACCGAGAGCATGAGCACGAGGAAGTGCTGCGGCAGCGGAGCCGGGGCGAACGTGCAAATGGCGAGGAGCCCCAGGAGCCCGATTCCGATGAGCACGCCCTTGCCGCCGCGCGACATGGTTTTCTTGGGCTTTGGCTCAGGCTTGGCCGTTTCTGCGGCCCCGGCAGGTGCAGCCGAAACCTGGACGGGCGGGGGCGGCCACGTAATGCTGCCCTCCTGCACGACCGTCACCGCACGCTGAACGACATCCTCAAAATCGATGTGGAGTTGGCCATCCTTGGCCGGGGTGAGTAGCTTCAGCAGGTTGAGCATGTTGGTGCCGAACAGCTGTGAGGCCTGCTGCGGAAGGCGACCGGCGAGGTCGGTGTAGCCCAAAATGACCACACCGTTGTCGGTAACAATGCGCTTGCCCGCAACTGAGCCGGCAACGTTACCACCCATGCCCGCAGCCATATCTACGATGACGCTGCCCGGGCGCATGCTCGCCACGTCGGCCGCCGTCAGCAGTTTCGGTGCCGGGCGTCCCGGGATGAGAGCCGTCGTGATGATGATGTCAACGTCGAGCGCCTGTTCGGAGTACACCTCGGCAGCACGGCGGTCGTAGGCCTCGCTGGTGGCTTTCGCGTAGCCGTCGGACGACTCCATCTTTTCGTCGACCTCAACGGCAACATACTCGCCACCGATGGAACGCACCTGATCTGCTACCTCGGGGCGCGGATCGGTGGCGCGCACGATGGCACCGAGGCTGGACGCGGCACCAATGGCAGCAAGACCGGCCACACCGGCACCGGCTACGAGAACCTTTGCGGGAGGAACCTTGCCTGCCGCAGTGACCTGTCCGGTAAAGAGGCGCCCAAACTCGTGGGCCGACTCAATCACCGCACGGTAACCGGCCAGATTGGCCATTGAGCTCAGCACATCCATCGACTGGGCTCGCGAAATGCGCGGCACGGCGTCAAGCGCCAAGGCCGTGACGCCTCGCCTGGCGAGCGCCTCAAGCAGTTCGGGGCGCAGGGCGGGGCTGAGCAAGCTGATCAGAGTTGTGCCGGCTTCGAGTTTGCCTATTTCTTCGTCGGTCGGAGCGTTGACCTTCATGACGATGTCGGCCGACCACGCTTTGGCGGTGGTAACCATACTCGCGCCGGCCTTCTCATACTGAGCGTCGGGTGAGGCCGACTTCGCGCCGGCACCCTTCTCGACGTTGACCTCGTAACCGAGAGCGACAATCTTGGCCACAGTGTCGGGAGTTGCGGCTACACGTGTCTCGCCGTCTTGCTCCCGAACCACACCAATTCGTGTCATCTGATCGCTCCTTCGCGTCGTCTGTGCCCCCATAAAGCCTACAGATTCCCGGGTGCATACGTTGACGCATTGAGTTCATCGGCGGTTGTCAATTTGAGACGGCCCCGGCACCTCTGAGACGTGCGGAGCCCCGGCCACACCCTCTTAGGCAATTCATAGCGTGACCATAGGAAACTACATGTGTCGACTCCTTAGCCTCGCCTCATCAGGTCAACCGACTGATAAAAACCCGATAACGAATCGAGTCCTCATGAAAAACCCCCGCACCGCTGGAGCCACGCTGGCTTCAGCCCTGTCGGTCACGCTCGCGGTGGCCACGTTGAGCGCCGGTAGCCTCAGTGCTACCGCGGCGACCGCTGCTCCGTCACCGAATACCCAGCAACAGGTGACGCTAAATTCCGCTGTCCAGTCAGCAACGAAACCCGCACCGGCCGGCCCGACGAAGCCTGCCCCGAAGCCGACGGCGCCCGCAGCCGCAGAGCCCCGCTACTCGTTTAACGGAACCGGAAACAATCGCGCGCGTTTCGACTGGGGTTCGGTTCAGCAGGGCTTCCTGCGAATGTCACCGCAGGCCTACGCAGATGGCAACTCTCTGATGTCAGGCGCGAATCGCCCCAGTGCTCGGGCGGTCTCAAATGCGATCAACGCGCAGGGCACGAGCATCGTCAACAATAGAAAACTGACCGACATGGTCTATGTGTTCGGGCAGTTCCTGGACCACGACCTCACCCGCACAATTTCAACCACCGGTGAGTCGGCGCCGATCGCGGTTCCCACCGGAGACCCGCAGTTCGACCCGGCGTCAACGGGCACCGCCACTATTCCCTTTACTCGGTCCACGTTCGTGACCGGTTCGGGGAAGTCAAAGACGAGCCCGCGCGAGCAGAACAACTGGGTGACCGGCTTTCTTGACGGCTCGCAGGTCTATGGCTCCGACAGCGCCCGTGCGCTCGCCCTGCGCACGATGTCTGGTGGGCTCATGAAAACCAGCGCCGGCAACATGCTGCCGTTCAACACACTCGGGCTCGAGAACAAGAATGATGCCCACCAGGTGCCCGACACCCAGATGTTCCTCGCTGGCGACGTTCGCGCCAACGAAAATCCGGGGCTCACGTCGCTGCAGACTCTTTTCGTTCGCGAGCACAACCGCCTCGCGACGGCACTCGCCGTGGCGACACCGACGCTCACCGACGAACAGTTGTACCAGAAAGCCCGCCGCACGGTGATTGCGGAGTTGCAGTGGATTGTCTACAACGAGTATCTGCCGGCCCTGCTTGGCACGCGTGTCATGCCCGCCTACACCGGTTACAAGCCAAACGTGAACCCGTCGATCTCAAATGAGTTCGCCACCGCGGCTTACCGCTTTGGGCACAGCATGCTCGACGGCGAAGTGGGCCGGATGAACAACGATGGCACCGAAACGAGTGGTGGCGCGCTCGACCTCGCGACATCCTTCTTCAACCCCACCGTATTCGACCCCACGGCACCGAACCACGAAGGAGACATCGACGCGTTCCTCAAGGCTGAGACCACGGGAGAGGCTCAAGAGGTCGACGTCCTTGTGACGGACGCTGTCCGCAACTTCCTGTTTGGCCCTCCCGGAGCCGGAGGTCTCGACCTCGACGCTCTCAACATTCAGCGCGGCCGTGATCACGGTCTCGCCGATTACAACAAGATGCGGACCGCCTTCGGCCTGACCAAGGTGACCAACTTCAGCCAAATCACCTCGGATGCCGCGCTTGCGGCAAAACTGAAGGCAACTTACGGCAACGTGAACAACATCGACGCGTGGGTAGGAGGCTTAGCCGAGAACCACGTGGCCGGTGGCTCGCTCGGCGCTCTCTTTACCAAGGTGATTGTCGATCAGTTCACCCGCCTACGCTCCGGCGACCGCCTCTACTTTGAGGCGTCGATGACACCGGCAGAAATTGCGACAATCAAGACAACGTCGCTCTCGTCGATCATTATGGCGAACACGGCACTCACAACAGTGCAGGCCAACGCGTTCATCGCGCCGTAGCCAAATAACGACCACGGCACGCGCCGAACAAAAACGTTGCCGCCCCGAGGAACTCTCCTCGGGGCGGCAACGTCATTTCTGGGGCCGTGCGCTTCGGCAACGACCCGCGGCGTGACTTAGGGTGCCGGCGCGGCCGGTTGCCCGTCTCCCGGTGCTTGTCCGGGCTGCTGGCCGGGCTCGGGAGAGGGAGGTGTTCCCTGCTGGCCGTCGTTGAGGCCAAGATTCGCCCCACCCTCGGTTACCGACGTGATGAACATGTCGATGACCTGAGAAGACTGGGCGGCGACGTTGACCGGAGACTGAAGAGTAAGAACCGCAGAAATCATGGCAATCGTCACAATAGTGGTGGCACCACCGTAAAAGTACTTGAGCCACGGAATGCGCGATGCGGGGTACAGGCCAATTCCGAGAAGCATGAGCACGGCCGCTAGCCCCAACATAACGTTCAAGCTCAGGGGAAGATTCGGCACGTTTATGGTGAGTCGGTCCTTGCGGGCATCCTTGACGGCCTCCATGTGGTTGTAGAGGTTGTCGACCTGGTGGGCTGTCAGCCCGGGCGACTCGGCCGTCGACGTGACACTGGCTTCGATAACCGCCAGGGCCTGTTGCGCCTCGGGGTTAGGCGCGACGACACCCTGTGTGCCAATCTCGGTGTCTCTCACGAGCGTGGCGTAGTCGACCAAAGAGAGGGCAGTCTCGCGGGAGGACTCGCGCGGAATACCACCCAGGTCTTCTGCGAGCGAGGTAATCGAGGTGAATTCACTCGTCACACTCGCTTCGAGACGCGACTGAGTGTCCCACGAGGTAACCACGGCAAATGCGCCCACAAAAATGAAGGCGCCGCCCACGATGGCGAGCGCCGAGTTGGCGAAATCGGTGAAGTCGCTGTCGGCGCCGCGACGCAAGCTGAACAGAATGCCCAGCCACATGATCACGATTGCCGGGATGGCGACAATGATCACCAAAACAATCGTGGGCAGATTGAGGAAAGCTTCGTAGGCATCTGGTGTGGGCGACATGCTCACACACTATTGCACGTGTACTCCGAGAGAAAACGTGGTTGTCTTGCCCGCGACAGACCGCGCCAGGCCTACGTGTGTCTCTCCGAGGCGGTAACCTCTGCGTCGCGTTCGACCGGGTCGTCATCGAGGTCGGCACGCTCAAATGCCACGGTTCGAGGGAGCTCGAGGTGCAGGTCGGTGCCGATGCACACCTCGAGAGTTCCCCGTGTGAGCACAAAGTCGAGCACGTGCCCGCCCTGCGTGCGCAGCTCGTCGATGAAGTGGGCGTGGTCGCCCGCGATGCCGATGCCCCGCTGAAATACGGGAGTGCGAAATCCCACGATGTCGCCACTGAGTTTCGAAAACATCTGCACCGGCTCACCCTTGGTCACCTCTACGAGTCGGCGATAGGGCGGGGACTGTCGCGCAACGGTGCGCGTTCGCACCGACGCAAATTCGCCCTGAATGCGATAAGCGTAGAGGTAGTTGTCAGACGGAGTGAGGCCAACCAGGAGGTCGCGCATTTCTTCTTGCGTGAGCGGCTCGTCGATGCGTTGTGTGACGTGCGCCTCGAATCGTGTAACTACGGCAAACGGCGTCTGAACGGACGATGCCGTGGGCCCCACGCTGCCGTCACTGGAGAGTCGGTAACACGTGCCGTCGAGAAGGAGCATCTCACCGTCGAGGGCGTTAAACGTGCCCACACCAAAGTCGCCGCGCGTGAGCAGATGCTCAACCGAGCAGTCCCCGTCGTAGATGCCGTCGATGAGTGCCCCCATGGTGCCGGTCTGAAAAACCTCGTGCCGGTCGAGCTCCCGATGTGGTGCGTGGTGCGTCGTCAACTAGGGAGCCACCGGGCCGAGCGACGCAGACCAGCGAGACTCAGTCGTGGCTCCACTCACACCGGTGACTTTCACCGCGATGTGTTTGGCGAGATCTGAACTCTTGAGCACGTATGCCGCCGACGTAGCCGTCGTGATGTTCGTGCAGATGGTGGGTGCCGTGGCGGTGGCCACTGAGAGAGGCGCAGTGCAGCTCACCCACTGGTAGGTGTAGCTCGTGTAGAGCTTAAGTGCCAGCATCTTTGACCACGTGACGGGACCAACGAGGCCGTCAGACAGGAGTCCGTACTTGGCCTGGAAGGTCTTGACGCTCGCAATGGTGCCGCGGCCATAGAGGCCGTCAACCGTGGTGGGGATTCCCGCGCGAGTGAGATAGGTCTGAATTGATTTCACCGGGTATGCGTTGGTGCCATACTTAGGCCCGTCGGCGGGAATCGCCGCGGTGGGAGCACCAAGCCACTGTCCCGACGTTGCGGTCAACGTCTGAAGGACTTTGGCCACACCGGCGGCTGTCGGCGGGTTGAGAAGTCCGACAGGGACGGGACTCGCAGTTGGCGTTGCGGAAGGCGTCGGAGTTGCCGAAGGCGTCGGAGTTGCCGAAGGCGTCGGAGTTACCGAAGGCGTCGGAGTTACCGAAGGCGTCGGAGTTACCGAAGGCGTCGGAGTTACCGAAGGCGTCGGAGTTACCGAAGGCGTCGGAGTTA
>CAIOGW010000129.1 GCA_903857985.1 uncultured Microbacteriaceae bacterium
CCGGTGGCAAGCCCGCACGGTCGCCACCGCGGCCCTCACCGGGCACACTGCCACGCTCACCCGCGCCGCCACGGGCACCGCCGTCGATAGCGCCGGCACCACCTACACCGCCGCGCATTCGATGCCGCGGTGGGAGTCGCGCACCTATGGCAGCAGCGCGCGCCTCGGGCTGCGTCTGGCGGCCGATGATCTCGAGTGGCCGGTGCTTTTCACGCCGCGCACGGCCTCGCTACTCGTCGAGTGCTCCGAGGCCGGCACGCGCACCACGTCCGGTGCGGGGCTCCTGTATGTGGGCAACGACGCCCAGACCGGCGCCCGCTGGCTGATCGACAGCAGCGGCACCAACTACCGCGCCACGATTCACAACGGCACCACGAGCGTCAGCGCCACTCTCGCTACGGCAACCCCGACCACCGGCCAAGGCGCGCGCCTGCTCATGCAAGTCGAGGACAGCGGCACGACGTGGCGGGTCCGTCTGACCCTCAGCATAGCAGGCGTGATCGGCGAGACCACGACCGCGTGGAGCAGCACCATTACGCGCGCCGCGGCCTTTGGCACGACGACGAAGCTGCGGCTGAATCGTGTGGGCAGCTCGGGCACCCAGGGGTCGACGTGGGTGGCACAGGTGGCAGTTGTGGCGGGGCTTCGCACGACGACCGATGTGCTGGAGGATTGCTAATGCCGACCATCGAGCTGGGCACGGGCGCCGTCATCCCCGACCCCCTGCGCCTGACGCGGCTCGAGTTTCGCTGGCGCTACACGCTGGCCGAACAAATCGCCATCAACGTGGCCACCGAGACGCACGCCGACGCCACGGTGCGGGCCACCCTGCGGGCCTTGGCTGCGTCGCTGGCCGAAGCGACCGAGGTCGACGTCACCGACCCGCGCACGATCCAAGGCGTGCAGTACCACGCCACGCTCGGGCTCATTGCCCCGGCGCGGGTCGCGGAGATCCTCGCCTGATGTTTGCGCCCGATCCGCTGCGCGTGGAGTTCCGTGGGCGCGGCCGTGTGGCGCTGCTTGCCCCGCTGCGGTGGCGCACGAGCACCACGCAGATCACGGTGCCGATCGGGTTTCAGACGGACGGCGCGAGCATCCCGGCGCTGCTGTGGCCGCTCGTCGGCCACCCGTTGAGTGGGTCCCTCCTCAAGGCGGCCACGCTGCACGACTACGAGCTGGTGACCAAGCGCGCCCCGTCTCCGGTGATCCACCGGCGGTTTTACCACGCGCTCCGGGCCACGGGCGTCGGGCGCGTGCGGGCCACGCTGTTCTACCTCGCCGTGCTCTGGTTCGGGCCGCGGGACCGCTAAATCCGGCGGTTGGTTCGTAGTCGCGGCGCCGCTCGGTAGAGTCGTGCGCCATGCGGCGGCATCATGCGTCCATGACCACCGTCTCGTCTCTCGCTTTGCACATTGGCCGCTCGGGCGCGCCGTGACCGCGATCGTGCTCGTGCAGTGGATTGGCGCCGCCGTCGCCGTCGGCACCCTCATCGGGTTGCTCGGCAAAGGACTCAAGTCCGTGCTGCAAGCCTTCCATGCCGAGCACATCGCCCCCGCGCTGTCCAATGTCACGCACGCCATTGCCAACAA
>CAIOGW010000130.1 GCA_903857985.1 uncultured Microbacteriaceae bacterium
GCGAGGGACACCCTGGGACAGAGGCCCAGGCACCGGATGCGCCCCACACCTCTGATAAACACACAGGAGAAGCCACCATGGCACGTCTCGCCGGAGTCGACATTCCACGCGATAAGCGCGTTGAAGTCGCCCTTACCTACATCTACGGCGTCGGCCGCACGCGAGCGAAGAAGACGCTCGCAGATACCGGCATCAGCCCCGACATCCGCGTCAAGGATCTGACCGATGAGCAACTCATCGCTCTCCGTGACTACATCGAGGCCACCTTCCGCGTTGAGGGTGACCTGCGACGCGAAGTAGCTGCCGACATTCGCCGCAAGGTTGAAATCGGAAGCTACGAGGGTATTCGCCACCGCAAGGGCCTGCCCGTGCGAGGTCAGCGCACCAAGACCAACGCCCGTACGCGCAAGGGTCCCAAGCGCACCGTTGCCGGAAAGAAGAAGGCCAAGTAGCCGCTCGGCTCGCCTTCATTCAGAACAGGTTTTAGGAGAAGCAAATGGCTACACCAAAGTCCGCAGTGCGCAAGCCGCGTAAGAAAGACAACAAGAACATTGCCGTGGGCCAGGCCCACATCAAGTCAACGTTCAACAACACCATCGTGTCTATCACCGACACCACCGGTGCTGTTATCAGCTGGGCATCGTCGGGTGGCGTGGGCTTCAAAGGCTCGCGCAAGTCGACCCCCTACGCCGCACAGATGGCCGCTGAGTCGGCTGCTCGTCAGGCGCAGGAGCACGGCATGAAGAAGGTTGACGTCTTCGTGAAGGGGCCGGGTTCGGGTCGTGAGACCGCGATTCGTTCGCTTCAGGCAGCCGGCCTCGAGGTGGGTTCGATCAGCGATGTGACGCCCCAGGCTCACAACGGATGTCGCCCGCCCAAGCGTCGCCGCGTCTAGTTTTCTCCCTCGCGCCTTGGGACGCGGGTTTACCTCCTCGTGGGGCATGCCCGCTGACGAAAGCAAAGAGGATGCACCACACACCACACCCATAACTAAACAACTCGCACGGAAGTGTCATATAGCGGACACTTGGCCGAAAGGAACACACAGTGCTCATTGCACAGCGCCCCACGCTTGCCGAAGAGAACATCTCGGAATTCCGCTCGCGGTTCGTTATCGAACCGCTCGAGCCTGGTTTCGGATACACCCTCGGCAACTCACTTCGCCGTACCCTGCTCTCGTCGAGTCCTGGCGCTGCTGTCACCAGCATCCGTCTCGACGGCGTGCAGCACCCCTTCAGCACCATCCCCGGTGCCAAGGAAGACGTGACCGAGATCATCTTGAACATCAAGTCGATCGTGGTCTCGAGCGAGCACGATGAGCCCATCACGGTTCGCCTGAGCAAGAACGGCGCCGGTGTTGTTACCGCGGGAAACATCACGGCACCCGCGGGTGTCGAGATTCACAACCCCGAGCTGGCCATTGCCACGCTGAACGATAAGGCCAAGTTCGACCTCGAGCTCATCATTGAGCGCGGTCGTGGCTACGTCTCGTCAGAGCAGAACCGCAACGAGTACTCGGAAGCCGGCCAGATGCCGGTTGACTCCATCTACTCGCCCGTTCTCAAGGTCACCTACCGCGTTGAAGCAACGCGTGCGGGCGAGCGTACCGACTTCGACCGCCTCGTGGTTGATGTTGAGACCAAGCCCGCCATCACGCCACGCGACGCCATGGCCTCGGCCGGCCGCACGCTCACCGAGCTGTTCGGTTTGGCTCGCGAGCTGAACACGGCTGCCGAGGGTATCGAGATTGGTCCCGCGCCCGTCGACGCCATCACCACGTCGGAGCTGCAGATTCCCGTTGAGGACATGGACCTTTCGGTTCGCTCCTACAACTGCCTCAAGCGCGAGGGCATCAACACCGTGAGTGAACTGGTTGCCCTTTCGGAGCACCAGCTTATGAACATTCGCAACTTCGGCCAGAAGTCGGTCGATGAGGTGCGCGACAAGCTCATCGAAATGGGACTCTCACTCAAGGATTCGGTTCCCGGATTCGATGGCGCCCACTTCTACGGTGAATACGACGACGAGGACCGAGTCTAGGCCTCGCCTAGATTGAGTCTTCTCAGCTAAACGGAGAAAGAAAAATGCCTGCACCTACCAAAGGTCCCCGTCTCGGTGGCGGCCCAGCTCACGAGCGCCTCATGCTTGCGAACCTGGCCGCAGCCCTGTTCACCCACAAGTCGATCCAGACCACCGAGACAAAGGCCAAGCGCCTTCGTCCGTTCGCTGAGCGCCTGGTTACCTTCGCCAAGCGAGGCGACCTGCACGCACGCCGTCGCGTGATCCAGGTTCTGCGCAACAACAAGGAAGCCGTTCACATTCTCTTCACGGAGATCGCCCCTCAGGTGAGCGAGCGTGAGGGTGGCTATACGCGCATCACCAAGCTCGGCTACCGCAAGGGCGACAACGCTCCCATGGCAGCCATTGAGCTCGTTCTCGAGCCCGTGGTGAAGAAGCCCGTCTCGGCCAAGAAAGCTGCCGCCGCCAAGGCTGCAGCAGCGGCACCCAAGGTTGCACCTCCTGTTGCCGCGGCACCTTCTGAAGAGTTGGTTGTCACTGATGGCGTCGTCGACGAGATTGTTGACGCACCCGTAGAGGCAGCTCCCGAAACGACCGAGGCGCCCGCTGTTGAGGAAGCTGTTGCACCCGCCGAAGAAGCGCCCGTAGCCGAGGAAGCCGCTGCACCCGCAGAAGAGGCTCCCGCAGACGAAGCACCGGCTGAAAAAGAGTAGTTTGCGTGTCACGCGCATGAGACCCTCGCCTAGCGGGCGGGGGTCTTCTCTTTTACGCGCCCGCCTTCTCCGCGCGCGCCGGTCTCCTTGGCCGCGCCCTAGACTTTTGGCATCATGACCCCTGCCTCCCTCGCGCGCATCCGCCTGGATATTGCCTACGACGGAACGAACTTTGCCGGGTGGGCGGTGCAGCCCAACCGACGCACGGTTCAAGGTGTGATCGAGGAGGCTTTGGGGCGCATCCTGCGATCCAAGACAATCATCCGGCTCACGGTGGCCGGTCGCACCGACGCGGGCGTGCACGCGCTGGGTCAGGTGGCACACGCCGACGTCGCCACCAACATGACACCTGCCGAACTCCAGCGCCGCCTCGGGCGCTACCTCGGTGCCGACTCCGATGTCGCTATCCACGCCGTGACCGTGGCGCCGCCCGGATTCGATGCCC
>CAIOGW010000131.1 GCA_903857985.1 uncultured Microbacteriaceae bacterium
CGGCGCCCGCATCCGCACGCAAGGCCGTTCACCGGGCGTATCATCCACCCGCCGCCCCCGTAGCTCAGGGGATAGAGCATCGGTTTCCTAAACCGTGCGTCGCATGTTCGAATCATGCCGGGGGCATCGCAGTTTATCTAGCAATAGAATGGAAATTGCCAAGACGATGGGCGAGCGTAAACCCATTACTGGGCTCCCAAACGGGCTCCCAATGACTTATGCTGTGCCGCAATGGCACGTCGCAGAGAAATCCCCGAAGGCATCGAGGAACAGCATCGATCGTTCTGCGCAGCGCGTGACGTGACCAAGCGGGATCGCGACGAACTCGCACTCCACAGCAAACGGGCACCGAAGTGCAGCTGCACGCCGACGTATCGAGCAACGGCCCCTGGTGGCGCTAGAGGTAAGCGGGTACGCCAGACATTCCCAGCGCTCTTCGAGGCGGAGCGATGGCGCACAGAGCGTATTCAGCTGATGCGCACCCACCGCATCGACAACACCATCAACCTTACGGTCCGGGACGCTGGCGAGCGTCTCTTGGCAGGTATGCAGGATGGCTCGATCGCAAAGCGCGGAGGCGCGCCGTACGCGGGCAGCGTGATCACGTCGTACGAGTCGTCGCTCCGCGCTCATGTCTATCCACTGATCGGCGGACGACGCATCGATGACATTCGTCGGCGGGATATTCAAGCGGTCGTAGATCACCTCAAGTCACAGGGCCTGACTCCGTCAACCATCAATAACACGATCACGCCGCTCCGGGTGATCTTTCGCCACGCGGTACGGAGAGGCGAGATCTCGGAGAACCCCGCCACCGATCTCGAGCTGCCTTCGAATCACGGAAAGCGTGATCGAGTCGCGAATCGAGACGAAGCGCGCAGACTCATCGCAGTGCTTCCTTATCCAAGCGATCGTGCGTACTGGGGCATCGCGTTCTACGGCGGCCTTCGACTCGGTGAGATCCTGGCACTCCGATGGAGCGACGTTGCAGGCGATGCGATCAGGGTCGAGCGATCATGGTGCGGAAAGACTCGTCGCTTCAAGAACCCGAAGACGGCTTCCGGAGTGCGGGAGGTGCCGATGATCCCCCAGCTTCGAGAGCTGCTCGACGCTCATGCGCGCGAGTCGCCAGACGTCGAGCTTGAGGCGCTTGTGTTTGCTTCATCAGCAGGCACTCCGATCAATGCGAGCCGCGTAGCCCGAAGATCGGAACGCGCGTGGCGAGCCGCAGGCCTGCCGACGTTCACCCCACATGAGGCACGGCATACCTGCGCGTCGATCTTCGCAGCGGCAGGGGTGCCTCTGGCGGACCTATCTCGCTTCATGGGGCACTCCAGCATCACCATCACTGCTGACCGGTACCGCCACATGTACCCCGAGGCGCGTGAGAACGCAGCCAAGCTGGTCGCCGCCTACGTATCCGAAGACTCCGCAGCATCCATGTAGTCCGCGGCAACCCCCCGCTTTCGAACTCACACCATTGTCACGAAGAACCGGCTCGCTCGTGGGTACGGCTCTTCGCGAGCCTTCGGAATGGGCTCATCACTTGTTTGTCTGGCTTCAGGGGAACCGCATTCTTCTGTTGGTTGAATTGAAATTGAAAAACAACAGATCAAACCACGTACCTTTAAGAAGCGGCAAACAGGGCAGTTGCTCTGTGATCACAGGTAATAGGCAACCGGCTCTCGTAAGCAGGCCAGTGCCTGACAGCCACCAAATGTGAAGTAAAACGCCGATTAGTCGAAGCATTTCCGAACGAAAGAGACGCCCTTTCGTTGGCGCGCAAGGCTCACCACGCTTACAGCCTCTGCGACGCGCCGACACGATCAGCTACGAGCTACACAGCGAGCCGCCGTAACTGCAATAAGCATTCAAAAAAGCCTGCCCCAGCTGCTCTGACCTCTTATAGAGGGCGATGTCGTCGGGGTTCGTATCGTCTACCGCTGGTCCGCCATTGGCCGCAATTTCCGTCACCTCGGTCGCGCGGCTCCACATGTCGGCCATGACTTCACACCAATCGCTCCCTGCTCGCCATACCTGCTCTTCTGTACCCGAAGCCGCCTGCACGCCATCCAGGGCTTCGACGCAGTACCGCCGCCACTGGTCTGTGAATTGACGGAATCTCTCCGCGATTTCAGGAAGCTGGCTAGGTGATGCGTCGGGATCGTTACGGATTCCCTGTTGGTACCCGTTCGACTCAGCCACCAGATTCGCCGTGTTCTTGACAAAAACGTCGAGGTCCGATGCCACAGCTGCGGTGATCGGCTCCGTTGCTTTGGGTCCCGTCCCGTCGATCGGCACCGGATCACTGCCGCCGCATGCTACGGCGAGCATCGCGCAAGCCAATAGAGCAACACTGACCAAGAGTCGGCGACCGACCCGCCAATGAGAAGTGAGGCCGGGTTGCACCATTACGAATACCTCGTCGCGGCATTCAGACAAGTAATGAGGGACTTGACATTCGACGCGTAGGGCGAGTCTGCATTGAATGACCCGACCCAGTCTCCCTCACGCACCATGCGAGCACCTTGCTCAGCTAGGGCCTGCTGAAACGCCGTATCATCACCGTCTTCCCATTCGAGCAGGATCGCAACGCGTTCGCCAGGCGCGACGTTGACCTGCCAGATTC
>CAIOGW010000132.1 GCA_903857985.1 uncultured Microbacteriaceae bacterium
CCTTCCACTGCGAGCGACGTGAGTGCGTGTTCGAGCGAGACTTTTTCCGCTTGGGAACAGCCATGATCTACCTCTTGCCTTAGTTGAACGTGATGTAAGAAAAAATGCGACTCGCTATGAGTCTTGTTCGGAAGCCAGCTTGTGGAGCGCAGCCCAGCGCGGGTCAATTGACTCGCCCGGCGACTGTGCCTGCCCTTCGCTGCGACGCTCACCCGTCTCGGGATCAAGACCAGCGCACTCCGGCCGACAAACCGGCTGGAACGGCAGTGCGAGCACTACCGCGTCTCTCACCATCGGTTCCAGATCAACATGGTCGTCTGTCACGCAATAGTCAAAGGCTTCGTCTAGAGAATACGCGAAAAGCTCCTGAATATCGACTTGGACGTCTTCGGTGAGGGGCTCGAGGCATCGGCCACACTCGCCCGACGCCTCGGTAGTCACGTCGACAGTGGCCAAAATACCCTCGTGCACCGATTCAAGACGCACGTCGAGGTGCAAGCGGGCACCCTTCTGCACGGCCACCAAGCCTTCGCCCATCTGCTCTGGCATGGCGATGTCGAACAGCTTCTCGCGCTGCTCGCCGGGGCGGTGCATGAGGTCGTGAACACCCACAGTGAAGGGAGTGGGAACAAATCTGGCCATACTAACTCCCGTGGGTGGCGAGGTATTCGGCCACCACGTGCGGCACATACGGTCGCACGTCGCCGCCGAGAGCCGCTACCTGACGAACAAGAGAACTCGATACATAGGCATGACCGGGCTCGGGCAGCACGAACACGGTCTCGATGCCAGCGAGGTTTCGGTTGACCAGCGCCATCGGCATCTCGTAGGCCACATCTTGATTACTGCGCAGGCCCTTGACGAGCACCGTGGCACCGACCTCACTGCAGTAATCCACAAGCAATCCCATCGACCACTGAGCCACAACGACGCCGTCGATCCCGGCTTCGGCGAGGGCCTGCTCAATCAGCGTGACACGCTGAGCAATCGGCAACAGCGCACTTTTGCCGGGGTTGTGCACCACCACGACGTGCACCTCGTCAAAGATCTTGACGGCGCGGGCGATCACATCGAGGTGACCCAGGGTGACCGGATCGAACGATCCGGGAAGAACTGCAACTCTGCGCATGTCTCCAGCCTAATTCTTGTCGAGGAACGCGCGCTCAGATTCGTCGAGTCTTCGGGTCATAGCCTCCCGCAGAGCGGGATGAGCAACAAAGCCGGGATCGGCGGCGAGGATACCCGCGGCAATATCGCGCGCTTCAGCAATGAGATCACCGTCACGGGTCACCCGCAGCAGGCGGAGTCCGGAGCGCCCGCCCGACTGCCGGGCGCCCAGCACGTCACCCTCCGAGCGCAGTTCGAGGTCGATGCGGGCGAGTTCGAACCCATCGGTCGTGGCGGCCACAGCCTCCACCCGCTCGCGGGCCACGGTGTCGGGCTCCGCATCGGTGACAAACAGGGCAAGACCCGGCACCCCGCCGCGACCCACACGTCCGCGCAATTGGTGCAACTGAGAAACGCCGAAGCGATCGGCATCGAGCACCACCATGGTCGACGCGTTCGGCACGTCCACGCCCACCTCGATCACCGTAGTGGCCACCACCACGTCAATCGCGCCGTCGGCAAAGGCGCGCATGATGCTGTCTTTCTCGTCGCTCGAGAGACGCCCGTGTAGGGCCTCGATGCGGCGGCCGGCAAGAACGGGCAGAGCGCGCAACTGCTCGAGTACCTCGGTGACCGCCGAGAGAGGAGCGCCCGCTGGTTGAGTAGTCAACGAAGTTGACGTATCGAAACCAGACTCGGGGTTTCGATACGCGCCTTCGGCGCTACTCAACCGGCGAGAACTCGCGCCTTCGGCGCTACTCAACCCGCCAGCGCCACCGTCGTCTTCCTCGAGCGTTGCGCCGTCGATGGCCGGACAAACCACAAAAGCCTGACGACCCAGAGCCAACTCCTCGGCCACACGCTCCCACACGCGCGACATCCAGCCCGGATGCTCGGCCAGGGCCACGCAGTGCGAGGTGATGCCCGCACGGCCGGCGGGCAACTCGCGAATCACCGAGACGTCGAGGTCGCCAAACGCCGTCATGGCCACTGTGCGGGGAATGGGCGTTGCCGTGAGAACGAGCGTGTGGGGAACGTTCTCGGCCTTGGCGTGAAGGAGGTGGCGCTGTTCCACACCGAAGCGGTGTTGTTCGTCGATCACCACAAGCCCGAGGTCGAAGAATTGCACATTGTCTTGCAGCAGAGCGTGCGTGCCGATCACGATGTGCGCCTGGCCAGCCGCCGCGCGCAGCAGAGCAGCCCGCTTTTGTGCCACCGGCAACTGGCCCGTAATGAGCGTGGGCGCCAGAAGAGTGCAGAGTTCAGCACCCAACACGCGCTCCACCGAACGCAGGTGCTGCGCTGCCAGAACCTCCGTGGGGGCCAGCAGGACGGCCTGGCCGCCCGTGTCGGCAACCTGCAACATGGCGCGCAGGGCCACGAGCGTCTTGCCCGAACCCACCTCACCCTGAACCAGACGGCTCATGGGAATATCCGCCGCGATGTCGCTGGCGATCTCGTCGCCCACGAGTTGCTGGTCGCCGGTCAACGTAAAGGGAAGCGCGGCATCAAAGCGCGCCAACAGCCCTGCGAGTTTCGCCGGTCGCGGAGTGGCACGGTGCGAACGGGCTTCGGCCCGGCGCTCGAGCAGGGCCGCCTGAAGCACGAGGGCTTCGATAAACCGCAACGTGTCGCGGGCGCGCTGCCAGTCGAGATCTTCGGTGGGCTGGTGAACCAAGTGCAGGGCCTCAACAAACGGCAACAGGCCGCGCTCCGTTCGCTCGGCATCGCTCAGAACTCCCTCGAGCGGATCCGGCAGGTCGCTCAACGTAGGCAGCACGAGAGCAATCGTCTTGGCCATTTGCCAACTCGAAAAAGTCGACGTGGCCGCATAGAGAGGGAGTGGCTGCTTGGCCCAGGCCTCGGCATCCATGCCCGCATCCATGGCGGCGCCCGAGTCAGCATCAACGCCGGTGTCGTTGTCGTCAAAGAGTTCGTAGTCGGGATGCGCAAGCTGGAGTGTGCCGCGGTAACGACTGACCTTGCCGGCAAAGATGCCGCGCGAACCGGGCGCAAGGTCGCGCTCCCGCCACGCTTGGTTGAAGAACGTGAGAGTGATGGTGCCCCCCGAGCCATCAGTGAGTCGCACTTCAAGAATGGATCCGCGCTTAGCGCGCATGGGCCGCGACCGCACGTCGAGCACTTCGGCAACAATCGACACGTTCTCGTCTAAGGGAACATCCGCCACGGCCGTGAGCTCGCCGCGCTTGGCATAACGCCGGGGAAAGTGACCCACCAGATCGCCCACGGTCTTCATGCCGAACGCCTTGGCCAAGGCTGTCGCTGTCTTGCCACCGACGAGAGCGTCGAGTTTGGCGTCGAGAGGTGAGGGATTCACCCTTTCAGCGTAGGCGCGCGCGCCCTAGGCTGTTTGGGTGACGCGCATCATCGCCGGATTTGCCGGAAGCCGAGAACTCAAAGTGCCGAAAGAGGGCACTCGTCCCACGAGCGACCGCGTGCGGGAAGCACTGTTTTCGTCGCTCGATGCGGCCGACCTCATTCGCGGATCACGAGTGCTCGACCTCTACGCCGGCACGGGCGCGCTCGGTCTCGAAGCTCTCAGCCGTGGCGCAAAGCACGTGGCGCTTGTGGAGAACAACGCCAAGGCCGCCAAGATCATCAAGAGCAACGCGCGCATGGTGGCGCACTCCGGTGGCAAAGAATCGGGTTCGTTCGAGGTACGCCAAGAATCCGTGGGCTCATTCCTCTCGCAGAGCCGCAGCCTCTGGAACCTCGTGCTGATTGATCCCCCCTACTCGGTGACTAATGAAGAGCTCGAGCTCGTGCTGGAAACGCTGTCTCGCCAAATGACGCGCGACGGAGTGATCGTGGTGGAGCGCAGTGTGCGCGACCCCCTGTTCACCGCACCCGAGCGCATGAA
The DNA here is from genome assembly GCA_903857985.1 of uncultured Microbacteriaceae bacterium. GTDB lineage: Bacteria > Actinomycetota > Actinomycetes > Actinomycetales > Microbacteriaceae > UBA963. The sequence continues at coordinate 3,989 of CAIOGW010000132.1, forward strand.
GATTATTCGCACCAAGGACTACGGCGACACAGTGCTCGTTTGGCTCGAGATCGTCGACTACTAGTCGCATCGGCGGTTGAGTAGGCAACGCAGTTGACGTATCGAAACCTTCTCGGCGGTTGAGTAGGCAACGCAGTTGACGTATCGAAACCTTCTCGGCGGTTGAGTAGGCAACGCAGTTGA
>CAIOGW010000133.1 GCA_903857985.1 uncultured Microbacteriaceae bacterium
CGTGTATTCGTCGCGTGGTGGCGATCTCTCGGCCGCCGGCATGTCGTTCCAGGCGTTGTTTGCCACGTTTGCCGCGATCTGGGTGGGGTTCTCCATCGCCACGTTTGTGGCGGCGGGCAACGCCGCCGCGCTCAAGTCCGTTGCTGACTTCATCAACGCGCTCGTTCCCGGCCTGTTGTCGCCCGGCGGTGTAATTGACCCCGAAAAACTGATATCGCGCACCACGTTGGGGGTGACCAGCGCGATCTCCCTTCTCATCGTGGGGTACACCTCGCTCAACTGGCTCGACTACACCCGCGTGGCCATGCGGCGCATGTTTGATCTGCCACCCGCTGCCGGCAACTTTGTTGTGCGCAAAGCCCGTGACATCGGCATCGCACTTCTCTTTGGCCTCGCGATCGTTATCAGCACGCTGATTTCGCTCACCTCGACGACTTCGCTCGCCTGGCTTCTCGAGATTCTTGGGGTGACCGATTCGTCAACCCTCACGGTGAGCATCAGGATCGTGACCGCACTCGTGCTCTTGGCCTTTGACACGGCACTCCTGGCCGGACTCATCAGACTGCTCAGTGCCGTGAGGATTCCGTCACGCCGCCTGTGGGCGGGCGCGCTTTGGGGCGGTATCGGTCTTGGTGGCCTCAAGCTCGCCTGGGGCGTTGTGATTGGTGGAGCTGGGCACAATCCCCTGCTCGCCGGATTCGCGCTGCTGGTGGGGCTGCTCGTGTGGTTCAACCTGGTGGCGCGCATCTACCTGCTCGCCGTGGCCTGGATCGCTGTCGGCATGGACGATGCCGGCATCAGGCCGCTTGACACCAGCAGCACCTCACGAAGGGTGCGGGCCAAGGGCACCTCGCAACGCGCTTCTCACGTAAAGGAAACCCGCCCATGACAACTCTTCGCCTTGCCACCGTAAACGTTAACGGCGTACGCGCCGCCTTCCGCAAGGGCATGGGTGCGTGGCTTGATGAACGCAACGTAGACATCCTCGCTCTGCAGGAAGTGCGCGCCGCCACGAGCGACCTCGAAGACCTGCTGGGCCCCGAATGGAACATCCTGCACGATGCCGCCACGGCCAAGGGGCGAGCCGGCGTTGCGATCGCGAGCCGGGGTGCTGCCGAGATTCACCGGGTGGCCATCGGGGCGGACGACTTTGACACCGCCGGGCGCTGGCTCGAGGCCGACTACCGGGTGGGCGATGCCACACTCACCGTGGTCAGTTGCTACGTGCACTCCGGCGAGGTGGACACGCCCAAGCAGGAAGAGAAGTGGAAGTTTCTCGATGCCATGGAGGCGCGCATGGCGGAGCTCGCGCGCGACCACAGATTCGCCACCGTGTTGGGCGACCTCAACGTGGGACACCGCGAGCTCGACATCAAGAACTGGAAGGGCAACGTGAAGCGGGCCGGTTTTTTGCCGCGCGAGCGCGCCTACTTCGACCGAATTCTGGGGAGTTCCGGTGAGACTGTGGAGTGTGTCGATGGCACCTCGGGTACCGGTCTCGGCTGGGTCGACGTGGGGCGTGCGGCGGCCGGCGAGGTTCCCGGCCCCTACACCTGGTGGTCGTGGCGCGGCCAGGCCTTCGACACGGATGCCGGCTGGCGCATCGACTACCACCTCGATACGCCCGCACTAGCGGCCGCCGTGTCGAACTACGCGGTCGATCGCGCCACAGCTTACGACCAGCGCTGGAGTGACCACACGCCGGTCGTCGTGGATTACACGCTCCCCCTTGTCTAGCCGGCGGTTGAGCCCCCTTCGTCGGTTGAGCCCCCTTTGTTGGTTGAGCCCCCTTTGTTGGTTGAGCCCCCTTTGTTGGTTGAGCGTGTCGAAACCACGCACTGATTTCGACACGCTCAATCAACGAGAGCGCGCGCGTAGGATTGACACGTGTCGAAGCCCATCATCCTCAGTGGAATGCAGCCATCTAGCGATTCGCTGCACCTGGGCAACTACATCGGCGCACTCAGTAACTGGGTGACCATGCAAGACGAATTTGACGCGTTTTTCTGCGTTGTCGACCTGCACGCCATCACGGTCCCTCAGGATCCCACGGAGCTGCGCGAACGCACGCGGTCGACGGCCGCTCAATATATTGCCGCTGGCATCGACCCCGCAAAGAGCACACTTTTCATTCAGTCGCACGTACCCGCGCACGCTCAACTGGCGTGGGTGCTCAACACGATCACCGGTTTTGGCGAAGCAAGCCGCATGACGCAGTTCAAGGACAAGTCGGCCAAACAGGGCGCCGACTCGTCGAGCGTGGGTCTCTTTACGTATCCCATTTTGATGGCGGCCGACATTCTCGCGTATCAGGCCAACGTTGTGCCCGTGGGCGAAGACCAGCGCCAGCACCTCGAACTCACGCGCGACCTCGCGATGCGCTTCAATTCGCGCTTTGGCACGGCGTTTACGGTGCCCGAGGCGCACATCCTTAAAGAAACCGCCAAGATTTTCGACTTGCAAAACCCCGAGGCTAAGATGTCAAAGTCGGCCGAGACCGAAGCGGGCCTGCTCAAAATTCTCGACGACCCTGCGGTCACGGCTAAGAAAATTATGCGGGCGGTCACGGATGATGACGGTGAGGTTCGCTTCGATCGCGCCACGAAACCCGGCGTGGCCAACCTGCTCACGATTTTTTCGGTGCTGGACACCCGCAGCATCGACGACCTCGTTGCCCAGTACGCGGGTGGAGGTTACGGCGCCCTCAAGAAAGACTTGGCCGAGGTGGTGACCAACAGTTTCGCTCCGATCCGGGAACGCACGCAAGAACTACTTGCCGATCCTGCAGAACTGGATCGCATTCTTGGTAGAGCTGCCGAACGCGCCAATGAGACGGCGGATGCAACGCTTGCACGGGTATACGACCTGATGGGGTTATTGCCGTGTTCAGATTAAGCACAATCAGTGTTACGGCATTTAGGTTCGGTTACACTAAAATCTAGATAGAGCAACGCGCTCCGGGGTCAGTGCAAATCTGAACCGGCGGTAATAGTCCGCGAACCTTGAGAAACATCCGTACCGGATGACCTCTCACAGGCCGAGCTGGTGGAATTCCAGGACCGACGGTTAAAGTCCGGATGGTAGGTAGCGCGTCATGGGTTCGCCTGTGAAAGATGTGTTGTGCACCTTGGGTGTTCAGCCGTCTCCCCGGAGTACGTCGCGAAGACAGTCCACAATCGCGAAACGGAAACGGCAGATGGCTAACAACGCGTCGATGTCCGCCCTGGGGCCAGAGGCCCTCGAGGGCCTCATGCGTCGCGCCATCGAACTGTCTGAGAACGGTCCGGGTCGCGATGCGAATCCCCAGGTGGGCGCCATTTTGCTGAACGCTGCCGGCGACATCATTGCTGAGGGCTGGCACCGTGGTGCCGGCACCCCGCACGCCGAAATTGACGCGCTGTCGAAGGTCAGTCCGGAGCAGGCTCGTGGGGGAACGCTGGTTGTCACCCTCGAGCCGTGCAACCACACCGGCCGCACCGGGCCCTGTGCCGTTGCGGTGATTGAGACAGGCGTTTCGCGGCTTGTCTACGCTGCGACCGATCCCGGCCACGCTTCGTCAGGTGGGGCCGCCCGCCTCAGAGAAGCCGGTATTGAGGTGATTGGCGGCGTTCTTGAGGATGCCGTAAGCGTTCATCAGCGCTCATGGCTGACCGCGGCGCGCCTAGGTCGCCCGCACGTTACGGTGAAGTGGGCCATGACACTCGATGGTCGCGCGGCTGCCGCCGACGGAACCAGCCAGTGGATTTCGGGCACTCTCGCGCGTCAGCTCGTTCACGAGCAGCGCGCTGCGGCCGACGCCATCGCTGTTGGCACGGGTACCGTGCTCGACGACAACCCTTCGCTCACCGCACGCGACGCGTCCGGCGGCCTGCACGCGGCTCAACCCGTGCCGGTCATATTTGGAGAACGCGGCATCGCACCCGACTCCAACATCTTTAGCCACCCCGAAACGCCGATTGTGCTCGGCCACCGCGACATCGCACAGGGCTTGCAGAACCTTCACCAGCGCAACATCCGCTCGCTTTACGTAGAGGGCGGCCCCACGCTAGCCAGTGCCTTCATCGCCGCCGGGGTCGTAGACCGGTTCTACATCTTCATTTCGCCACTTGTTCTGGGCGGACCCCGCCTAGCTCTGGGCGACCTCGGCATTGCCACCCTCGCCGACCGCATTGATATCGACATTCAGAGCGTGACTCACATTGGTCGCGATCTGCTCATTGAAGCCACCCCACGAAAGGACGCCTAATGTTCACGGGACTCATCGAGGAAACTGGTGAGGTCGTTGCCGTCACTCCCACAGACGACGGCGTACGCCTCACCATCAAGGCCACAAAGGTACTCAGTGACGCGGAACACGGAGATTCCATCTGCTGCAGTGGCGTGTGCCTGACCGTGATCGAGCAAACGGCCGACACGTTTACCGCTGATGTGATGGGGCAGACTCTGCGCGTGAGCGCCCTCGAGGGGGTTGCTGCAGGTCGCGCCATCAACCTGGAGCGCGCCGCTCACGCCGGTACGCGTCTCGGCGGTCACATCGTGCAGGGTCACGTGGACGGCACGGCCACTGTGCTCGACGTTCGCCAGAGCGGCGACTGGCGGGTGGTGCGCTTTGCTCTCACTCAAGAGCTCGCTCCTCTGCTCGTAGACAAGGGTTCGGTCACCGTCGACGGCGTCTCGCTCACCGTCAGCACCATCAGCTCGCCGACCGAGGCGGAGCAGTGGTTCGAAGTGTCCCTCATCCCCGAGACGCTGACCGCCACCACGCTGGGCAATCGCAAATCCGGCGACGTGGTCAACATCGAGACCGACATTGTGGCTCGACACGTGGCGCGCATGCTCGCGTTTGGAATTGACAAGAAAGGAGACCCCTCATGAGTCTCACCCCCCTCCCCCAGGTGCTCGACGAGCTTCGTGCGGGCAAACCGGTCATTGTTGCCGACGACGAGGGTCGCGAGAACGAGGGTGACGCCATCATGGCCGCCCAGTTCGCCACCAAGGAATGGATTGCGTGGATTGTGCGTCACTCGTCCGGCCTGCTGTGCGCACCCATGCCGCGGGACATCGCCGACCGCCTCGATTTGCCCATCATGGTGGAGCGCAACCAAGACACGCGCACCACGGCCTACACCGTCACGGTGGATGCCGCGCACGGTGTGACTACGGGCATTAGCGCTAGCGACCGCGCCTACACGCTGCGCACGCTCGCCAACCCCGAGTCTTCCTCGCACGACCTGATTCGCCCCGGGCACATACTGCCTCTTCGGGCAGTCGACGGTGGCGTGCGAGAGCGCGGCGGTCACACGGAAGCCACTGTTGATCTGCTTCGCTTAGCCGGCCTCGAACCGGTGGGGGTTATCGCCGAGCTTCTCGACGACGACGGAGACATGATGCGCATGCCCGGCCTCGTTGACCTTGCCGCGCGCGAGGGCCTAGCCGTTACCACGGTCGCCGCCATCGTCGACTACCTCGAGGCGCACCCCGACGAGGCCCTCGCCCCGACCGACCTCGATCGCAACCGCGTGGAGTTCGTGGTGGAGACGGACGTTCCCACCGAGTTCGGGCTACTCACCATGCGCGGGTACCGCGACCACACCACAGGCACCGACCATGTGGCCATCGTCTCTGGTTCGCCCAAGCCGCGCGGCACGCTGGTGCGCGTTCACTCGGAGTGCCTCACGGGCGAGGCGCTGGGTTCCTTGAAATGCGAGTGTGGCCCCCAACTCGACGAAGCCCTGCGAATGATCGTGCGGGAGGGCGGCGTAGTGCTCTACATGCGCGGCCACGAGGGACGTGGCATCGGCCTGGTCAACAAGTTCAAGGCCTACAAGCTGCAGGAGGCAGGCCTCGACACGTTGGATGCCAACCTCGCCCTGGGTTTCCCGGGCGACGCCCGCGACTACGTTGCCGCCGCTCGCATGCTCGACGACCTTGGCATCGAGTCGGTGAGACTCATGAGCAACAACCCCGAGAAGGGTCGTCAGCTTGAAACATACGGCATCAATATTGAGAGCTACGAACCGCTCGTCGTCGGGCTTGGCGCTTACAACACCGGCTATCTCGATGTGAAGCGCGACCGCATGGGTCACCAACTTCCGGGTGGAGCGGCACAGAGAAAAGAATCCCCTGAGAAGAAGGTGGCAACAAAATGAGTGGAGAAGGATCGCCCACGGTCGCGGTTGATGGCTCCGGACTGAAGGTAACAATTGTTGCCGGCCTCTGGCACGACGTGATCAGTAACGGCCTCATTGCCGGTGCCGAGCGAGCGCTGGCGGAGATGGGCGCAGAGTTCAGCGTCGTACGTTGTGCCGGCTCGTTTGAGCTGCCCCTCGTGTGCCAGGCGGCGCTCAAGAACGGTGCCGACGCCGTTGTCGCCCTCGGCGTGATTATTCGCGGTGGCACACCTCACTTTGAGTTCGTCTCAGACGCCGCCACCAGCGGCCTGCTGCGCGTGGCACTCGATAGCGGTAAGCCCGTGGGCTTTGGCGTGCTCACTCTCGACGACGAGCAACAGGGCATCGATCGCGCGGGTCTTCCCGGGTCGCACGAAGACAAGGGCGCGGAGGCGGCCACGGCCGCCGTTCAGGCTGCTGTCACCCTTCGCGCGATGGAGAAGAAGTAGGCTTCAGTCATGACTATCGTTGCCACAATCCTCGTTATCCTGCACTTCATCGGTCTCGCGCTCCTGCTGGGCGGTTTCTTGGTGCAGCTGAAGGCCATCGCCCAAGGCAAGGGCGTTGTAATGCGCGTGATGCTGGAGGGTGCTCTTACCCAGCTCGTCACGGGTCTGGCTCTCGTGGGAATCTACTCGGCCGGCCTCGTCGAGGGCGAAGAGGTCGACAACGCCAAGGTCGGCGTCAAGTTGGTCGTTCTGATCGTCATCACCGTTTTTGTTCTCGTCTTCCGCAAGCGCGTTCCCGCTCCGTCGTGGGTTCTCTGGCTGATCGGTGGCCTCACCTTGGCCAACGTGATCATCGCCGTAGCCTGGTAAACCCGCCCTCGTGAGTATGGGCATGGGCCGCGGCGGCGGTCGCGGTTCTCGGTCGAGCGCCCCCAAGGGTGGCCCCCGCGCAAAGTTCAACAATCTCTTTCCCTACCTGCTCGAACACCGCAGGGTGCTCGTGGTGGTGGTGGTCCTCAGCGTTATCGGTGCTGCCGCAACCCTGGGGCAGCCGCTGCTAGTGAGCCAGGTCATCACGCGGGTGACCGCGGGTGACACATTGGGACTGTTGGTGTGGGCCCTCGTCGGGCTCGTCGTCGCCTCTGCCTTGATTTCCGGCTTTCAGCACTACCTGCTGCAGCGCACGGGTGAGGGCGTGGTTCTGTCGTCGCGTCGTCAGCTTGTGTCGCGCATGTTGCGACTACCCATTGCCGAGTTCGATACCCGCCGCACGGGCGACCTCGTCTCGCGCGTCGGTAGCGACACCACACTTCTTCGCGCGGTGTTGACTCAGGGACTCGTCGAGGCCATCGGCGGATCACTCACGTTCGTGGGTGCACTCATTGCCATGATCATCATCGATCCCATTCTGTTAGCACTCACGTTGACCGTGGTGATCATCGCAGTGACGGTCGTCACGGTGCTGTCACGTCGGATTCGTGTGGCTAGCCGCAAAGCTCAGGCCAAAGTCGGCGAGCTCGCTGCGGCCGTCGAGCGCGCCATCAGTTCGGTGCGCACAGTTCGTGCCGCCAACGCCACCGACCGCGAGGTGGCCGAGGTCGACGTAGCCGCAGTGGGCGCATGGCAAATGGGTATTCGGGTAGCCAAGATTTCTGCGCTCGTGGTTCCCGTGGCCGGTATCGCCATGCAGGTCGCGTTCCTCACCGTTCTCGGCGTTGGTGGTTACCGCGTGGCCGACGGCGCGATTACGGTTGCGTCGCTCGTCTCGTTCATCCTGTTTCTCTTTTTGATGATTATGCCGCTCGGGCAGGCATTCGGTGCCATCAGTTCGGTCAACGCCGCGCTCGGTGCTCTGGGTCGCATCCAGGAGATCATCGTGCTGCCCAGCGAGGGCGAGAATGACCGGGATATCGCGCCGCTGCACAGTCAGAGCGCGGAGGCCGGAAAGCTCCTCAAGAAATCGAAGAACGCACTCACCTTTCAGAAGGTGTCTTTCTCCTATCCCCTGCCCGTGGTCACCGACGACGAACAGACTGAGATTGATGACGTTGCCGAAGCCGCCGCACGCGCCGAGCGAAAGGAAGCTGGCCGTCCACGCAGCGACGCCACCCGTGCGTTGAGTAGTTCGCACAGCGACGCCACCCGTGCGTTGAGTAGTTCGCGCAGCGACGCCACCCGTGCGTTGAGTAGTTCGCGCAGCGAACGTATCGAAACGGCGTCCCAGGCACCGCAGGTTGCCCCCGTCATCCTCTCCGGTGTCTCGTTCACGCTCCCCCACGGACAGCGCACGGCTCTGGTGGGCCCCAGTGGCTCGGGCAAGTCCACCATGCTCAACCTCATCGAGCGGTTCTACGATCCGTCATCGGGTGTCATCAAGCTCGGCTCGGTGGATATTCGCGAGCTCACCCGCGAAGATCTGCGCAGCCAGATTGGCTATGTGGAGCAGGATGCCCCCGTGCTCGCTGGCTCGCTGGCCGACAACCTGCGTATCGCCAAGCCGGACGCCACCGACGACGAGTGTCGCGCGGTGCTCAAAGAGGTCAACCTCAGCAACATCGTGAAGCGCAGTCGAGACGGCATCAACGCGGCGGTGGGCGAGGAGGGCATCATGCTTTCCGGTGGCGAGCGTCAGCGCTTGGCCATCGCCCGCGCACTCCTGGCCGCGCCGCCCATCCTGCTGCTCGACGAGTCCACTTCAAGCCTTGATGGCGCCAACGAGCAAATGATGCGCGAGGCCATCGACCGCGTATCCATCGACCGCACGCTACTCATCATCGCCCACCGGCTCTCCACCGTGGTGGACTGCGACCAGATCATCGTTCTCGAGAACGGCAAGGTCGTGGGCATTGGCACGCACTCCGAGCTCGTCAAAAGCACGCCGCTCTACCGCGATCTCGCGAAACACCAGCTGCTGGTTTAGGCCGGGTCTCAGGCTTCGGGAAAACGATCCCGTTCGAACGTCACCTCGGTGTATCCGTGTGGCGCGGGTCGGCCGTCGTCACCAAGGTTCACAAAGACGATGCGATCAACCGTGAGGATGCTGTTGCGCGTAATCATGTTGCGCACTTCTGCTCGCATGGTCAGCGACGACCTGCCAAAGTCTGTGGCTGTGAGACCCATCTCAATGATGTCGCCCTCCTGCGCCGACGCCACAAAGTTGATTTCCGACATCAGTTTGGTCACCACGCGACGATTACCCATCTGAACAATGGCGTAGATGGTTGCCTCTTCGTCGATCCACTTGAGCAGGCTTCCACCAAAGAGCGTGCCGTTGGCGTTCAGGTCTTCGGGGCGCACCCACTTGCGTGTGCGAAAGCGGATGTCCGCCGGATCGTGGTTTTGGGTCACGTTCCGATGCTAGCCCACGCCCAGATACAGACTCAGTCTCAGGCGAACGGGTTGGGCGTCATCGTGTACTTGACCGAGAGGTACTCGAGAATTCCCTCGGCCCCGCCCTCACGACCTAGGCCCGACTGCTTGACGCCACCAAACGGTGCCGACGCATTCGACATCACACCCACGTTGAGGCCCATCATGGCTGTCTGCAGGCGCTCGATGAGCCGCTGACCGCGGGCCAGGTCCTGCGTAAAGACGTAACCCGCCAGACCATATTCGGTGCTGTTGGCGATGTCGATGGCCTCGATCTCATCGGTGAACGTGGTGATGGAGAGCACCGGGCCAAAGATTTCCTCGGTGAGAATCTTGCTGCCCTTGGTGACACCCGTCACGACGGTGGGCTCGTAGAACGACCCCACGCCGTCAATCTTCTTGCCACCCGTGGTCACGGTGGCGCCGTGGGCTACCGCGTCCTGCACGAGCTCGTCGGCCTTTTCGACAGCCTTTTCGTCGATGAGCGGCCCAATGATCACACCGTCTTCGGTGCCCCGGCCGATCTTGAATTCCTTGACGCGCTCGGTCACCCTCGCCGCAAACTCTCCGGCGATCGACTCGTGCACGATGAAGCGGTTGGCGGCCGTGCAGGCCTGGCCGATGTTTCGGAACTTGGCAGCCAGAGCGCCCTCAACGGCCTTGTCCATGTCGGCATCCTCGAACACGATGAATGGGGCATTGCCGCCGAGCTCCATGGATGTGCGCAGCACGTTCTCGGCCGCCTGCTTCATGAGCGTCACGCCCACGGGTGTGGAGCCGGTGAACGAGACCTTGCGCAGGCGCGGGTCGGCGATGATCGGCGTGGAGAGAGCCGACGACGTGCTCGTGGTGAACACGTTGACCACACCCTTGGGCACGCCCACCTCTTCGAGAATCTTGACAAAGTACAGCGTGGTCAGCGGTGTGAGCGTGGCGGGCTTGATCACGACAGTGTTGCCGGCAGCCAGCGCGGGTCCAATCTTGCGGGTGGCCATGGCAAGCGGAAAGTTCCAGGGCGTAATGAGGAAGCACGGCCCTACGGGCAAGTAGGAGACGATGGCGCGGCCAGTGTTCTCCGGATTGATGCTGTAGCGACCCGTGATGCGCACGGCCTCTTCGGCAAACCAACGCAAGAACTCTGACGCATAGTTGACCTCGCCGATTGCCTCGGCCAGCGGCTTGCCCATTTCGATGGTCATCAGCAGAGCGAACTCGTCTTTAAGCTCCTGGACGCGCTCGAATGCTTTGCGCAGAAGTTCTCCGCGCACGCGCGGGGCCGTCTGGGCCCAGGCGTCCTGGGCGGCAACGGCGGCATCCAGGCAGCGGATGCCGTCTTCGGGCTGTGCGTCGGCGATGTGCGCGAGCACCTCACCGGTTGCCGGGTCGGTGACGGGGATGGTCTTGCCCCCCGTGGCGTCGACCCATGCTCCGTCAATGTAGAGCTGCGTGGGAACCTTTGCGAGCAGATCCTTTTCGGAGATCATGGCCAACCGCCTTTTCTTTTTCGTCAAAAATGTGCGTCATGTTGTGTCGTGGGACGGCACGCCTCATAGCCTAAGCCGTCTCAGCGCAAAGGGCTCCACCTCGTCGGCGGAGCCCCTCACTGAAGAAATCGAACTACTCACCCATGTACGACTTGCGCATGAGTTCGGCATCGCTCGTGAGCTTCTTGGGCGAACCGTGGTACGACACGCGTCCACTGGTGACGACCATGGCGTCGGAGGCGATACCCAGGGCGAGGTGAGCGAACTGCTCAACGAGCAGAACTCCCACGCCGGACTTGGCAATCCCCTGGATGACCGGGAGCAGTCGCATGAACACGACCGGAGCCAGACCCAGCGACATTTCGTCGAGCAGAAGGTACTTGGGCTTCGACGCGAATGCGCGAGCCAGCACCACCATCTGCTGTTCACCACCGGAGAGCAGCACCGTGTTGTTGTTGATGCGCTTCTCGAGCTCGGGGAACAGGGCCATGGCCTCGTCGAAGTCGGCCTTGGTGCGAGCAGTGAGCTGCAGGTTCTCGCGAACGGTGAGCGACGGGAAGATCATTCGTCCCTGCTCCACGATTGCGAGTCCGGCACGCGAGCGCTTGCGCTTTGAGAACTTGGTGATGTCCACGTCGTTCATCACCACGCTTCCGGCGCTGGGGATAATCACTCCGGCAATGGACTCGATCAGGCTGGTCTTGCCAGCACCGTTCGGACCCACCAGCGTGGTGATTTCACCGGGCTTTACTTCCAGCGTGACGTTGGAAATTACCGGTCCAACACCGCGGCTTACCGTTACATCGTTCAGTACGAGACTCACAGCATCTCCGTTTCACCCATGTAGGCCTTGAGAACTTCAGGATTTGAGAGCACCGATTCCTGAGAACCCGAGGCGAGAACTTCACCAAAGTTGAGCACAGTGATCTCGGAGCACACACTGCGCACGAGGTCGAGGTCGTGCTCAATGATCAACAGCGTCACACCGTACTTAGTCGGCACCTGACGAAGGCGCTCACCGAACGCGATGTGCTGCTCGTGGTCGAGACCAGCGGCAGGCTCGTCCAGAAGGAGGAGCTTTGGCTTGGAAGCAACACCCGCAGCGACCTCGATGAGGCGCTTCGTTCCCACGTCAACCAGGCTCAAAGGTGTGAAGTACGTGGGGCACTCGAAGAAGTCGAGCACTTCATCGATCTCGGCACGCGTTGCCTTACCGCCCGAAACGAAGCGCACGTATGCGCCCACCGTCAGGGTTGAGGGCACGCGGTCCTGCTGGTAGGTGCGGCGGATACCGTGACGCGCGATGAAGCTCGGCGACTTCTTATCGAGAGCCATGCCGTCAATTTCCACGGTTCCGGTGTGCTGCGGCAGGAAGCCTGTCACCGCGTCAATGAATGTCGACTTTCCGGCACCGTTTGGTCCGATGAGTCCAAGAATGGTTCCTTCGGTCACCGTGACATTGACGTTGGAGTTGGCGCTTACCGCGCCGAACTGAACTCCCAGATCCTTCACGACCAGCAGTGGCTTGCCCGTGCCCTTGGGAATCGGCACCGAGGCAATCTTCTTGGTCTCGCTCTGAATTTCTGCAATGGCCTCAAGCTTTGCCGCCCGACTTCGCTTGCGAATACCCCGTCGAATGTCTTCACCGAGGTTTGACCCGGTCGTGAGTGCCTGGATTCCCAGAACACCGAACAGCATGTCACCGATGTACAGCGGCCAACTGAGACGAGTGAGGATGAAGGGGATAACGACAGCCAGGATTCCGCCGAAGAAAGCCATGTCGATGAGGTACGAACCCACTACCGCCGACAGCACGTAAAGCACGAGAGACGCGTAAGGAACGTAGCTATAGGACTGCCCCTGTCGGTAAATCATCTCGAACAGGCCACCGGCCATACCACCGGCTGCCGCACTCACGATGAAGGCGCTGAGCTTGGCGACCTGGACGTTCATGCCCGCCGAAGCTGTGCCGCGCTCGGAGAACGCCACCATCTTCCAGGAGGAACCCCAGCGACTGCGCTGCAGGTAAACGATTGCCACAGCGATGGCTGCCACGATGACCAGAATGACGGCGGCCGTTGCTCCCAGAGCAGCAGCATCCGTGTCACCGGAGATACCAAAGGGTCGATCCACGTACTCGCCGGTCTTCTGAGCGGGGAAACCAATACCCACGATGGTGATGTCGAAGACGAACGCGAGGCTGAGGGTAACCACGGCCAGGTTCACACCGCGCAGACGCAGGGCAGGAAGGCCCACGATGAGACCCATCACCATCGCTACCAGGGTTCCACAGATCATGTAGAAGAAGAATGACCAGTCACCAAACCAGTCGCCAATGTGATAAACCGCCATGTACTCCACGACGATTGCGCCTGCGGCGGCAAAGGACATTTGACACAGAGCAATCATGCCTGCGGTACCGGTGACGACACCGAGACCCAGGAGGAGGACCATCATGATCAAAATCTGCGCCATGCGGGTGTAGCCGAAGTCGGTGACCGTGCCCAGCAGCAAGCCGATGAGGCCCGCTACGACGACAAAGCCAACGCCAAGGATGGCCGGCGCCCACGGGCTGTGGATGAAGGACGGTTTGGTGAATACCCGTCCGCCCGGCTGCGTCGCGGCAGCCTTGCTCTTCGTTGAGTTAGCGAGCGACATCCCAAACCTCCTTGCGCTGGTTCCAGAGAAGGAACACGAGAATAATGATGAACGTAACCCATTCCTTGTAAGCGGCCAGCGCGGGGAGCGAAGCGACAAATCCCTGCAGCACCCCGATGAGCACGCCGCCGACAAGAGCCAGCCAGAGGTTCTTGAAAGCACCGACAAGCGCGGCTGCCGATCCGGCAATAACCAGTAGCGAGAACGAAATGTAGTCGTTGCTGATGGTGTTGGGCATGAACGATATTGCGATGGATATCACGGCGCCCGAGACAACCCACACGCCAACGTTGAGCACCTTGACGTTCACACCGATGAGCTCGGCGGCGGCTTGGCGGTCTGAGATAGCGCGAAGGCGAACCCCAAACATGGTGCGCTTGAGCAGAAGTGACGACCCAATGATGATCACGAGCGCAAAGGCGATAAGAACGACGAGGTTCTGTGAGACAAAGAGTTTGACGCCGGCCACCGGAATCTCAGCAATGTTGCTTTGCAAGAGGGGCTTGAAGTTACTGTGATTGGCGCCAAAGAGAACTGAGGACACCGAGACGATAATCAGCAGAGCAGCCACGGTTATGGCGGATCGCGCTGCAATCTGGGCGTTGGGCAACCAGGTGGCGATA
>CAIOGW010000134.1 GCA_903857985.1 uncultured Microbacteriaceae bacterium
GCCCCTCAAGGATGACGAGCTCGCGGGCACTTTTGCTGCCTGCGCCCCCGACACGGCGCCCTTCGAGATCGCCAACTACATCTCCGCGATTGCCGTTGTCTACAACGTCGAGGGCGTTGACGATCTGAATCTCGACGCCGCCACGATCGCCAAAATCTTCACCGGCACCATCACTGCCTGGAACGATCCGGCCATTGCTGCGCTCAATGTGGGCGTTGTGCTCCCCGGGACGACCATCACCCCAGTTCACCGGGCAGATGAGTCGGGTACCACAAAGAACTTCACCGAGTACCTCTCCAAGGCCGCTCCCGACGCGTGGACATTCATAGCTGACAAGGTCTGGCCTGCGGAGATAACCGCGGGAGAGGCCGCCGAGCAGACCTCGGGCGTGGCTGAGGCTGTCACGGCTCGCATGGGCAGCATCGGCTACCTCGACCTCTCGAAAGCTGGAGACCTCGGTGTTGCCAACGTCAAAGTGGGCGACGCGTTCGTTGCACCTTCGGCTGAAGGCGCGGCCGCGGCTTACCTGGGTTCCGCGCCGCGCGAGGGACGCGACCCCGCAATCAGCATGGCCGTTGACGTTAATCGGGAGTCGGCCGACCCAACCACCTACCCCCTTATTCTCGCGAGCTACATCATTGGTTGCCAGAAGTATGCTGACTCGGCAAACGTTGCTCTCATCAAGGGCTACCTGGGCTACATCGTTAGCGCAGCTGGCCAGGAGGTCGCTGCTGGTGTCGGCGCCGCACCACTCACCGCCGCGAACATCACAGCCGCCGAAGCCATCGTCTCGGCAATCAGGTAACGCCCAAGACTGCGTCGCGGTCTCCTCGGCCCACGGGGGGTAAACCGAACCGCAGTGAACACCTCTCGGCGCGAGGCCGCTCGAAGCGGCGAATATTGGAGCCCGGGGTTACTGCGGTTCGGCACCAATAAGTTTACGCAGAGCGTGAGCAGGGCAAGTCTCCCCTGAGTCTTCAGCCGCACGTCTCTTAGCGTTAACCTTCTGTTCAGGCGCGGGCGATTGTGTGAACATGTTGGTCTTCACCGGCCGGCAATCACACATTCCAACGCAGGGCTCACCTGCAAATGAAAGGATCACGTTCACATGAACACCAAAAAAGTCTTGGGTGCGGCTTCCCTCGTGGCAGCCTCCGCCCTCGTTCTCGTCGGCTGTGCACCAGCTGCTCCCGAGGGCCTGACGGGAACTGTCACCATTGACGGATCGTCCACGGTTGCTCCCCTCCTGGAAGCCGCTGCAGACCTCTACGGTGCTGTTCAGCCTGAGGTCAACGTCACTGTTGGAACTTCGGGCACCGGTGGCGGTTTCGAGAAGTTCTGCGCCGGCGAGACCGACGTGTCAAACGCTTCGCGTGGCATCAAGGACGAGGAAGCTGCAGCATGTGCTGAGGCCGGCATCGAATTCACCGAAATCATTGTCGCCAACGACGGTCTGTCCGTAGTTGTCAACCCCGATAACGACTGGGCTAAGTGCCTCACGGTTGAGCAGCTCAACACGATGTGGGCTCCTGCATCTGAGGGCGTTGTCATGTCGTGGAACCAGATCGACCCAAGCTTCCCCGACGAGAAGCTGAGCCTGTTTGGTCCGGGAACTGACTCGGGTACCTTCGACTACTTCACCAAGGAAATCAATGGCGAAGAAGGCGCGAGCCGCACCGACTACAGCCCCTCCGAAGACGACAACGTGCTCGTATCGGGCGTTTCCGCAGAACTCGGTGCTTCGGGTTACTTTGGTCTCTCCTACGCCGAAGCCAACGCAGACGCTGTACAGCTTGTAGCCGTTGACTCGGGTGCAGGCTGCATCACGCCGTCGACCGAGACGGTTTTGGACGGCACCTACACGCCGCTGAGCCGCCCGCTCTACGTTTACGTGAACAACGCCAACTTCGCAGAGAACGCAGCACTGGCCTCGTTCATCGAGTTCCTGGTTGCCAACTCCACCGAGGCCTCAGCTGCTGCTGGTTTCATCGGTCTCTCTGAGGAGCAGACCGTTGTTGCTAACGAAGAACTTGCTTCTCTCAAGTAGTAAGTGACTAGTAGCCTCACATTATGAACAAAGAGTCAGCAATTCTCCCAGTCCTTGTGATTGATGACGTTGCGGGCTCGAAGGGCCCGGCGGCACCACCGCCGGGCCCTTCACACATGAGTCACTTCGCCGGTCGACCCCGTCCCGGTGAGAAAATCATCAAGGGTGTTCTCGCCTTTTCGGCGGCGCTCACCGTCGTCATTACCGTCGGGATCCTGATCGCGCTAATCGTCCCGGGAGTTGAGTTCTTTGTCAGCGTCCCCATCTGGGATTTCCTCTTCGGAACGCGATGGACGCCTATGTTCGCAGACGCCGATTACGGCGTGCTTCCCCTCGTCAGCGCCACCCTCTGGACAACGGTTCTGGCCCTCATCGTTGCGATTCCTTTTGGCTTGGGTGCCGCCGTTTTGATGTCAGAGTATGCTCACCCCAAACTTCGCGCCGTGCTCAAACCCATCCTCGAAGTCTTGGCGGGTATCCCCACCGTGGTCTACGGTCTCTTCGCCCTGCAGTTCATCCAACTCATCGTTTTCAAAGAGTGGCTCCAGCTCGACACGGGAGCTTTTTCGGTTCTCGCCGCGGGTCTTGTCATGGGCATCATGATCATCCCCACAATTGCCTCAATCTCTGAAGACGCCATGTCTGCGGTGCCTATGTCCCTGCGTCAGGGATCCGCCGCACTGGGGGCAAACCGCATGCAGACCAGCGTGCGCGTCGTCTTCCCGGCCGCCCTGTCAGGCATTATCGCTGCCATTATCTTGGGCGTGTCTCGCGCGGTCGGTGAAACAATGATTGTGGCAATTGCTGCCGGAAGCCAGGCGCGAATTGTCACCGGCCCTCTCGAAGCGGGCCAAACAATGACGGGCTTCATCGCCAACGCCGCGCTGGGAGACTCCCGCGTGGGCTCACTCGAATACAACACACTTTTTGCCGTGGGGTTGCTGCTTTTCGTCATCACGCTGATCATCAACTTCATCAGCATTCGTCTGGTCAACAGGTTTAGGCAGGTCTACTAAATGGCTTCTCTCGGCAAGCTTGCGTCCCAGGGCGCTGCCGCAACCACGCTCAAGTCGCAAAACGGCGGCGAGTACAGCGTGCGGGCCATTGGCTTTCTCTTCGCACTGTGGTTTTCACTCTTCGTGGCCGTACTCTTTCTTGCCACTCTCATCATCGTCACCCTGATTGAGGGATCACCGAAGTTCAGCCTCAACCTGTTCACCGAGTACTCGTCGTCAAATCCAGACAACGCGGGAGCCCGCGCAGCCATCCTCGGTTCGGCCTTTGTCATCGCCACCACTGCGGTGCTTGCCATTCCGCTCGGCGTCGCGGCGGCTACCTATCTGGAAGAGTTCGCCGACAAGCGGCGCTGGTGGAACCGGATGATTGAACTCAACGTTCAGAACCTGGCCGCGGTTCCCTCCATCGTCTACGGACTCCTGACGCTGGGGCTCTTGGCCACCGTCGGCTTCAAAAGTAAGAACTTTGTCCTCGCCGGTGGCATCGCTTTAGCCCTGCTCATTCTGCCGGTCATTGTCATTGCCACCCGAGAAGCCATTCGTTCTGTGCCTTCGGAAATCCGCGAC
>CAIOGW010000135.1 GCA_903857985.1 uncultured Microbacteriaceae bacterium
GGACCCTTCTCATGATCGGCTTCCTGCCACGACACCTGATTAACGTCTTCACCGGTGGTGCCGAGTGAGGCGCCTCAAGTTAGAGCGCCTGGGTTGGATATTCATGCGCGTCTCCGGGTTCTTCCTCATCGCGCTGATCTTCACCCACCTCATCGTCAACGTCATGCAGGACGGTGGCGTCCACGCGATTGACTTTGCCTTCGTCGCCGGAAAGCTCGCGAACCCCCTGTGGCAGTGGTTTGATGTCACACTCCTCTGGCTTGCGCTGATTCACGGGACCAACGGAATGCGAGTCGTCATCGAGGATTACGTTTACCGAATCAAACTGAAGCGATTCCTCCTCGGAGGCCTCGCCGTCTCGACCGCCGTGCTCATTGTTTTGGGAACGCTGGTCATCTTCACGCTTGACCCGTGCCCGACCGGCGCCGCCGCAGATCTGCTGCCGTCGTTCTGCACGGCCGGATAACAGTTACATAAGGAGCAGTTCGTGACCACGGTTCACCACCACGAGTACGACGTTGTCATCGTTGGCGCCGGTGGCGCCGGGATGCGCGCGGCCATCGAGACTGCACCCAATGTAAAGACCGCCGTCATCTCAAAGTTGTACCCCACTCGTTCGCACACGGGCGCCGCCCAGGGTGGCATGGCTGCTGCTCTCGCCAACGTCGAAGAGGACTCGTGGGAGTGGCACACGTTCGACACGGTGAAGGGTGGCGACTACCTCGTAGACCAGGACGCTGCCGAGATTCTCGCTCGTGAAGCGATCGACGCCGTTCTCGACCTCGAGAACATGGGCCTTCCGTTCAACCGAACGCCCGACGGCAAGATCGACCAGCGCCGCTTCGGCGGTCACACTCGCGATCACGGCAAGGCGCCGGTTCGACGCTCGTGCTACGCCGCCGACCGCACCGGCCACATGATTCTGCAGACGCTGTTCCAGAACTGCGTCAAGCTCGGTGTGGAGTTCTACAACGAGTTCTACGTTCTCGACCTCCTGCTGACTGACGTCAAGGGGAAGTCCACCGCTGCCGGTGTCGTCGCTTACGAATTGTCGACCGGCGACATCCACGTTTTCAACGCGAAGTCCGTCATCTTTGCAACGGGTGGTTTCGGCAAGATGTACAAGACGACGTCGAATGCCCACACGCTCACCGGTGATGGCGTCGGAATCGCGTGGCGCAAGGGCATCCCGCTCGAGGACATGGAGTTCTTTCAGTTCCACCCGACCGGGCTTGCGGGTCTCGGCATTCTCCTCACCGAGGGTGCTCGTGGTGAAGGGGCAATCCTTCGCAACGCGAGCGGTGAACGATTTATGGAGCGCTACGCCCCCACCATCAAGGACCTCGCGCCCCGCGACATCATTTCGCGCTGCATGGTCCAAGAGGTTGCGGAGGGACGCGGTGCGGGCCCGAACAAGGACTACGTGCTGCTCGACTGCACGCACCTGGGTGCCGAGGTCCTCGAAACCAAGCTTCCCGATATCACCGAGTTCGCTCGCACATACCTCGGCGTCGACCCCGTCGTCGAGCCGGTCCCCGTCATGCCGACCGCGCACTACGCAATGGGTGGCATCCCCACCACCGTTAATGCCGAGGTCCTGCTCGACAACACAACCGTCATCCC
>CAIOGW010000136.1 GCA_903857985.1 uncultured Microbacteriaceae bacterium
GTCAACGTCTGTGGTGCCCGCATGCCGCCAGCCACTGCCTGCGCACAGCAATTCAGGCACTAAGCCGCCAATGACGACGAATTCGGGACGAGCGCCATAGTGATGGACGACTCGAACTAATGCCGCCTCGGCCGCCGCCCGTGCGGCGCGTGAGCGCTCCGCTTCAGTCACGATCGAACACCTCGCGTAGGTGCTCGGCTGCCTCTTCTCCCCGAACTCCGCTGATGCGCAAGTCGGCATACACACGCGGCCAAGGCGCAACACGAATTCCGCCGGCAATGCTTCCGAGTCGGAATGTGGCCGACGTCGGAAACGGGCGTAGGACGAGCCGGCCGGCGTCGGTGGGCCGAACGCCCGAGCTTTCTGCAAGGGCGTGAAGGCCGGCCGGCGTTGACACGTCGACGAACACGTCGAGTGTGGTGACCTGGAATAGGTATGGCGCCATCACGGCTGCGGCCGCGGAGCCAGTCGCGGCCCACGCAAGCCCCTCGGTATCCCAGCGCCTAGCGACATTGGCGAGCTCGTTGACAAGGTCGCCGACAACACCCACTCGCAAAGTCGGGCCTGCTGCGAGCGCTGTGGCGGCGGTGGCGTACTCACGCAGCAACCGGTTGCGGTCAACGATCTCGCGCGCGGAGTTTCGTCCACGCTTTGCCGTTGCTTCGAGTAGGCCGAGCTCCGTCAGGGTCGACAATGCGCGAGTCGCAGCACCGGCAGACAGCCCGGTCACCTCTCCCACGCCGGCGACTGTTGGCCGAGCGCCGAGCAGGAGCGCCTCAGCCGTGCCGACCACCGACCGCGTCCAGCGCATCACCGGGTCGCGTTTCGGCTCGGGCTGCCCCGACCTCGAGACCGTCACGCCATGCAGCGACAGTTCGGCCGCTCCGGATTCGTCAATCCACCCCAGACCTGCCTCTGAAGCCGCTGCCCGTGCTCCCGGGGATAGTCGACGCGCCGTCACGAAATCGAGGCCGTCCGGCCAGCGATTCACCGCCCGACGCACATCTGACAGCCAACCATCGCCGATCCAAGCGCCATCCGCGCCCACGCCCGGCACGCCAATCTCGAAATTGACGAGCTCCCCCCTCGAGGAAGTGGCCACCACGGCCGTGCCCATGGGAAGAACCGCACGCAGGGCTCGCTCGATTCGCTCGGACTTCGCATCCACATGGTGAATATACCTCAATAATTCTGAATCCTCACTCAAGTGTGAGGATTCAATTTATGGAGGTATTACGAGCAATCGCCACGAGTCGCCCACGGGAACCACCGCGTACTTTCGAATGAATGTCCGCAGGCGCCCCTCGCAGTGAGTGGCCTGTCTAGACTCCACTGTCATGGAGACGTGGCTGGTAACCGGCTCCCGGGGCTTCCTCGGGACCAACGCAGGCGTCTTCCTTCAGGGCCGGGCGCGTCTCGTGGGCCAAGCGCGTGTCTCCGCCGCGTCCACGCTCTATGAGCGAATCATCTCCCTCGACCTGCGCGACGCCGCCGAGATGGCTCGCCTCGTCCGCGAAGTCAGGCCCGATGTCATCTTGAACTCGGCCGCGATCTCCGGGCACGAGACCTCCGCCAACGACCCCGAGCAGGCCTACGCCGTCAATGTCGTCGCCGCCGGCGCGATCGCCGAGGCGGCGGCTGACATCGGCGCCCGAATGATCCA
>CAIOGW010000137.1 GCA_903857985.1 uncultured Microbacteriaceae bacterium
CGCGTGCCCTGCCGCCTTAGCTCAGTTGGTAGAGCGATTCACTCGTAATGAATAGGTCACCAGTTCGATTCTGGTAGGCGGCCCCATTCACCCACAAAGGATTGTTATGTCGCGCGCTGCCAAAACCAGTACCCCCATCCTGTCCGTTCTTGCGCAGCGCTGGAGTCCGCGGTCCTTTGACCCCACAAAATCTCTCACCCTTGCCGACCTCACTCCTTCTTTCGAGGCAGCGCGGTGGGCGCCGTCGGCAAACAACGCCCAAGAGTGGCGCTTTCTCGTGGGCTTCCGTGGTGACGCCACCTTTGAGGCTATGACCGAGCACCTCTCCGGCTGGAACGCGTCGTGGGCCCCGAACGCGGGTGCCATCGTCGTCGGTATGTTTGAGGACGACCCGGAGAATAAGGCGCGCGACTATGCGCCCTACGACCTCGGCCAGGCCGTAGCTCACTTCTCCGTTCAGGCCCACGCAGACGGCTTGTTCGTTCATCAGGCCGCCGGCTTTGAGCGCGACGCCATGGCGGCGGCGTTCAGCGTGCCCGAATCGTGGAAGCCGTTCGTCGTCGCTGTCGTCGGACACCTCGGCGCCCCCGAGCTCCTCAACGAAACGCTGCTGGCACGCGAGACTGCACCCCGCGTGCGCCGCCCCCTCGACGAGACGGTCTTCACGGAGCCTTTCCCCTCTGTCTAGCCACTCATCCGTTTTGCTACGCTTGCCCGTGTTGTCGCTAAGGAGAAACTCGTGAAAGAAAAAGCCAAAGACTGGTCCCCGCGCCTCTGGTTGCGCATCTTACTCCCCACGGTGCTGGTGATCATCTGGGTCGCTCTCGCCGGACTCGGTGGCCCCACCTTCGGCAAGATCTCCGAGGTTTCCACCAACGACCAGGCCGGTTTCTTGCCGGCGAGTGCCCAAAGCACCGAGGTCAACGCCATCGCCGAGAACTTCCGCGATTCGGAGTACATCCCGGCAATCGTGGTGATTGTTTCCGACAGCGGAACCATCGCCTCCGATGAGATGACGGCGTTCGATGAGCTGGCAACGTCAATGCAGGAATCGCCCGGCGTCGCGCCGGCAACGGACCCGCTGCCCACGAGTGTCATCGGCCCGATCGTTTCCGACGATGGCGCGGCCATCGAGTACATCGTGCCCTTTAGCGCCGCGGGCGAAGAGCTCCTCGCTGACGTGGTTGAGCTCCGCACCCTCGTGCAGGATTCCACTCCCGCTGGCTACACCGCGTACGTAGCCGGTCCGGCCGGTCTGCTCGCCGACTTTGTCAACGGATTCGGCGGTATCGACGGCATCTTGTTGCTCGTTGCGCTCGGTGCAGTATTCCTGATCTTGCTGATCGTCTATCGATCGCTCCTGCTGCCCGTGCTCGTGCTGCTCACCGCGGTCTTCGCCCTCTCGGCGTCGATCCTGGGCATCTACTGGCTGGCCTACAACGACATCATCAAGGTGTCGGGTCAGAGTCAGGGCATCCTGTCGATTCTGGTCATCGGTGCGGCCACCGACTACGCGCTGTTGATGGTGTCGCGATTCCGCGAGGCGCTGTTCGAGGTGCAGTCGAAGTGGGCGGCTATTGGTCGCGCATTCCGTGGCTCGTTTGAGGCCATTGCCGCCTCTGCAGCGACGGTTATTCTGGCGCTCCTCTGCCTCCTCTTCAGCGACCTCAACTCCAACAAGGCGCTGGGCCCCATTGCTGCGTTCGGCATCGGTTTCGCCTTCCTCTCGGCAGTGTCCTTCCTGCCCGCCGTCTTGGTCATCTTTGGCCGCGCGTCGTTCTGGCCCTTCATGCCCAAGGTGGGCAAGAAGAAGGTCGAAGCTGAGACAGCCGAGAAGATCCCTGGCCTTGAGGGCATCCGCGGACTGTGGCGTCGTGTGGGAACGCTGGTGTCAAAGCGTCCGCGCACCACGTGGATTGTCACGCTCGTTGTGCTTCTGGCCGCGTGCGCGGCACTGCCGGGCTTGAAGGCCAGTGGACTTCCGCAGACAGACTTCCTGTTGGGCAACAACATCGAATCGGTGGATGGCCAGAAGGCGCTCGGTGAGCACTTCGATGCCGGTTCCGGTTCGCCCGTCGTGATCATTGCGCAAGAGGCCGACTACGCCGAGGTGATGGCGGCAACGCTCGAGAACCCCGGCATCACGGAGGTCTCCGTGCAGCAGGACCAGGAGGCCGTGGCCGCAGCCATTGCTGAGGCTGTGGCCGCTCAGGCAGCCGCGGCCGGCGGAGCTCCCTTTGGTGCGATGCCGGATGCAATGTCCGGTGCTCAAGCAGGACCGCCCGCCATGCCCGAAATCGAGCCCATCCCCAAGGTGGTCGACGGCCAGGTCCTCATCAACGCAACGTTAAAGTATCAGCCCGACTCGGCGGATGCCGAGAAGGTCGTCAAGGAGCTGCGCGTCACGCTCGCCGAGGTAGATCCCACCGTGCTCGTGGGTGGTGAGACCGCGATTGCGCTCGACACGAACGAGACCGCGCAGGCTGACCTCACGAGGATCATCCCGATCGTGCTCGCCGTGATCTTCATCATTCTGATGCTGCTGCTGCGCTCGATTGTTGCGCCGCTGCTCCTCATCTTCACTGTGGTGGTGAGCTTCGGCGCCACCCTAGGTGTCTCGGCGCTGGTCTTCAACAACGTGTTCAACTTCCCGGGTGCGGATGCGAGCGTGCCGCTGTTTGGCTTCGTCTTCCTCGTCGCCCTGGGTGTTGACTACAACATCTTCTTGATGACCCGCGTGCGCGAGGAGAGCTTGCAGATCGGAACCCGTCCGGGAATTCTCCGCGGTCTCGCCGTCACCGGTGGTGTGATCACGTCGGCCGGTGTCATTCTGGCGGCCACCTTTGCGGCCCTCGGCGTGATCCCGATTCTGTTCCTCGTGCAGCTGGCCTTCATCGTGGCGTTCGGCGTCATCGTTGACACGGTCTTGGTGCGGTCTCTGCTCGTGCCCGCCATGGCTTACGACATTGGTCGCAAGATCTGGTGGCCGAGCAAGTTGGGCAACGGCAAGCCGTAGTTTGTTTTGTGATGCTGGGGGTGACCGCGTGCGGTTGCCCCCAGCACTTTTTTATGCGGGTTGTTGCGCGCGCTAGTGGGTTTTCCATACGGCGACGTGGTCGCCTACTCAACCTGCGGTGCAGTTTCGATACGGCGATACGGTCACCTACTCAACCTGCGGGTCGCGGGCTAGGGCGCGAAGTGCTGCTCCGGTTCCACATCAATCACCAGCGTGTGGGGCTCAGTGCGCGAGGCGAGCGTAGGCACAATTTCCTCGAGCGTACGGCGCATGGTCGCGTAGTCCGAGAGGCGCGTGGCCGACACCCCGAGTGACAGCGAAAGTTCGACGAAGTCGATTTCCTCGAAGGGCGGCCAGGCCGGTTGGGCAGACCCCGACTTTTCGGAGAGGCGATCCATCACGGCGTAGCGACCGTTGTTCAAGATGATGAACAGCGCGCCAACCTGATAGTGGCGGGCGCTCCACAGGCCCTGGATGGAGTACATCGACGACCCATCGCCAAGGATGGCAACAGTCGGGCGGTCGGGCACACCCATCCGCAGGCCGATTGCTGCGGGAAGTCCGAAACCGAGTCCGCCCATCGCGGCGCTGACAAAGCCCAGCGGTTGGCGTGCCGGGAGGAGGTCGTGCATGTCGGGACGGCTCGAGGGCGTCTCTTCAACTACGACGGCACTGGCCGGCAGGAGCTCGGCCAGCGTGGCCATGACGTGTGACGCACGCAGCGGTTCGTCGCCGGACGGCGCTGGGGGCGGGGTGCGACGAGGAGGAACAACCGTGCGGGCCGTGGGGACGGACCGCACGGTGTCGGCCACCTCAGCAACGGTGGCCGGGATGTCACCAATCACGGAAAGCGTGGCGGCCGACCGGAGGGCTTCGTCGGAGTCGTTCGTGACGACAATCACGGCGGTGCCGGGGGTCAGCATCAGCCCCGGTTCGTAGTTGTACTGCCGAAACACGGGAGCGCCCAAGGCGAGGACCGTGTCGAAGCCGGCCAGTTGTGTGCGCAGCACCGAACGCGCGGCCGACAGGAAACCGGCAAACAAAGGGTGATCC
>CAIOGW010000138.1 GCA_903857985.1 uncultured Microbacteriaceae bacterium
ACCGCGCTGGTCACCCCCAACGTGGTGCGCGAAATCAGTTTTTCGGGGTCAATCACACCGTCGGGCGACAAGAGGCCGGGAACGAGCGCGTTGATGAAGTCGGCAATCGACTTGAGCGCGGCGGGGTTGCCCGCCGCCACGAAGGTGGCGATCGAGAACCCCACCCACACCGCGGCAAACGTGGCGAACAACGCCTGGAACGACATGCCGGCGGCCGAGAGATCGCCACCGCGCAACGAATACACGCGGTAAACGCGATAGGCCGTGAGTTGTTTCACCCACGCCCATGCCCGCTTCACGTCACTATCCTACGAGCGCGCGCGATGCGACGTTTCGAAGGGAGGCTGAGCAGTGGGCTACTTTGCGAGACCGAGTTCCGCCAGCTTTGCGCTGAGGTCGGCGTCGGTGGGCTCCACCTGCACGGTTCCGTCAGGGAACGAAATCACGGGGGTGCTCTTGCGGCCGGCCAGTTTCTCAGCCACGGCTGCCGCTTCGGTCACTTCTTCGAGGTCGATGAAGTCGAAACTCACGCCGTTGTCGTTGAGTACCTTCTTCGATCGGTTGCAGTCGGCACACGTGGTGGTGCCAAACATCGTGATGTTCTTTTCGTTGAGTTGCATGGGAGCTCCTTCGATTGGGTGGTGTGTAGAAACCTAGCGCGCCATGAATCCGCCGTCGATGGGCAGGTTCACGCCCGTCACCCACGTTGATTCGTCGCTGGCGAGGTAGAGCACGCCGTAGGCGACGTCCATTGACACTCCGAGCCGGCGAATGGATTGAGCTGCGGTGTTCACCTTTTCGTATTCCTTCAGGCCGCCGGGGAAGGCATTCGCGATTCCCTCAACCAAAGGAGTGAGAACAGTGCTGGGGTGAACGGAGTTGACCCGGATGTTGTACTTGCCGTAGACAGCGGCGTCCTGTTTGGTCATCATGGTGACCGCACCCTTGGCCACGTGATACGCAGTGAATTCGTCGTTGCCGGTGAGGCCGTAGATTGACGAGAAGTTGACGATGGATCCGGATTTCTGCGCCATCATGAACGGCAGCGCGTGCTTCGTGGAAAAAAAGACGCCCTTCACGTCGACGGCAAAAAGCGCGTCCCACTCCTCCTCGGAGAGTTCGTGGGTGGGCTTGTCGACGCCGATGATTCCCGCACAGTTGACCAGCACGTCGATGGTGCCAAACTCGGACCCAATCTCGGCGTAGGCCGCCGCGATGGCCTTCTCGGACGTCACGTCGAGAGCCCAGAACTTAGCCCGGCCACCTTCGGCGATGATTCCTTCGGTTACCTCTTGGCCGGCGTCACGATTGAAGTCGGTGACCGCCACAACGGCGCCCTCGCGGGCGAAGAGCTCGGCGGTGACGCGGCCCATTCCGGAGCCCGCGCCAGTGATCACGGCCACCTTATTGTCGAGTCTTCCCATGTTGTTCTCCGTGTGATGTTCAAATTGATGTGTGTGCCAGACAGCCACGCGAGTGGAAGAGTGACGGGCCTGTCAGTGATAAAACATCTGAACTGGCAGGCCCGTCTCAATCGGGTTATGGGTGTGAGACCCAATCAGTCATCACGAGGCGTTGATGGTCTGTGCGGGTTGTCCGACTAGGCGAACTCGGGGGCCCGGAACGACCGGTACTCCTCGGCGACTGCCTGACGGCAGTAGTCCTGGTAGACCTGGCCTCCGCCCATGTACACCTGAATCTCCTGCGGCTTGCCGGGAACGTTGTCTCCCAGGAACCAGGCCTTGGCCTTCTTGCCCTGTTCGTACATGACGGTGGCCTTGGCAGCTCGCTCCGACTCCTTGCCCCACCATTCCTCCGACTCCGGAGTTGCCTCGAGAACGGCGATGTTGTTCTTGCGAGCAAAGTCGATGGCGTTGGCCATCCACTGTGCGCCCAGCTGAATGGGAACGGGCAGGTTCGAGTAGGGCGTCTGGGGTCCAAGCGACACCATGAAGTTGGGGAAACCGTTGTACATGATCCCTAAGTTTCCGCCGATTCCGTCGACCTTGAACTTGTCGCGAAGTACCTCGCCACCGCGACCCACAATGTCCAGTCCAGTGAGGTTTCCGGTCATGGCGTCGAAGCCCGTCGCGCAAATGAGAACGTCGAGCTCGTACTCCTTGCCGTCGACAATCAGACCCTTCTCGGTGATCTCCGTGATGGGGTTCGTCTTCGTGTCGATGAGGTGAACGTGCGGCAGGTTAAACGCGTCGTAGTAGCCAAATCCGGTGGGAACGCGCTTTCCATTGAACGAGTAATCCTTGGGGCAGAGGAGTTCGGCGGTGGCGGGATCCTTCACGATTTCGCGAATCTTGCCACGGATGAACTCCGATGCGAGTTCGCTCGACTCGTGGTCGGTGGCGAGGTCGTTGAAGCATTCGTTGGCGAAGTGGAATCCACCCTCGTCCCATTTGCTCTCAAAGATGCGCTGACGCTCCTCGGGCGTGACTTCCTTGGCGCTGTGCGTGGCCGGAACCATGTCAACGCCGAAGGGGTGGTTTGCGGCACGTTCCCAGATTTCGTCGTAGGTGGCACGCACGTGGGCGAGCTCCTCAGGCGTCACTTTGGGGTTGGTCGCCGCAACAATGAAGTTCGGCTGGCGCTGGAAGACATAGAACTCACCGACCTCGGGAGCGATGGTGGGCGTGATCTGGATACCCGAGGCGCCCAGACCAATCAGACCAACCCGCTTGCCCTTGAGGTCGACGCCTTCGCGTGGCCATTCGGCGGCATGCAGCAGTCGTCCCGTGAACTTGTCCAGTCCCGGGATGTCTGGCCAAATGGCGCGAGAAAGCACACCCATGCCAGAGATGAAGTAGGTCGCCGTGACGGTACTTCCGTTGCTCAACGAGATAACCCAAACGTTGTCGGCTTCGTTGTAGACGGCTTTGGTCACCCTGGTGTTGAGCATGATGTCCTTGCGCAGGTCGAGGCGGTCTGCCACGAATTTGAGGTAGCCCAAGACCTCTTTACCCGAGGGATAGCGTTCGGTCCACTCCCACTCATCGCGCACCTCCTTGGAGAACGAAAACGAGTAGTAGCTGTACTCGGAGTCAGTGCGCACACCGGGGTAGTTATTCCTCCACCAGGTTCCGCCTACCTCGGCCTCGCCGTCGACGACGATTGTCTTCAGACCCTTTTCGCGGAGGTGGTGCAGAACGGCGAGGCCGGAGAATCCGGCGCCAATGACGAGAGCGTCATAATCAGGTTTCGTGGTCATGGGTTTTCCTTTCGTGGCTTTTGTGTTCAACATGCCGAAGGCGACAGTTGACGTCGTGATGTGGTGATTACTTTCGGCCGGCGTGATACCAGGCGGCCATGCGGGCAATTTCTTCATCTGCCCGGGGGTGATTTCCCGCGAGGAAGGGGTAGACGTGCTGCATGCCTTCGCCGATCGAGAACGTCACGTCGACACCGGCGGCAATCGCCAGCTCGTTGAGCCGGACGCTGTCGTCAAAGAGCGACTCGATATCGCCGGCACAGATGTAAAGGCGGGGGAATCCGGTGAAGTCTTGGTAGAGCGGATTGGCCATCGGGTTCGTGGGGCTGGTTGCGCCCTCGATGTAACGATCGATGTTTCCCTGCAGTCCCTCACGGGTGATCAGGAAGTCGGTGTCGTTGTTGGTCTCGATGGTGACGCCGGTGTTCTCCATGTTCAGCCACGGCGACATGGTGATCACCTGGCCGGGGAGGGGAAGGTTTTGGTTCATCATCTCGAAGACCATGCTGAGGGCGAGGTTGCCACCTGCGCTGTCACCAACGGGAGTGATGTTCTCGGGCGTGAAACCGTCGGCGAGAAGCGCCTTGTAGATGTCGACGCCATCGTGAATCTGAGCGGGAAACTTGAACTCGGGAGCGAGGCGGAAATCGGCGATGAAGCACACCGTTCCGAGGCCCTTGGCAATGTGACCGCCCAGCTTGCGGTGACTGGCTGAAGACCCGAGCGCAAATCCGCCACCGTGCATCAGAATGAGCATCTGCTTCGGGTCGGAGCCTGCCGGTGTGGCCAGAATGCCACGAACCCCACCGATGCTGGTGCTCTGATAGGTCACGTTTTCGGGCTCGGCGGTGGCACGCTGCCAGTCGTCGAAGATGAGTCGCAGGAGCTCGGTCGACAGGGGGGCATCGCCCAACTTGCCGAGTTCAATAATCCAGTGCTCGTAAATTTCGCCCAGAAGGTCTGTTGGCCGCGGTGCCGCCATGGTGCGCTCCTCTTTCATGGGTCAACGTGAATGACTCAACGTGAATGAGTCGATGAGTTGTTTGGTGAACGCCTGAATACCTCGGGAGGGCAAGGTGCCACCTGAAGTATTCGTGCAGTCTCAGATTGCCGGTAGTTGTGGGGACAAAAAAGCGTTGTCTCAAATTGAGTCACTTGGTTCGCAACGTGACTCATACGTGTCGCAGGTTTTGCTGAGAGAGTGAAAACACACCGGGGCATCCGCCTCGGATTCGGTGACCCCCTTCACCCCGTTGGGAGTGACCGGAGCAATGATTCGCCGAAACCAAAAGACTGCCCGCACTGTCAAGGCTGACTACCTCGTCACCTCGTGGCGAGGGCGGCACGTCCGTAGGTTTCACCCGGGACCTCGCTCACCCGAGCGGGTGTCCTACCTTTCGCTAGAAACTCAAGAGAAAGAGATCACATGATCAAGTCAAAGAAAGTTGCAGTTGTTGCGGCCCTCGCCGTAGCAAGCGCGCTTGTCCTGACTGCCTGTAGCTCAGGCGGTTCGGGCGGCGGTGGCGAGAACGTCAAGAACGAGGTGGGAATCGTCGGTCTGCAAGGTCAGATCGAAGACATCCAGACGTTCTGTGGCACCGAGCCCATCAAGGTTGCTTTTGCTGACGGCTTCGGCGGTAACTCGTGGCGCAAGACCACGCGTGCCATCTTCGAAAAGGAAGCTGCCAAGTGCGAGAACATCACGGACATCATCTACACCGATGCCAACGCTGACACCCAGAAGGCCATCGCCGACATTAACTCGCTGGTTGCCCAGGGCGTAAACGTCATCGTGTCCTTCACCGACGGTGGCGACGCTCTGCTCCCGACCATCAAGAAGGCAATGGAGGCCGGTACCGCATTTGTGCCGATCATCGCTTGTCCTCCTGCTGGCGTGCTCGGCGTTGACTTCGTTGACTGTGTCTCCGAAAATGTCAACACCTACGGCTACGGCCTTGCAGTGTGGACCATCAAGCAGATGGGTGGCACGGGAAACCTCCTTATGGCCGGTGGAACCGCCGGTAACTCGTACTCGCAGGCTGTCTACGACGGCGTGAAAGAGGCTGTTGCTGAGAACCCCGGAGTCACGCTGCTGAACGTCGAGATGGGTGACATCCCGGTTGAGACCAACTGGGAGCCCGGAAAGACCAAGGAAGTTATTGCTGGTCTGATCACCAAGTACAACGGTGCAATTGACGGAATCGTCTCCGACTACGGCGGAGGCTCTGTTGGTGGTATCGAAGCGTTCATCGCTGCTGGTGTTCCGATTCCGCCGTGGTCTGCAAACGACTCGAACCAGTTCGCATGTCTCTGGTACGAGTACAAGGACACGCAGCCCAAGTACCAGATCGCAACCATGTCGTCGCGTAACTGGATGGGTGTACCTGCCCTGCACAAGGGCCTCGCTTGGTACAACAAGCTGGCCAACAGCGAGCCCTCGATCTACGACCTGGAGATCATTGAGGACTCGACCGACCCCGAGAAGATGCCCATTTGTGAGAAGGATCTCCCGAATGACGCCATCAACTCGTCAGGTCTCTCGGTCGCAGAGCTGAACGCTCTCTTCCAGTAGAACCACAAGCACGACCACTCTGGTGCCGGGAGCTCTTGCTCTCGGCACCAGAGTGCACCACACTCGACTTACCCCTAACCACCCCCACTTCGATGGCGAAGTATTTGTGAAGATCACTCGCCGTCACTGAGCACTTAGAGGAATCTCATGAACCGTCTCTCAGGAAAAGTTGCCATCGTTACCGGTGCGGGCCGCGGCATTGGCCGCGCTATCGCCGAAGTCTTCGCCCAAGAGGGCGCCACAGTCATTGCCACGAGCCAATCCGCAAAGCACGACTTCCCTGCCGGAATTGAGTACATGCAGCAGGAAGTTGCTAAGGAAGGCGACTGGAAGAAGGTTGTCGATCACGTGCTGTCGAAGCACGGGCGCATTGACATCCTCGTGAACAACGCCGGCATTATTGCTTACGACCCCCTCACCGAGCTGAGTCTCAAGGACTGGGAACGCGTCGTGGGTGTCAACCAGACGGGAGTATTCCTCGGCATGCGCGAAGTCATTCCGCACATGATCAAGCAGGGAATCGGCTCCGTCGTCAATATCTCATCGATTTGGGGTAGCGCAGCGGTCGCTGGCGCGCACGCGTACCACGCCACCAAGGGTGCGGTTCTCAACATGTCGAAGAATGCCGCCATCACCTATGCTACGACGGGTGTTCGCATCAACTCGCTGTCTCCGGGATTCATCGAGACCCCGCTGACCGACTCGCAGGCCCCCGAGGTCAACGCGTGGGTCGTCTCGATGACCCCTATGGGTCGTGCCGGCAAGCCCGAAGAAATCGCTCAGGGAGCGGTGTTCCTCGGTAGCGACGAATCGAGCTTCATGACCGGATCCGAGCTACTCATCGATGGCGGCTACCTGGCCCAGTAACTCGCTACTGTCCCGCTTTCTCCAACAATCCATAAAGAGGTAAACATCGTGGCGAAAACGACGAAGTCGCGCACAGCTCCGGCACGTGTCAACGAGCCCATTTCCATTGAGCCCGACATCAAGGTGGCGCCGGGAACCATGCTGCTCAAGCTCACCGGAATCAATAAGTCGTTTCCGGGGGTCAAGGCACTCAAGGACGTCAGCCTCGAGGTGGTGGCGGGTGAGGTTCACGCCCTCATTGGAGAGAACGGTGCGGGAAAATCGACTCTTATGGCGGTTGCCTCGGGCGCCCTTGTTGCTGAAGAGGGCACCATTGAGATCGGTGGCGAACCACTGACGCCCGGTTCGCCGCGGGAAGCCCGTCGTTTGGGATTGGCGATCGTTCGCCAGGACCCTGCCCTGTTGCCCGACCTCACGGTTGCCGAGAACATGGCCATCGGGGCGGGCCTCACCAGCAAGGGTGGCCTGAAGCGCGCACCGGAGTGGGCTCAAGCACATCTGAACCCGTGGCAGATGGGCATCGATTCTCGCGCGCGGGTGTCGGACCTCTCGGTTGAGCAGCGCTTCGTTGTGGAGATTGCCAAGGCGCTTGCGCTCAAGCCCCGCATTCTCGTTCTCGACGAACCCACGGAGCACCTCAACAAAGAAGAAGTGCAACGCCTCTTCCGCATCGTGCGGACAATCACCGAGGGCTCTGCCGCTGTGGTCTACATCTCGCACCGCATCCCCGAGGTGAAAGAGATTTCGGACCGCATCACGGTCCTACGTGACGGCGCCGTGCGCGGTACGTTTAAGGCTTCTGAAGTGAGTGAGAACGAAATCATCGAGCTCGTCATTGGGCGCGCTCTCGACACGGTCTTTCCACCGAAGGGCAAGTCCATCCAGTCGGGGGCCGAAGACAAGCTCGTGGTCTCAAACCTCTCGGGCCGCGGTTTCCACGACATTTCGTTCAGCGTCAAACCCGGCGAGGTCATCGGCATCGCGGGGGTTCAGGGCAACGGCCAAGCAGAGGTTATTCGAGCTCTAGCGGGAGTTGAAGCCGCCACCGGTTCGGTCACCATCTCGGGCAAGAAACTCCGCCTGGGAAGCAACTCCGCGTCGGCCCGTGCGGGCGCCGTCTACGTTCCTTCGGACCGTCACGGCGA
>CAIOGW010000139.1 GCA_903857985.1 uncultured Microbacteriaceae bacterium
CAAGGAAAGAGTCTTTACAACTACTACGAGAAACTGCTCAACGGCCTCGCCCGCGATCTCGACTTTGGCCTGAACACCCCGTGGCGAGAATTGCCCGATGAGATTCGTCAGGCGGTTCTCACCGGTAACGATTTCAACGTGAAGGTGCGCTGGAAGAATCGCTACGGGCGAGAGGTCGCCTACAGTTCGGGGTTTGAGGGAGTTATCCCTTATATCGAACGCCAATACCTGCAGGCCGAGACCGATGTGCAACGTTCCCGCTGGTCAGAGTTCTTGCGCGAAGTGCCGTGCCTCGAGTGTTCGGGAAAGCGCTTGAGGCCAGAGGTCTTGGCAGTTCGCGTTGCAGACAGGTCGATCTCAGACATCACCGAACTGTCGCTGGCAGATGCCCAAGCGTTCATGAACGACATTTCGCTCAGCGAGCGCGACGCCCACATTGCCGCCCAGGTTCTTCGTGAGATCCGTGCGCGCCTCGCGTTTCTGGTCGAGGTTGGGTTGACCTACCTCACTCTTGGTCGTGCGGCAGGAAGCCTCTCCGGGGGCGAGGCCCAGCGCATTCGACTTGCCACTCAAATTGGAAGTGGTCTCACGGGCGTGCTCTACGTACTGGATGAGCCGAGCATCGGGCTGCACCAGCGGGACAATCGGCGTCTCATCGACACCCTGCTAAAACTCCGGGATCTCGGTAACACACTCATCGTGGTTGAGCACGACGAAGACACCATCCACACGGCCGATTGGATTGTTGACATCGGACCGGGTGCCGGTACGCACGGGGGAGAGGTGGTTCATTCGGGCAGCGTCGCCGATCTCCTCCCCAACACGCGGTCGCTCACAGCGGACTACCTTTCCGGCCGAATCTCGATTGCTGTTCCCGAATCTCGTCGCGCTGTTGACCCCGCCCGCGTGCTTCGGGTGGAGGGTGCGGCGGCTAACAACCTGCAGGGCATTGATGTTGATTTTCCACTGGGAGTTTTTACCGCAGTTACCGGAGTCTCGGGTTCGGGCAAATCTTCTCTTGTCAACGACATTCTTTACCGGTCTTTGGCCAATACCCTCAACGGCGCCAGGTCCGTGCCGTCAAAGCACAAGCGCATCACGGGCATCGAGCAGCTCGACAAGGTGGTGCACGTCGATCAAGCACCCATCGGTCGAACGCCGCGCTCCAATCCGGCCACATACACGGGTGTGTTTGACAAGATTCGGGCTCTTTTTGCCGAAACGTCTGAGTCAAAGATGCGCGGTTATCAGCAGGGGAGATTCAGCTTTAACGTCAAGGGCGGGCGCTGTGAGGCGTGCTCAGGAGACGGCACAATCAAAATCGAGATGAACTTCTTACCCGACGTTTACGTGGACTGTGAAGTGTGTCACGGAGCTCGCTACAACCGCGAGACATTGCAGGTGCGTTACAAGGGCAAAAACATTTCCGAGGTCTTGGACATGCCCATTAGTGAGGCTGCCGCGTTTTTTGAACCCATTTCGGCCATCCATCGTTACCTCAAGACGCTCGTCGATGTCGGTCTCGGCTATGTCCGACTCGGTCAAAGTGCGACGACGCTCTCCGGTGGTGAAGCACAGCGTGTCAAGCTCTCAACCGAATTGCAGCGCCGCTCGAATGGACGCACGGTGTATGTGCTCGACGAGCCGACTACGGGCCTTCACTTCGAAGATGTGCGCAAGCTTCTGATTGTTCTGCAGTCCCTGGTGGAGAAGGGCAATTCCGTCATCGTCATCGAACATAACCTCGACGTCATCAAATCAGCCGACTGGGTTATTGATCTCGGACCGGAGGGAGGATCCGGCGGTGGTCTGGTTCTGGCGACGGGAACCCCCGAGGATGTCGCACGTTCGTCGCAAAGCCACACGGCTGTTTTTCTGCGCGAGCTTTTTGACCGCAAGCGCTAATCATGGCAAACGAACTCTCCTTTAGACCCACCACGGGTGACATTCCGACTCAGCCGGGTGTTTATCGCTTTCTCGATGCCAACGGGCGTGTGCTCTATGTGGGTAAAGCAAAGAACCTGCGCGCGCGACTGACGTCGTACTTTGCGCCACTCGCCTCGTTACACAACCGCACCCGCCGAATGGTGACGTCAGCCGAAGATGTCACGTGGACGGTGGTCAAGAGCGAGTTTGAAGCTCTTCAACTCGAGTTCACGTGGATCAAGGAGTTCGATCCTCCCTTTAATGTTCAATTCACCGACGATAAGTCTTATCCCTACCTCGCCATCACCCTCGATGACGAGGTCCCCCGCGTGGTCGTGACGAGGCGTCGCAACATTCCGGGGGCCACATACTTTGGACCGTTTACCAAGACCTGGGCGATTCGCGAGAGTCTTGATCTCTTGCTCAAGCCCTTCCCCGTGCGCACCTGTTCAGACAGCGTCTATGCGCGTGCACACAAGACGAATCGACCCTGTCTGCTTGGAGACATTGGGCGCTGCGCGGCGCCCTGTGTCGGTCGAGTCACGCCGGCTGAGCACGTCACGATTGCTCAGGAACTCGCATCGTTTATGGGCGGGGACAACGAGACCTTTATTGCACACATGCGCGATCGCATGGTCGCCGCTAGTGCCGTGCAGGACTACGAAACCGCAGCCCGTTTTCGTGACAATCTCGACGCGCTGACTACCGTGGCCGCTAAGA
This sequence comes from uncultured Microbacteriaceae bacterium, assembly GCA_903857985.1. Classification (GTDB taxonomy): domain Bacteria; phylum Actinomycetota; class Actinomycetes; order Actinomycetales; family Microbacteriaceae; genus UBA963. The sequence continues at coordinate 2,647 of CAIOGW010000139.1, forward strand.
GCGCGGTCGTGCTCACGGAGGATCTTGATGCCGATGTCTTCGGCTTTGCTCGTGACGACCTCAGCGCCACGGTGCAACAATTTATTGTGCGTGGAGGTCGCGTGCGTGGCGTGCGCGCGTGGACCGTTGATACCGAACTAGACGTAACCAGGTCTGATCTTGTTGACAGCATTATCCGTGAGGCGTTTGCGAGCGATGAGATTCCAGCACCCGTGGTAATTCTTCCCGAACTGCCCGACGACACCGCAGCGCTCAGTCAGTGGCTGACCGAACGTCGACGTGACCTGCTTGGTAGGCCTCGAGGGGCTGCGGTTCGACTCACGGTAGCTCAGCGTGGCGACGCACGACGTCTGCTGGACACGGTCGTCATGAACGCGGGTGAGCAACTCATTCAGTACAAGAATCGCCGCCTCAACGATTTCAGCACGCGTAGCCAAGCCCTGGCTGACATTCAGGATGCCCTCGAATTGAGTGGCCCACCGCTCCGGATTGAGTGCTTCGACATCAGCCACCTTCAGGGCACAGAGATTGTTGCCTCCATGGTGGTGTTTGAAGACGGGTTACCGCGCAAGGCTCACTATCGAAAATTTGCCCTCGCCGACGCTCGCGACGACACCGATGCCATGGCGCAGGTGCTCACGCGCCGCGTGGCCTACCTCACGCACAAACCTGTCGACGGCGAGAAGTCATCTTTTGCCTATCCACCGGGGTTGTTCATCGTTGATGGCGGACTTCCTCAGGTAAACGCGGCGCGAGCCGTTCTCGCACGAGAAGGCATCACCATTCCCGTTGTCGGAATCGCCAAGCGACTCGAAGAGCTCTGGCTCCCCGGCGCGGATTTCCCCGTCATTCTGCCGCGCATGTCTGAGGCACTCTTCATGGTGCAACGCATCCGCGACGAAGCGCATCGTTTCGCCATTACGTTTCAACGTCAGCGGCGCAAACGCGACATTGCGACGGTGCTCACTTCTGTTCCCGGATTGGGCGACAAGAAGGCCTCCGCCCTCCTTCGTCACTTTGGCTCCGTGTCCCAGCTCAAGGCCGCGGGCGTCGATGACCTCTGCGGCGTCTCGGGAATCACTCCTCAACTTGCCCAAGCAGTCTTCCAAACCCTGAACCCCGATGAGGCTCCCGCGGTAGGCTAGTGGCGCAAACCGCCAAAACAATCTGAAACGACATGCCTGACACTCCACAAGAACTTCTTATCCTCACCGGTATGTCCGGAGCGGGTCGTTCGACCGCCGCGAAGTCGCTTGAGGACATGGGTTGGTACGTTGTCGACAACCTCCCTCCGGCCATGTTGCGACCCCTCATCGAGTTGGCTTCTGCTGCCGGTTCGAACATGCCGCGCATCGCCGCTGTCTTTGACGTGCGCAGTGGCAGTTTCTTTGCCGACCTCAAGGACATCGTTGCTTCTCTGCGGATCGGCACCGATGTGAGTGTTGTTTTCCTTGATGCCACCGACGCAGCACTCGTGACGCGATTTGAGTCCGTTCGTCGTCCGCATCCGCTTCAGGGTGACGGAACGCTCCTGGATGGTATCGAAGCCGAGCGCGTTCGGTTGGCAGATGTCCGAGAGTATGCCGATGTCATCATCGACACCACAGAAAAGAACATCCACCAGCTCTCGACGACCGTGGCGCAGATGTTCTCGAGCCCTGAGCAGTCACACCTGCGCGTCACCGTGGAGAGTTTTGGTTACAAATACGGCACTCCGACCGACGTTGACATCATGGCTGACGCACGATTCCTGCCCAATCCTTTCTGGGAACCTGAGTTGGGTGCACACAATGGACTCGACAAGGCGGTGTCTGACTTCGTGATGTCTAGCCCCGGCGCCACCGAGTTTCTTGAGGCTTATACGAAAGCACTTGTTCCGGTTTGGGCTGGCTTCCTGCGAGAGAACAAGAAGCGTGTCACACTGGCCATCGGGTGCACGGGCGGCAAGCATCGGTCTGTCGCTCTCGTAGAATCGTTAGCAACGATGCTGCGGGAGGTTCCGGGCCTCGACGTAAGCGTTAAACATCGCGACCTAGGCCGCGAGTAGCAGGGGTAGGCATGTCTTCAACCAATCTCACCGCTGCCGTCAAGAGTGAACTCCGCGGCATCGTAGGGAACGCAATGACGCTGAGGGCAATGGAGCTCAGTGCCCTATTGCGTTTTGCTGGCGGGCTGCACACAATTTCCGGCCACATCGCCGTTGAGGTAGAACTCGATAATCAAGACTTGGCCACACGCGTACGTCGCGATATTTCGGAAATCTACGGTCTGGCGAGCGAGGGTCGTCTTGCCCCTGTGGCATCGGGAGAACCGACCTTCACGGTACGCGTGGTTGAACAGGGCGAGACGTTGGCTCGTCAGACGGGCCTGCTTGACGCACGTCGTCGGCCCATCAGGGGCCTTCCCAATCGACTGACCACCGGAAATCTTGATGAGCTGGCTGCCGTTTGGCGGGGGGCGTTTCTGGCTGCGGGCTCGCTCACCGACCCGGGTCGACAGGCGGCAATTGATGTTGTGGCCCCAACAAATGAGGCGGCCATGGCCCTGGTTGGGGCCGCTCACCGCCTCGGAGTCTCTGCCAAAGCACGGGAGGTGCGCGGTGTGCACCGCGTTGTGGTCCGTGAAGATGACGCTATTTCGGCCCTTCTCGCGCTCATGGGCGCAACGACCAGCATCGGCCTATGGGAACAGTTGCGCACACGACGTGAGGTGCGCGCCACGGCCAACCGTCTCGTGAATTTCGACGACGCCAACCTCCGTCGCAGTGCTCAGGCGGCCGTTGCCGCGTGTGCGAGAGTTGAACGTGCTCTCGACATTCTGGGGGACGACATTCCGCACCACCTCATGTACGCCGGTCGACTTCGCCTTGATCATCGCGAAGCCTCGCTCGACGAACTTGGCCATTTTGCCGATCCGCCCATGACCAAAGATGCCGTCGCTGGTCGCATTCGTCGGCTTCTCGCGTTGGCTGACAAGACGGCTAAAGACCGCGGCATTCCTTCTACGGACGCGAACCTGCCCGACGATCTTGATGTCGGGTAGCTCTGCTGCGCACCATAGACTAAGTACTGACAGCATCGTCGCCTCAGCGCCACACAGCGCTATATCCAAGGAGCAAACTGTGCCCGTTTACGTTCTTCCCGAGCTCGATTACGACTACTCGGCCCTTGCCCCCCACATCAGTGCAACCATCATGGAGCTGCACCACAGTAAGCATCACGCTGCCTACGTCGCTGGTGCCAACACCACACTCGACAAACTCGCAGAGGCTCGTGACGCCGGTGACTTCGCCAACGTCAACCGCCTCGAAAAGGATCTCGCTTTTCACCTCGGCGGCCACACAAATCACTCCATTTTCTGGAAGAACTTGGCGCCCAACGCGGGCGGACGTCCCGAGGGGGAGCTCGCTTCCGCAATCGACGAATTCTTCGGCAGCTTCGAGAAGTTCCACGCGCACTTCACTGCAACGGCAATGGGAATCCAGGGCTCGGGCTGGGCGTTTCTCGCCTACGACGTCGTAGGAAAGCGCCTCATCATTGAGCAGCTGTTCGATCAGCAGTCAAACATTGCTGCAGCGAGCATTCCGGTGCTCACCCTCGACATGTGGGAGCACGCCTTTTACCTTGATTACAAAAATGTGAAGGCCGACTACGTGACGGCTTTCTGGAATATCGTTAACTGGGCCGACGTGTCGGCTCGATTTGACGCCGCACGAACACACGGGAGCGCATCGCTTCTTTTCTAACACCGACCGTTCGCCTCACATTCCATGACACTGCGCACCCTTAACTCACTCGGCGACCTTCGTGGCAAGAAGGTGCTCGTACGTTGCGACCTCAATGTTCCCCTCGACGGCGTGAACATTACCGATGACGGGCGCATTCGAGCATCCCTACCCACTATTTCTCGTCTTCGCGCTGCCGGCGCGCGGGTCGTCATCATTAGTCACTTGGGTCGACCCGATGGGACTCCCGAAGACCGCTTTAGTTTGGCGCCGGTAGCAACTCGCCTCGGCGAGCTCCTGGGAGTATCAGTTGTTCTCGCTGCGGACACAGTTGGGGAGTCTGCGCGTTCTGCCACCGCTCGCATGGGCGACGGCGACGTCGTCATGCTCGAGAACGTTCGATTCAACGCGGCTGAGACGGCGAAAGACCAGTCCGAGCGGGAGGTGTTCGCCGCTCAACTGGCAGCGTTGGGGGATGCCTTCGTCTCAGACGGTTTTGGCGTTGTGCACCGTAAGCAAGCCAGCGTCTACGAATTGGCACGCGACTTGCCCAGTGCCGGCGGTCTTCTCATTGAGAAGGAATTAAGTGTCCTTGAGCGGCTGACGTCATCACCCGAGAGACCGTACACCATTGTTTTGGGAGGCTCCAAGGTATCCGACAAGTTGGGTGTGATTTCTCACCTTCTGCCGCGCGTCGACAATATTCTTATCGGGGGCGGGATGCTGTACACGTTCCTCGCTGCGCAAGGGCATTCCGTGGGCTCGAGCCTTCTCGAGGTCGACCAAATTGAGACTTGTCGCTCGTACTTAGCGCAGGCCAAGGAACTTGGTGTCTCGATCGTTCTCCCCGAAGATATCGTTGTGGCCAGTGGCTTCTCAGCCGACGCAGACTTCGTTGTGGTGTCAGCAGACAGTATTGAAGAAACTCCCTTTGGCCACGCAGGAATCGGTCTAGATATCGGCCCCGCGGCAGCAGAATCGTTTGCCGCACACATTGCAGCTTCCAAAACTGTGTTCTGGAACGGACCGGCTGGAGTTTTCGAGATGCCCGCGTTTGCCAACGGTACTCTCAGCATCGCAACGGCCCTTGCTAACATGTCCGGGTTTTCCGTCGTTGGCGGTGGCGACAGTGCCGCGGCCGTTCGAACACTTGGTTTCGCCGATAGTGACTTTGGGCACATCGCCACTGGTGGCGGCGCGAGTCTTGAGTTTTTGGAAGGCAAGAAACTACCCGGCCTGGAGGCACTCGGATGGCAGTAGATAGGCGCCCACTCATCGCGGGCAACTGGAAGATGAACCTTGATCACCTGCAAGCAATAGCATTCACGCAGAAACTTGCCTGGACACTCCGGGACGCTCGCCACGATTACGCCACGACGGAGGTTGCAGTCATTCCGCCGTTTACCGATCTGCGAAGCATCCAGAATCTCGTTGAGGGTGACAAGTTCGATCTCGTTTACGGAGGTCAAGACCTATCGGCACACGATGCGGGCGCATACACCGGTGAGATCAGCGGCGCGTTCCTGCGAGCTCTCGGTTCCACTTACGTGATCATTGGGCATTCAGAACGCCGGCAATACCACGCTGAGACCGACGACGTTGTCCGCGCCAAAGTTGCGACGGCAATTCGAAATGACTTGACGCCCATCGTTTGCGTGGGGGAGACCGAGGCAGATCTTGCCCAGTTCGGCCCCAGCAGTCTTCCGGTAGCCCAGTTGCGCGCGGCAATCGACGGATTGTCCCCGGCAGAAATTGTCGTTGCCTATGAACCGGTGTGGGCAATTGGAACCGGTAAGGCTGCTACCGAAGACCAGGCGCAACAGGTGTGTGCGGCGCTTCGTTCTGCACTCACGGAAACGTGGGGCCTTGACAGCGGAGATGCCACGCGCATTCTCTATGGGGGATCCGTCACGTCTTCTAACATTTCAGCCCTCATGCGTCAACCCGATGTTGACGGTGCACTCGTTGGGGGAGCGAGCCTCGATGTCATCGAGTTCTCGAGTATCTGCCGATTCCTTAAGCACGCGGTTTAGTCCGGTAGACTTACGTCAGGCTTTTTATTCTCGTTCACGAAATCAAGGTTTTTCCATGGAAATACTCCAAATTGCGCTTCAGGTCATCCTGGGAATCACCAGTCTCCTCTTGACGCTACTTATTCTTCTCCACAAAGGTCGTGGTGGCGGACTCTCAGACATGTTCGGGGGCGGAGTGACGTCGAGTCTGGGCTCTTCTGGCGTCGCTGAACGCAACCTCAACCGAATCACGATTATTCTCGGCATCATCTGGATCGTCTGCATCGTCGTTCTTGGCCTGATCACTCGTTTCACCGGAGCCTAGAAGGTGGCCGGGGGTAGTGCCATTCGTGGCTCGCGCGTTGGTGCAGGGCCAATGGGAGAGCAGGATCACGGGGTTCACGCGGAGCGCGTAGCCATAGCGTATTGGGATGCTCTCGGCAATGAGACGGTGCGGTACTACGCAGCTAATCTTCCCGTAGAGGAAATCCCGGAGATTATCGATTCTCCGACTTCGGGTTTGCCGGCTGGTCGCGATCAAAACGCCCCGCCTCAGATGGCGAAAGCTGAACCGTACAAGACTCACTTGGCATACGTCAAAGAGCGTCGTTCTCCCGAAGAGGCGCAACAAATTCTTGAGGATGCACTGCACCAACTTCGCGTGCGTCGCGGAACTGCTAAGACCTAGTCGCGCATTTCTGGCTGACCTCGGCCTTAATCACTGTCGCTTGGGTCGGCGTTTTTGTCGCAATAGACCCGCGTCTCTAGCCGGCCCTGAACCGCACTAGCCGGAGCGATCAAGAAGTCGGGATCACCCATAGCTCGGCGTAGGGCTCCGGATTTATCAACACCTGCTGAGACCAACCACACGTGCGTCGCGGAGTTGATAGCCCCCAAAGTAAGTGACAGTCGTTCGGATGGCGGCTTCGGAGAGTCCCGAACAGAGATGACTGTTGTCGAGGTCGTCAACCCTTCCGAACGTCCTGGAAACAACGAGGCAATATGAGCGTCGGGGCCGACCCCCAGGAGTAGGAGGTCGAAAGCAAATTCTCGAGCGCGAGCAGTGATTGGGCCGTCGGTGGCAAGTCGGGGAAACTGCTCTGTCAGTTCATGCGCGTATTGTTCTGCGGCCTCGTCGAGAGTCATTCCCGAATCTGAAGCGGGAAGGCGATGAATGTTTATCGGGTCGAAGGAGAGTGCGCCGAGAAAGGCAGCCTCCGCCTGGACGTCGTTTCGGTCGGCGTGGCTAGCCGGAACCCATCGTTCATCGCTCCACCACACGTGCACACGTGACCAGTCAACACGTTCCCCCTCGGGCACGTCGCCGTCATGAGCTCCGAGAAAGTTAAGGACACCGATTCCGACAGTTCCACCGGTCAAGGCGATGTGAGCGAACGACGACTCGGCAAGAGTGGCCACCAACAGACGGCGCGCATCATGCGCCACTCGCTCAATGACGTTCACCTTCTCGGCAAGAACGATGAGCGTACGCGTTGACACGGCTTAGACTTTCGACACTAAGGGAAGACCCCGTGTGACCACGTCACCGTAGACTACATCCGGGTCCAGGCGACGCAGCTCCTCAGCGAGGCAGTCGCGCAGAGATCGTCGACTGAACGAGATGTCGTGGCTTGGTTGGCCCGGCTGCTCGATTCGCGCAACCTTCTGATTGATTCGTGTGAGCACGATGTCGCCGGAAGCCCGGGTTAGCGCCACACGGTGTATTGACCCGCCATCGGACGCGTGGTTAGTCAACTCGATGGATACATCAACTCCAAGACGAAGTGATAACCACGCGGCGAGCATCTGACCACTGGGGGAGTCTGACGACATGGAGAGTGACACGCCGGTTATGGTCTCGTGAGGTGGTTGGTCTAGCGCAGCGGCCAATTGCGTCCGCCAGGGTGTGATACGGGTCCAGGCAAAATCTGCGTCACCCGGGGAGTAGGTAACAGAGAGCTCACCGAGGCGATCCATCGGTTGGGGGGAGCTGCCTGCATCCGTGATCCGACACTGGGCCATCAGGCCAAGCGGACTCTGGGACACAACAGGTGGCGCTTCGTTAGGCCACCAGACCACCACCGGAGTGTCCGGAAGGAGCAGGCCTGTCACCAGTCCCCGTTCATCGCTTCCCACTTCGCCGAACGCACGTAGGATAACGACCTCGCTCGCGCCGGCGTCGCCGCCCACGCGAATCTCAGCGTCGAGTCGGTTGGCAATGTTCGTGCTTTCGCGAGGGACGCTCACGACAATGACGCGCATGGGGTGTTCACGCGAGGCCTCGTTAGCTGCCGCAATGGCATCTTCCTCTTGACCGGGTGCTGTCGAAATGACGAGGGTGAGCACGCGGCCCAACGCCACGGCACCTCCCTCTTCTCGAATGCTCACGAGGGATTTAGAAACCTTGGCCGTGCTCGTGTCTGGCATCTCGAAAATCATGGGCGCCTCCAGGCACGACCGTCGCGAGCCATCAGGGCGTCGGCACTCGTTGGCCCCCAACTTCCCGAAGCGTACTGTTCCGGTTGCCCCTGCGTAGCCCAGAATTGTTCAATCGGGTCAAGGATTTTCCAGCTGAGCTCAACCTCTTCGTGGCGGGGAAAGAGCGGGGGATCGCCTAAGAGAACATCGAGAATGAGACGCTCATAGGCTTCGGGGCTCGCCTCGGTGAACGCGTGTCCGTAGCCAAAGTCCATCGTTACGTCTCTCACCTGCATGCCGGCGCCCGGCACCTTGGAACCAAACCTAATTGTCACGCCCTCATCCGGCTGAACACGAATGACGAGAGCGTTCTGTCCGACAGCCGACGTTTGGTGTTCGGAGAACAGGTACTGCGGTGCGCGCTTGAAGACCACGGCGATTTCAGTGACGCGCCTACCCAATCGTTTGCCGGCACGCAGATAGAACGGAACACCCGCCCAGCGTCGGGTGCCAATGTCGAGGCGCATCGCCGCATACGTCTCGGTCTGCGACTGCGGGTTCATGCCCTCTTCGTCGAGAAATCCAACGACCCGCTCGCCACCCTGCCAACCGCCCGCGTACTGGCCCCGCGCGGTTGCTGTAGCGAGATCTGCTGGCAGTCGAACTGCTGCGAGTACCTTTTCCTTCTCGGCACGCAGGTCGTCAGCGTGGAAAGAAATGGGTTCTTCCATCGCTGTCAGGGCGAGAAGTTGAAGGAGGTGGTTCTGAATGACGTCGCGCGCCGCACCGATGCCGTCGTAGTAGCCAGCTCTGCCACCGACACCAATGTCTTCAGCCATCGTGATCTGAATATGGTCGACGTGTTCCGCATTCCACAGAGGTTCGAAGAGTTGGTTGGCAAAACGCAGAGCCAGGATGTTCTGGACGGTCTCCTTACCAAGATAGTGATCAATGCGAAAGACCGAATCGGCGGGGAAAACCGACTCAACGACGTCGTTCAATTCGCGCGCCGTTGTGAGGTCACTGCCGAAGGGCTTCTCGATGACGACGCGGCGCCACTGCTCAGGCGCCGGATCCGCCAGTCCGGATCGCTTCAGTTGCTCCGTTACGACGGGGAACGAGCGGGGAGGAATAGACAGGTAGAACGCGTGGTTACCCATCGTTCCCATCTTGGTGTCGAGTTTGGCAATAGTTTTCTTCAAGCGCTCAAACGCCGTGTCATCGTTAAATTCCCCGGAAACGAAACGAATGCCCTTGGCTAGCTGATCCCAGACTTCCTCGCGAAACTCTGTGCGCGCGTGATCGCGAACAGAGTCGTGCACCACCTGCTTAAAGTCTTCGTCCGCCCAGTCGCGACGGGCAAAACCGATAAGGGCGAATCCGGGTGGCAAAAGGCCTCTATTGGCGAGGTCGTAGACTGCCGGCATCAACTTCTTGCGCGACAGGTCGCCCGTGACGCCGAAAATAATCAGTCCGCAGGGTCCTGCGATCTGAGTGAGGCGCCGGTCTTCGACACTCCTCAGGGGATTCTCAAAGAGGGGTAGTTCTTCCCGAGGCATGGGCTAGTTAAAGGCCTCGAAGAGCGCGGTGAGGTCTGGGTTGCGTCCCGTCAGGGTAAGCGTCAAGACCGGGCGACCGAGTGCAGCCAGAACGTCGGCATCCCCAGCAGCCTGGGCGGAAATGAGCTGGCCAAAGCTGAACGGCATCTCGGGGATGGAAACATCCGCGTCGGTCGTTTGCAAAATCTGGATGAACGCACCCACGGCGGGACCACCCTTGTGGAACTGTCCGGTCGAGTGCAAAAAGCGCGGACCCCAACCGAAGGTGACCGGTCGTGACGCACGACGAGCTACGAGATCGCGGACGCCGGCGGTCTGCGGGAGCATGACGCGGTCGACGTATGCCTGCACGGCGACATACCCGTCTTTGTCGAGCGTCCCGAGTAGTGCTGTGATCGCCTCACGCGCGGTGCTGGACGTGTCCAGAAAGTCTCCGTGAGCTCGAACCTCGATATTTCCATCGGTGAATGCCGCCGAAGTGGGCGCGGGACGAGAATCCAGCAAGCCACGGGCAGCCAACTTTGCCGATTCAACATCCGGCTGATCAAACGGGTTAATGCCCAGCAGCATGCCGGCAACGACGGTGGCGTACTCCCACGCCAAGAACTGGGCCCCGAGAGTGCCCGAAATCAGAATCTCTCCGTCGTGGCGATTGCGTTTCAGCACGTGATGTGCGTAAGCGTCATCAACCAGTCGAACAATGAGCATGTCCGCTGGGACAGACGCAAGCTCATGAGAAACGGTATCGAGAACTACCGGAAGCAGTCCCGTTCCCTGTTTTCCTGTCGACTCTGCGATGAGTTGTTCTGTCCAATCGGGGAGACCCACAATGTGCGTTCCGTCTGAGACAAGTCCCAACTTGTTGTGATCGGGCATGCCGGCAACCAGAGCCGCACCGAGAATGAGTCCGGGGTTTTCCGGATGGTCAATGGCCAGTTCAAGGGAAGCTGCTGCCGCCTCGTCCAACAGCTCACCGATGTCGACACCGGCGAGCCCGGCCGGAACGAGCCCAAACGCCGTCAGTGCCGCGAAGCGTCCACCCACGTGGGGATCAGCGTTAAAGACTCGGTAACCGGCTGCGCGAGCAAAAGTATCGAGCGGAGAACCGGGGTCGGTAACAACAATGATGCGGTCGGCAGGATTAATCCCGGCGGCTTCGAAGGCCGCGGCAAATACTCTTCGGTGACTGTCTGTCTCGACCGTTGAGCCGGACTTGCTACTCACCACCAGGGCTGTGGAGGCGAGGCGGTCTGCGAGGGCAGCCGCGACCTGGCCGGGATGCGTTGCGTCGAGAATCGTGAGTTCGACGTTAGCCGTCTGGGCGATGACCTCGGGAGCCAAGGAAGAGCCACCCATTCCGGAAAGCACAATGTGCATGACCCCGGCAGCGTGAAGTTGTGAGCGCAATTGGTCAATTTCGGTAACGAGCGGTCGAGAGGCGTTTACGGATTCAACCCAGCCGAGGCGAATGGCAGCTTCGGATTCGGCAGCCTTACCCCACAGCGTGGGGTCTTGGTCAGTGATGCGGGACGCAACAAAGTTCGAGATGAGCCCCGGAAGGGTCTTATCGACAAAGTCCTTGGTTGTTCCTGAAACGTGCACGCGAAAATTCATCGATGAGCCTCCAGAGCTGCGGTAACGGTGTCGAGGAGTTCTCCCCACGACACAATGAACTTGTCTACGCCTTCGCGCTCAAGCTGGTCTGTCACATCGTCAATGTCGACACCGGCAGCGGCTAACTGCCCAAAGAACTCGTGTGCCGAAGCAACGTGGGGTGTAATTGTGTCGCCCGTTACGACACCGTGGTCAAAGGTCGCCAGGAGCGTCTTCTCGGGCATGGTGTTCACCACGCCCGCCGCTACCAACCCGGTTACATAGAGCGTGTCCGGCAGATTCGGATCCTTGACCCCTGTTGAGGCCCAGAGGGGGCGCTGAGGGTTTGCTCCGGAGGCGAGCAAACTGGTCGCTCGCGGGCGCTCGAAGGTGCGTTCAAAAAGTTCGTAGGCGAGACGAGCGTTTGCCAAGCCGGCAGTACTCATCAGGGAGCGTGCGTGATCTGTTCCGAGTGCGTCCAGCCGTTTATCAATCTCCGTATCAACTCGTGAAACAAAGAACGAGGCAACTGAGTGAATCGTGGAGAGATTGATGCCAGCAGATTGGGCCTTTTCGAGTCCAGCCAGGTAGGCGTCAATGACCGCAGCGTAACGATCAAGACTAAAAATTAGCGTGACATTAACAGAAATACCCGCGCCGATAACGTCAGTGATGGCGTCCAGGCCGGCGAGTGTTGCGGGGATCTTGATGAGAGCGTTGGATTTGCCCATCTCGTGCCACAGCCGTTTTGCTTCTGCAACCGTTCCTGGCGTGTCATGAGCGAGCGTAGGGGAGACTTCGATCGATACGCGACCATCGATTCCCAGCGTCCTGTTAAAAACCGGCTCGAAAATATCGCAGGCAGAGGCGACGTCGCGCGTTGTGATCTGAAAAACGGCCTCATCCGCGCCCACACCTGCTTTGGCCAACTCACTCACCTGTTGCGCATAAGACTGACCATCGGTGAGCGCGGCGGCGAAGATCGTAGGGTTCGTCGTGACGCCGACCACATCGTGCGTCTCAACAAGCGACGCCAAGGAGCCAGAAGTAATGCGCTCTCTCGAAAGGTCATCGAGCCAGATACTGACACCTGCGTCTGAGAGCTGCGCGGTGGGAGTTGTCACGTTGATCCTTTGTCTGTCAATTGTGGGGAAGGAGGTGTGCTGTCCGTGATGTGTCGCTAAGCGTCCGCAATGGATTCGCGCGCGGCGGCGACAACGGCTTCGGTCGTCATTCCGAACTCACGGAACAACGTCTTGTAGTCGGCGGATGCTCCGAAGTGCTCAAGGGAAACGGCACGTCCTCGAGAACGCAGGAATCTTTCCCAGGAAAGTGACAATCCTGCTTCCACGCTCACTCGAGCCGAAACGGCCTGAGGAATAACGCTTTCCTGATATTCCGTTGACTGCTCCAGGAACCACTCCCAGCACGGAGCGGATATGACGCGCGCAGAGATTCCGTCGGCGGCAAGTTCTTCACGTGCGGCCACAGCCAACTGAACCTCCGAGCCCGTCGCGAGCAGAAGGACATCGGGTGTGCCCTCACAGTCGACAAGCACATAAGCGCCTTTGGCTGTCGCTGACGCGTGAGCAAACTCGGTCGACGTGGCTTCGCCCGCCCCGCGAGCGAAGACAGGGATGTTCTGACGCGTGAGCGCTATGCCAACCGGTCCGTTTCGACGCTCCAGCATGGTTTTCCAGGCGTAGGCGACCTCGTTCGCGTCAGCCGGGCGAACAACGTCGAGACCGGGAATCGCTCGCAGCGTGGCCAATTGTTCGATGGGCTGGTGGGTAGGGCCATCCTCACCGAGGGCCACAGAGTCGTGTGTCCACACAAAGATGGACGGTACCTTCATCAGGGCAGCGAGGCGAACAGCCGGGCGCATGTAGTCACTGAAGATCAGGAACGTGCCGCCAAAGGGTCGCGTTTTACCGTGAAGAACGATTCCGTTCAGGATTGCCGCCATAGCGTGCTCACGAATACCAAAGTGCAAAACGCGACCGTAAGGCTCGCCGGTCCACTCGTGTGTCGACCACTGAGCCGGAACAAACGAGTGCGCGCCATCAATCGTGGTGTTGTTTGATTCGGCGAGGTCGGCTGAACCACCCCACAGTTCGGGCATGACACCGGCGAGGGCGTTGATCACTTTGCCCGACGCCGCACGGGTCGACACCTCTGAGTTCCCTTCGAAAACGGGCAGAACGTCATCGATGCCCTCGGGAAGCGTGCCGGCTTCTAGTCGGTCGAAAAGCGCCTTCTGAGGGGGGTGGGCCGCGGCCCATAAGTCAAAGGACGTCTGCCATTCAGCTCGAGCTGCTGCGCCACGGTCACGCGCTTGGCGTGTGTGAGTGATGACTTCTGGGGACACCTCAAAGAACTTCTCCGGATCGAAACCCACGGCGCGCTTAAGACCGGAGAGTTCCTCAGCGCCGAGTGCGGATCCGTGAATCTTTCCCGTGTTTTGCTTGCCGGGGCTGGGCCAACCGATGATGGTCTTGAGGATAATGAGCGTTGGCTGAGATGTCTCAGCTTGGCCGGCCATGATGGCAGCGTGGAGTGCCGGAACGTCTTCGACGTAGTCACCTGACTTCTTCCAGTCAACAACACGCACGTCCCAGCCGTAAGACGCGTAACGCTGTTGAACATCCTCGGTAAAAGCAATCTTGGTGTCGTCTTCAATAGAAATCTGATTGCTGTCATAGATCGCGATGAGATTGCCCAATTGCTGGTGTCCGGCCAGGGACGAAGCCTCTGCAGTGACACCCTCCTGGAGATCGCCATCACCTGCGATGACATAAACGAAGTGGTCGAAGGGGCTCGTGCCGGCAGCGGCTTCGGGATCAAAGAGCCCGCGTTCGAAGCGCGCGGCGTAGGCAAAACCAACAGCCGAAGCCAAACCCTGGCCCAGCGGTCCCGTCGTGATTTCGACACCCGCAGTGTGTCCATACTCAGGGTGCCCCGGAGTCTGCGAACCCCACGTGCGCAGCGCCTTGAGGTCGTCGAGCTCGAGACCGTAACCGCCAAGGTATAACTGAACGTACTGAGTGAGTGAGCTGTGACCAACGGAAAGAATAAAGCGATCGCGTCCCGCCCACGTATCGTCGGCGGGGTCACGTCGCATGACCTTTTGGAAAAGAAGATAAGCGGCTGGAGCGAGACTAATGGCAGTGCCCGGATGACCGTTGCCCACCTTTTCAACGGCATCGGCAGCCAGGACACGGGCCGTGTTTACAGCCAGGTCGTCACGTTCATTCCAATCGAGCGCCGTCATGCGTGGGGCCTATTCCTGTGAGGTGATGTCAGAGTCTTTCGGAGAGTGCCCGAAACCATGTGTGTGTCCCTTCGAGACAATGGAAATCGTTGAACTTTTCTTATCGAAGAAAGCCTCCGTTGTCCGCTCGTCGGAGGTTCACAGACACGCTCTATTGCGCTCCCAGTATAGAAGACCGCCTTGCTGCACGTCACGGAGCACCGGGCGTTCCACCGAGGTCACACTGGGGTCGCGTCCATGGTCTCGCAAGGTCGGTCGTTTAGAATCTCGCTAATAGGCTTCTGGGAAATGGGACGACATGCACGTATCCGTGATGGCATCGCCTCGATCGTCGCGCGTTGGCGTTCGTCGGAAGCTAGCAGCATACGTGGCGCTGACCAAACCCCGTGTCATGGAGCTCCTTCTCGCTGTGACCGTTCCCACCATGTTTTTGGCGCAAGGTGGATTGCCCAATCTTCTCCTCGTGGTGATTACGCTCGTCGGTGGTGCAATGAGCGCGGGCTCGGCGGGAGCATTTAATTGCATCATCGATAGGGATGTTGATCGACTCATGCGTCGCACCGAAGGCCGGCCGCTCGTCACCGGAGAGGTGTCTACCCGTGAAGCGGTGATTTTTGCCAGTGTGCTTGCTGTGGTGTCCACACTGTGGTTCGCACTCCTCACGAACTGGCTCGCAGCTGCACTCTCGCTCGCTGCCATTGCCTTCTACGTCATCGTTTACAGCCTGATTCTTAAACGGCGCACACCACAGAACATTGTCTGGGGAGGAGCAGCGGGCGGTTTTCCCGTGCTCATTGGCTGGGCTGCCGTGACGGGCACGCTCTCATGGACTCCCGTTGTCTTGTTTCTGATCATCTTCCTGTGGACACCTCCTCACTACTGGCCGCTGTCCTGGAAGTACCGCGACGACTATCGAAGCGCAGAGATTCCGATGCTCACCGTCGTTCGCGGTCCCATCACGGTAGCTCTGCAAATCGTTTTGTACGCGTGGGCAACCCTCGCGGCGTCACTTCTCCTCATACTGATTGCGAACATGGGCGTCTTATACGTCGTCATGGCTCTCGCACTCGGCGTTCCCTTTGTAGTGGAGAGTCATCGCCTCTTCGCTCGCGCAGTGAGTCGGGCCGATGTGTCACCCATGCGCCTTTTTCACTACTCAAATGCCTATTTGGCGATGCTTTTCGTCGCCGTCGCTATCGACGCACTGTGGCGTATTCCAATACCTGCTCTCTAGGAGACGGTCAAATGCTCGCGTTACGTCAGACGTTCCGAGCCCTGCCGAAAGGTCGTTGCCGCTGAGATCATCAGCGCGACGATAATGCACGCCAGAAACATATGGATGCCGACCAAAAGGGGAGGGAGACCCGTTCGCGACTGCACAACCCCCACAATCACCTGAATGGCGTTGACGAGCAGGAGCCCACCCAGAAGGCGCACGAGGACGCCACGGCGCGCGAACCACGCCACGGCGATCGCCAGAACAGTCAGACCGACGGCGGTGTATGCCGGAATGCTATGCAGGTGTTGCAGCAGGTCGCTGTTAAGGCCGTTTCGTGGGGCGTCAGCATCGCCGGCGTGAGGTCCAGATCCCGTTGTCAGTACGCCCAGGAGGACAGTGGCGGTCTGAAACGAAATCACGAGCGCCACGAGTACGCGTAGAAGCACCGGTGGGCGTCCTTCAGCGGTTTTTGGGTACAGCAGAGAGACAAAAACGCTGCAGAGGGCAATGATTCCGGCAGAGACCACAAAGTGAAGGCCCACCACGTAAGGATTGAGCTGGACGAGCACCGAAATCCCGCCAATTACAGCCTGCACCGGAATACCTATGCCTACGAACAGCGCAAGCCAAAAGAGGGCGGGCCGACGACGGCGCATTCGGACAACCAAGATAAACGTGGCCAAAGCTGCGATCACAAGCAAAAAGGTGAGGACACGGTTGGCAAACTCGATTACCCCGTGAATACCCATCTCGGGAGTATTGACAAGGGATTCCGCAGTGCAACTCGGCCACGTGGGACAACCGAGGCCACTCGCCGTAAGGCGGACGGCGCCGCCGGTAACAACGATCCCCACGTTGACGGCGAGATTTATCCAACCGGCGACACGAACGGAACGCGTGGCGTCTGTGGGAATCCAGCCAAAGAGCCGTTGTCGAATCATCGTTCTCTCTTAGCTCTCATCTGCCACGAGCCGGGTGGTAAGGCTAGACTTACCCCTAGCAGTGCAATCGGTATTCCGGTTTCTCAATGATGAGCGTAAGGGCAGTCGCCATGGGAAACCTGTGCAACGTCATTACAAAGTCTAAGAGTTCCGGTGTGTGTGAACACACGGTCACGGGGTTATCCCGTAGACAGGAATAGTTACCCCTCAACCACGCGTTTGCACAGCGAGAGGAAACCATGTCGGACATTTTGATCAATCGCCCCGAACTCGACACGCTCGGAGTTTACGAGTTTGGCTGGCACGACACTGATGCTGCCGGCGCGAGTGCGCGTCGCGGGCTCTCAGAGGCAGTCGTTCGCGACATCAGTGCGCTCAAGTCAGAGCCTGAATGGATGCTGGCTGCGCGCCTCAAAGCCCTCGGCCTCTTCGGTCGCAAGCCCATGCCGACCTGGGGTGCTGACCTCACGGGCATCGATTTCGACAACATCAAGTACTTCGTGCGCGCCAGCGAGCAACAGGCGCAAACGTGGGACGACCTTCCCGACGACATTAAGACCACTTATGAGCGTCTGGGAATTCCCGAGGCAGAGCGGCAACGCCTGGTCTCCGGTGTTGCGGCCCAGTACGAGTCGGAAGTGGTCTACCACCAGATCAACGAAGAGCTGGAGCGCCAGGGAGTCATTTTCATGGACACCGACACCGCGCTGCGGGAACATCCCGAATTCTTCGAAGAGTACTTCGGAACGGTCATTCCAGCCGGCGACAACAAGTTCTCGGCCCTCAACAGCGCGGTGTGGTCGGGCGGTTCGTTCGTTTACGTTCCCAAGGGCGTTCACGTCGAGATTCCCCTCCAGGCTTACTTCCGCATCAACACCGAGAACATGGGTCAGTTCGAGAGAACACTC
>CAIOGW010000140.1 GCA_903857985.1 uncultured Microbacteriaceae bacterium
CTGCGGCCTCGCCCTCTCCCGGGAGCGTGTCCACCTCCTACGTCCTCTTGCAGCGCAGGACCACCTGCATGTCTGCGCTCTTCGTCGCCGAGAATCCGTCCCTGACCCGTGTCTGGAGCACGCCGGTGGGCACGCTTCAACGCCCTGTCGCCCTGAGGGTCATCCCGTACAACACGACCTTCTACCCCGGTCTGTGTCAGCGCAGGGGACAAGGGTTCGGGGTCCTGTTCACCCTCGCGGATGCCGACGGGGGCATGCTCACGGACCTGACCGACGCCAGCGCGACCATGAGCATCCTGGACCCCCTCGGACAGGACGTGCTCTCGCGCACGGGCTGCAGCCGGCTCCCGCAGGATCCCAACGCCAAAGTCCCGATCGGCATGTGTCGCATCACGTCCTTCTGCCCCCTCATGCCCGTCATGGTCCGCGTGTCGCTCACCTGGAAGGGCGCTCCGAGGCCGCTCGAGGGCAACGTCACGCTCTCGCCAGGCCCCCTGGTCTTCTGCCCGCCGACCCAGTCCTGGCTGGCGGCGGTCGAGCTCCTCGAGCCGGACGTCCCGTACCTGCCGGGCGACACGCTCACGATCCAGATCAGCCACCTGAACCCCCCCGAATCGGCGATGCTCGTGGTCTTCCGCTTCTCGCTCCGCATCCTGAGCGGCGTGACCTTCCTCTCGTTCGAGAGCCCGTTCTCCGCCGTGAGTGACATGGTCATGAACGCCCACAGCTTGAGGGTGCGAGTGTCCGGCTTGATGCGGCCATGGAGCCAGCCCGACACGGTGTTGCGGTGAACGTCGAAGTAGCCGGCCGCGTCGCCGACGGACAGCTTGGAGTCCCTGAGGCTTTTGGCGAGCCGGTCTTGCATGTCCCACTGGGGGATATGGGTTGTGCCGCCGCCGATATAGGAAACAGTCATGCACAGAGTGTTGCACAGGGTGGGGATAGGGTGCAATAGGTGTTGCGGTACGGACACACGTGGGCACACGTGGACACACGTGGAATCGGCGTAACTAGCGCTATGCAACACAACCAACGCTGTAAGCAGCCGTACGTTGCAATACACAGCCGTCAGGTGTACCGTCCCGAGAGTAAACAAAAAACAGGTGCGGACTGTCATCCGCACCTGTTCCTGAGCCCCACAAACGCCAGTAAGGAGGCATGTTCATCATGTCAGATCGACGCAAACTGTCACGCACAGAGCGGGAAGCAATCTTCCTGCGCTCAGACGGCCAATGCCAGAAGTGTGGTGACCCCATCACCATCGACTATTTCCACGCCGCACACCTGCGTTCCCATAAGAACCACGGCCCCGCGATCCCCGAGAACATGGAAGCGTGGTGCGTGCCCTGCAACCTGACCTGGGGATCGGGTGACTTCAAGGACACCAGGTTCCAGCCGCGCGAGTGGCAGCAGGAAGCCCTCGGCAAGATCGTTAGGCGCATCATCAACGATCAGGTCGCCACCGTGTCAGCCGCTCCCGGCGCGGGCAAGACCACGTTCGCCGGCTTAGTGTTTGAAGCCCTCCATGGCCTGGACATCATCGACAGGATGATGATCCTGGTGCCGCGCAAGACGCTGGTCGAACAGTGGGCGGAAGGGCTGCAAAAGGCTCGGCACCTGGAGCTGAAGTGCAACGCCACCGTCGAGCGCCCGGGTCAGCATGGCGTCGTCAACTCCTATCAGTCGCTTAATGAGTCCTCGCTGGAGATTCACCAGACCATGAGCGACAACAAAGAGGGCCGACGGACGCTGGTCGTCCTTGACGAAGTGCACCACGTCGGCGAACGGCACATGAAAGAGTCGGCGACCTGGGCGAAGAACGTCAAGAAGCTCGCCGGCGTGGTCGATCAGGACGTTCCCGTACGCGGTGTGCTGAATCTTTCGGGCACTCTATGGCGGTCGCCGAAGCGGCCGGGTGGACAGGCAGACGAACGCATCTCAACGGTTCGTTACATTGATATCGGCGACGGCAGGATCAAGGCGGAAGCCGATCACACCGTATCCGCCCAAGAGTTGATCGCGCTTGGCCAGCTGCGGCCAGTAGATATCTACAGGCTCAACGCCAGGGTTGAGGTATCGGACACGCGAACCGATGTCGTTACCGAAACCGACGTTTGCGATCTTGATGAGAAGCCAGCTGGACGCGCGGCAATGGTGGCCCTGTCCCAGTCTGAGGATTACCGGGTGGCGTTCGTCGCCGCTGTTCTGGATCGACTGGAGGCTGCCCACCGTGCCCTTGGCAAGCACCATGCCAAGGCGTTGATCGTGGCCCCGGGGCAGCCGGAGGCGTATCTATTTCGCGACGAAGTTGACCGGCAGATGAAGAATCGCGGCTGGCCACCACTTGCCGAGATCGCCGTGTCCGATGAAGGCGCGAATGCTGTCGAAACGCTGCGTAAGTTCAAGACCAGCAAGCGGGTTGGCGTACTGTGCACCGTCGGCATGGCCGGCGAAGGGTACGACTGCCCAGACATCGCCGTTATCGGGTACGCATCGCGGACGCTGACCAAGATGTACATCTATCAGGTCATCGCCAGGGCTATGCGGGTGACCGACTACGAGCGGCAGAACGGCGTAATTCCGGCTGCCGTGGTGATCCCCGACATTCCCGAGTTGGTCGATCATCTGGTCAAGTACTTGACGGCATATAACCCTGAGGTGGCCGCCACCCCGGGCAGGATCTGCCAGTGTGGGCATTACGAAATCGCACACCCAGAGCTGGGGCCGTGCACCGAGTGCGCCTGCGCGGTTTTTGAGCCGATCCCTGGCCCGACGCCGCCACCACCACCGGGGCCGCGTTTCGATGTGCTGGTTCAGGAAGTGTCACAGCAGCGGGTCACTATCTCGGATGGCAATGAATCGTTGAGCAGCTTTGCGGTCAAGGATCTGAGTGTATTCGTCAGCGCCCTGGTGGCCCGAAACGTATCGGGCGCCGAAGTGCTGGCACCCAGGATTCTGGTGGCTCTCAACGATTTCAGGATGCAGCACCCGTTCGATGACATTCCCGATGTGGACTCGATGATGGCCGACGTGAAAACCCGGCAGCGCACCACCGAAGAGCGGGCGCAGACGCTTCAAAAGCGCATCCGCGTCCTCGAGGGCTGGTGGAAGCACAACGCAGAGTCGGAGTATCCGGTTCAGGTGCTGGCATGGAAGGTGAACCAGGCCGCCGGTATTCCGAAGGGTGGCCGTGAGAGCGCCACGGTGGATCAGTTGGCGGTGGCGCTGGACTTCGCGCGGGAGACGGTGGCCGAGTTCTGTCGCCGCACCGGCAAGAAGATGCCGAAACGATTCGACGGATAGGAGGGGATGACCATGAAGGTAGATAAGAACGCGCAACTTGTCGCGCAATTCGTCAGCAAGATAAAAAACCTGACGCGGATCGCCGAGTTGGCTGATGCTTTTGTTGATATCGCTGAATCGGAAGCGTGGCGGGAGTACACGTTTGCGACAGGCCACTTCCGGTTCCGGCCAGCGGAGTTCGATTACTTCCTGATCGCTACTGGTGTCCGTAAAGACGATGCGGCCCGCGTTTTGGCGTGGAATAAGCGGTCGAAAGCGTTGCAGCCACTCATGGACGACAGCGCCGACCGCAGCAAGCGCCGGCCATTTGAACAGGCGGCTAGGGAGTATCAGGCAGCCGACTCGTTGAATACCGATCTGGTTGCAAACTCAGTCGAGTTGGGATGGACTGGTGGGAAGTTCTCCGACCTGGACTCAATCCCAAAGGGCGTCAGTGTTCCGGTCAAGTCGCCACTATCCGCACATGCGCGGGGCGCTGATCAACGCAAGACTTGGCGGGTGTCGTGGGCCGATGAGCGTAGTTCAGCCGAGGCTATCGTGGGCAAGTTGTTGGACGATGACCCGGAACTAGCTCACGAAGTGTGGAAGCTGCTGCAAGCAAACCAGATGCGTATAACGCGGGCAGAAAAGAAGCGCAGGTCAGCGTCATGATTGACGAGAAAGCTGGGCCCAGTAGATTGCTGTCCGTCAAGGACGCACAGGCGGTGCTCGGTGGGATCAGTCGGACCACCGTGTACGAGTTAATCAACTCCGGTGACCTGCAGCGGGTCAAGATCGGGACCAGGGCACTGATTACCAGCGAGTCGGTTGCGGCGTACATGGTGCGCCAGCGTCACGGTTCCGCGCAGCGGTATGACGAACCACTATTTGAGTGCTGTACCTGCTCCTGTCCGATCCACTGTCGTAAATAGCGCGAACAGCAGTCAGCCCCGGCCGTAACTGGCCGGGGCTGATTTCTTTTGTCCAACACGCGACATCGGTTGTTGCACTGTGCATTGCACTGTGTTAGAACTAATGCCATGCAA
>CAIOGW010000141.1 GCA_903857985.1 uncultured Microbacteriaceae bacterium
GCACGCAAGTGGTGGACCGGCGAGATCGCTCGCATCGCTAACGCCGCCGACCGCGAACCCACCGAGCTCATTACCGGCGCTCAGGTGGCCGAGGTGCAAGCCCTCGTCGACGAAGGTGTGCTCAACGACCGCATGGCCCGTCAGGTTCTCGAAGCGGTGATTGCCGGAGAGGGGTCACCGAGAGAGATTGTCAACGCCAAGGGTCTCGCCGTCGTCAGCGATGACGGCCCGCTGATTGCCGCCATTGACGAAGCACTCGCTGCTCAACCGGACGTGCTCGAAAAGATCCGCGAGGGCAAAGTCCAGGCTGCAGGAGCCGTCATCGGTGCCGTCATGCAGGCAATGCAGGGCAAGGCTGACGCCGCTCGTGTGCGCGAACTCGTGCTCGAACGGGCGCAGGCCTAGCCCTCGCTAACTTGCACTTACCCATCCGAATGTCATACTAAAAACACCTCCTCAACAGAAAGACACACCATGCGCGTTCTCATCTTCGTCATCAGCATGATTCTCTTCTTGGCGAGCTGGTACGTCATGGCTCAAGCCTTCAACGTGCCTGGCTATGAGGGGCTCGTGTTTACTGGTGGCATCATCCTCTTCACGCTCTCCATCATGATTCCGTTCATGGCGCGCGGGCGTCGTCGCTCATAGCTCTGGCCTTATAGACGACGAAACCCGAATCAATGGCGATTCGGGTTTTCGTTTGTAACCGGCTCCGGCTCGTCGAATAGTTACTGAGCGGTGTAACCGCCGTCGACGAGGTAGTACGCCCCGGTCAGAAAGCTGGCGCGGTCTGAGAGCAGGAAGCAGACGAGTGCCGAGACTTCTTCGGGCTCACCCAAGCGACCCATGGGGTGGCTGGCGGCCAGAACGGGCAGGGCCTCATCGGGCAGGTTGTCGAGCAGGGGCGTCTTGATGAAGGCGGGCCCCACGGCGTTGATGCGGATGCCCTCCTTGGCGTACTCGAGTGCGCTGTTCTTGGTCAGACCCACCACACCGTGCTTGGCGGCCACATAGCCCGTGGGCACGCCAACGGCTCCCACGGAACCCATGATTGAGGACATGTTCACGATGGCACCGCCACCGTTTTTCAGCATCGCGGGGATCTGGTGACGGATGCCGTAGGCGACGCCACTGAGGTTCACCGAAATCATGCGGTCCCACTGCGCCAGGTCCATGCTGCCCATGAAGTCGGCGGGATCACCGATGCCGGCGTTGTTGACGGCCAGCGTGAGCTTGCCGAATTCCTTCACAGCGGCGTTGACCGCGGCCTCGTGATCGGCCACCACCGTGGTGTCGTGCTTCACGGCAATCGCCTTGCCGCCAGTGGTCACAATCTCATCGGCTACGGCGGTTGCCGTAGCGAGATTCATGTCGGAAACCACGACCGCAGCGCCCCCGGCGCCGAGCTCCTTGGCAATGGTCGCTCCCAAGCCCTGTCCGCCTCCGGTAACCAGGGCAACGTGTCCGTCAAATGTGCTCATGAGGGGGTCCTTTTCGTTGTGGGAGATTGTCTTACGGGAGTGTTGCTAAACCTTCGCGGCGTCAGCCTGCTTGAGCAGGTCGATCAGTTCGAACATATTCGAGACCACGAGTTCGGGCTTTATTTCGGGCGCACACGATGCGGCATCCTCTGCACTGCTCGTTCCTGTGGTGACGAGGCCGGCAACGGCGCCACCCTCACGAGCCATCTTCGATTCGAGCGAGATGTCGTCGCCGATGACGAGAATATTGGATGCGGGTTGTCCCAGATACTCAGAGATAACCTCCATCGAGTAGTGCGACGGCTTGCCCAGCACTTCACGCTGTTGACCGGACACATACTCGAGGCCGGACGCGATAAAGCCGGAAACGCCCACGTTGAGTCGGTTGTTTGACGCAAAGAACGGGGCGTCGCTGGCGCAGTAGAGCTCGGCGCCGGCCAGCAGTGCCTCGGCGGCAATCTGAAGCTTGGCACGACCAAAGTTGGTGTCCCAGCCCACCATGACGGCCTTGGTGTCGAACTTCTCGCCTGCCATCGCCTTGTCGAGATCGACCAGGTTAACGTCGCGTTTATGAAAGTCCACGAGCATGCCGGGAGTGCCGAACACCATGATCTGGTCGTTCGGGAACTTGCGCTTCAGCACGGTGGCTGCCACAACGGAGGGAGTGAAAACCTCGTCGTCGCTCACCTCAATTCCCATCGAGCGCAGGTGGGCGGCAATGTCGGCGGGGGCTTGCGCGGTGCCGTTTGTAAACACGCACACGGAACGCCCGCTCTCGCGCACGTAACGCAGCGACTCGATTGCCCCCTCAAGCACGCGGCCGTCTTGGCCGGCGGGTCCGTCGGAAATCACGAGGCAGCCGTCGATGTCGAACATCACGCCCTTGACCTGGGCGAGGCGTTCGGTAAGTGTGGCCACAGCCATGGTTATTTCCCTTCAGAGGTGCGACGAAGCGAGACGCTTTCGCCAGCGAAGTTGACCGCAATCGAACGCCACTTGGGCAGTTCGTTCACGGCGGTGATGAACTCGGATACGTTCGATGCAGTGCCGGCGGCGCCAGCCGAGGCGGACTTCTTTCCCGTCCACTTCGGGGCCGGGCCGGCCGCAAACATGGTGTCGACCTGATCCTGGGGGAGCACGATGCGCAGCATGAGCTCTTCTTCGTCCAGTTTGCGGCCAAATTTCTCGGCGTACTCTGCGTGGAGTTCCTTGAGCGACTTCTCGTTGACGGGCACCTCGAGCTCGGCGGTGCGCGGCATGTCGGCCACCCGCTGCAAAATGTCGGGGTTGATTGGTCCCTCGGGCGTGCCGAAGTGACCTAGCACAAAGCGCAACACCTCGTCGGGGATGCGCGAATACCGCTCCTGGCCGCTCTTGAGGGCGAGCACGTTCATCAGGGCCTGACTGCCCACAAACTGGCTAAACGGCGTGACCATGATGGGGTAGCCCAGGTCGGCGCGCACGCGCGACGCCTCGGCCATCACCGCAGGCAGTTCGTCGATCATGCCGATTTCGGTGAGCTGGCGCTTGAGCGTTCCGATCATGCCACCCGGCACCTGGTGCACGTGCGTGCTGAGATCGTATTCGGTCGGCTCGCCGGCCTTCAGGCCTTGTGCTGTGGCAAACGACCACAGCATCTCGGCGGCTTTCGCGGCCGCATCGCGATCCACGTCGACCGCGATGCCCATGGCGTCGAGGTTGCCGAGCAGCTTCTCGAGGCTCGGTTGCGCGGTACCGTTCGATAGGGGGCCAAGGCCCGTGTGAAGAACGTCGATGCCCAACTGGGCCGCGGTCAGGTACAACTGCGGCGCGGCGCCCGTGGTGCAGTGGCTGTGCAGTTCGAGAATCTTGTTGCCCGTGATTTCACGCATGGGCGGCACGAGGTCGCGCACGCGCTCGTCGGTGAGCAGGCCACCCGGATCCTTGAGGTAGATGATGTCGATGTTGGGGTCGGAGGCGTAGGCCCGCGTATTTGCGAGATAACGCTCGTCCGTGTGCACGGGGCTTTCGGTAAACACCACGCCGGCAACGACCTGCTCGATGCCCTCTTCCTTTGCCCAACGAGCCACCTTGGTGGTTGCCTCAACATCGTTCATCGGCTCGGCAATCTGCAGGCGGCGCAGGCCGTGACGGGCCAGCAATCGCAGTGACATGCGGAACACGGGCTCGGACGCCTTCTCCCACGACATAAAGCGCATGCCGGTAGTTATGGCGGCCAGGGGAGTGTTGGGCGTCACCGCGCGCATGCGCGACAGGCGCTCCCACGGGTTCTCCTGGTGAAACTTAACGCCCATCGAAAGGTGGGTCGACGAGGTGAAGTCGATGGCCTGAAGGTTCATGGCTTCGAGTAGCGGGCCGACGGCCTCAACCATGCCCGTGGTCACGCCGAGGGCGGCCCACAGGCTTTGGTTACCATCGCGCACACTCGTATCGACGATGCGCACGGGTCCGCGTGTGCGCTGGGCACCACCGGTAGCTAGGTGCGGGGCAACGCGGCCCGTGTCACTCGTTTCGGCGACGGCCTTTTTGGCCGGGGCCTTCTTCGCTGTCGTCATGTCAGGCTTTCCTTTCGGGCTTCCCACACCGGGCCAAACCACGACGTGGGGATACCGCCGGCGATGAAATCGGGGTGGGCCAGCACATAGGCGTGCATGGGCAACGTTGTCTTGAGGCCGTCGATCGTGACGTTGCGCACGGCAGCAGTGGCCGCAGCCACAGCGGCATCGCGATTGTGCGCACGCACGATGAGTTTGGCCATGAGGCTGTCGTAGAACGGCGGAAAGCGGTAGCCCTCTTCGATCTGCGTGTCGATGCGAATGCCGGGACCGCGGGGCCAGACCAAACGTGTGATGTCACCGGAGTTGGGCTGAAAGTCGGCGTCGGGATCCTCGGCGTTGATGCGCATCTCAATCACGGCGGCCGGCGGAACCGGTCCCACGTCGGGCAGCTGCGGATCGCGCCCGAGGGCCAAGAGCAATTGGGCTGCGACGAGGTCGACACCAAAGGCCTCCTCGGTCACCGGGTGCTCCACTTGGATGCGGGCGTTCACCTCGAGGAAGATCACGTCTTCGGATTCGGTGTCTACCAAAAACTCCACGGTGCCGGCTCCGCGATAGCGCAGCACCTTGACGAGTGCGCGCGAGGAGTCGTGAAGCAGCGCTCGACGCTTCTCGCTGAGACCCGGTGCGGGGCACTCCTCGATGAGTTTCTGGTGGCGGCGCTGAACCGAGCAGTCGCGGTCGCCAAAGATCCAGGCATTTCCTTCGCCGTCACCAAAAACCTGCACCTCAACGTGCCGAGCGCTGCCGTAGTAGCGCTCGAGGTAGAGGGCGCCGTTGCCAAACGCGGCTACCGCTTCGGCCGCGGCCTGCGGTGCGAGTTCAGCGAGCTCTTCCGGATTGGTGACAAGGCGAATGCCGCGGCCACCGCCTCCGTGAATCGCCTTGATGAGCAGCGGGTAGCCAATCTGCTCACCCAGCGCAACAACGTTGGTGGGGTCATCGATCTCCACACCGGCACCCACGGGCACACCGGCATCGATGGCAACCTGACGGGCACTGCCCTTGTCGCCGACCGCCCGAAGGGTTTCGGGGCGCGGACCAACCCACGCAATTCCCTCTTCTTCGAGCAGTTCGCACAGGGCGGGCTGTTCGCTGAGGAATCCGTAACCGGGGTGAACAGCGGCAGCGCCAGCCATCACGGCCGCCTGCGCCACCTGCTCCGGCTTGAGGTACGACTGGTTGGCGGGGGAGGCGCCAATCACGATCACACGATCTGCGGCGCGCGCTGCCGGCGAATCTTTGTCGGCCACGCTCGCGGCCAATACGGGTGACGCGCCAATGCGGCGCGCGGCCGCGATGATGCGCATGGCAATTTCGCCGCGGTTCGCGACGAGGATCACGGGAACGTCAGACACGACTATGCGCTGGTGTTGATGGTCGCGAGCGGCTGACCAAACTCAACCGCGTCGGCGTCCGTCACGAGGAAGTCGGTAATAACGCCCGCCTTACCGGCAACAATCGGGTTCATCAGCTTCATGATTTCGATGATTCCGATGGTGGTGTCGGCTTCCACGCGCTGTCCGGGCTCTACGAAGGGCTCGGCTCCCGGCGATGGGCGACGATAGAACACGCCAATCATGGGGGCGTCGATGGTGTCGCCCAGAGCAGCCGTCGCTGGTTGAGTAGCCGATGCTGCGGCTGTCGCCGGTTGAGTAGCCGACGGAGTCGGCGTATCGAAACCAGTCTCGATACGGGGCTGCGCCCCTACTCGACCAGCGACCTGACCCGGATCGAAACCCACATCATTCTTCGACAGGCGAATGGAAACATCGCCCACCTGCACGCTCGCCGACTCGTAGTCGCTCTCATTGAGTTGCGCAATCAGGTCGAGAACGTCTTGCCAACTGGGCTGTTCGGCCACGGTTACGCGTCTTCCAGAATGGTGACCTTGCCCGTGTCGCCGTCAACGCGAATAAGCATTCCCGTCTTGATGGTGGTGGTGCCGAAGCCGGTGCCCACCACGGCGGGCAGACCGTACTCGCGCGAAACGATGGCCGCATGGCACATGATTCCACCGATGTCCGAGACGGCAGCCTTGATGCGGCTGAACACGGGCGTCCACGACGTGTTTGTGACGGGAGCAACCAGAATCTCGCCGTCTTGTACCTGGTCGAGCTCATCCGGGGTGAGCACAATGCGCGCACGGCCCTCGGCGATGCCGGGTGCGGCGGCAAAGCCACCGAGCTCGGTCTTGCTGCCGACTCCCTCAGCCTGATCCAGCCAACGCTCCACGGTCTCGGGCGTGATGCCCCAGAGCATGATGGTGAGTGGCTCAGAGACGTCCTTTGGCACGGGTCCGAGGGCGGGTGGGGGCGTCCACTTGGCCAAGGCTTTGTAAATCGACGTCCGCTTGGCCACCACGGCGGGCCAGTAAGCCGGGCCCTGCGGTTCGGTGCCGTGGCTCCAGGCAGCCTCGAGGTCAATAACGGCCTCAACAACCTCCGCGCGACGCAGCATAAAGATGTCGTCTTCTGAGTTCCAGAATCCCCACTTTGCGAAGAGTGCGCCAAACTCGCGCACCTTGTTCCAGAACTCGGTCATGAACCAGTGTTCGATGTAGAAGTTGTGGTTCTCCACGTACGGGAACACCGTGCGCGACAGGCCCAGTGCGCCGTCGAACTCTGCCAGGGCATCGCCCTCGAGGAGATCGCGGTAGATGTTCGTGATCTCGTCACGCTCGGCCTGGCGCTTGTCGAGCTGGCGCTCGAGCGACTCGCCGCGACGCACCATCTTGATGTAGTCACCAATTCCCTGGATGGGCATGCTGAGGTCATCAACCCACGAGCGGTGGTGGTGGTACATGCCGGAGCCATTGGAGAAATAGAACCAGGGGTTCTTCGTCTCTTCGAGGTCGGCGAGCCACTTCTTTCCAGCATCGGTGCCCGAAAGGTTGGCCAACAACGAGGTCTCGTCCTTCGAAGCGAGAACGCCATCGCCCACACCGAGCTCTTCAGCAAGCTTGGCCAGGCGGCGCAACTCGTCGTCCGGGCGGAACAGAATCACATCGATGCCCGAAACCATTCGCGAGATCGTCTGGTCGGTGATGTCCGGGAAGTTGGCCTTACACAACAGCAGGAACTGCAGGTAGGCGGCGTAGCCGAGGTTCAGGAACTCGGAGTGCAGGGTCCAGATGGCATCGCCCTGAGCGATGAGATCGAGGTAGCTGGCGAGCAGCGTGTTGGCCTGCGTGTTGCCGTGGGTCGTGGTGACGTACTCAAGCGTTTCGAACTCGGTGAGTTCGGGAATGGCGATTCCTTTGACGGCCGAGATTCGGCCCTTGACGCGCTCGACCCAGTCCTCGTAGAGGCTGTCCCAGTTCTGGAAGTAGTGACCGGCGCGAACACCGAACTCGGCGGCGCGGCGCTCGATCTCTTCGGGCTCGGGAGCGGGCAGGGCGCTCATGTACGTGTAGCCATTGACCACGCGCACGTCGAGACCCTTTGCCGGCGGCATTGCGAAAACGCGGGTGTTGGTCACACCGGTGCCCATGAAGGCACAGTCAATGGTGATCTGGTCGAACGGGTACGACACCTCGGGGAAGTGCAGCGAGTTGCGGAACCAGGTCTTCTTGCCGTCAACCGCCTGGCGTCCCTCCTGAAACAGGTTGTGGTACGCGTAGAGGTCTTGCCAGCCTTCGGCGCCCTCGGGCGTCTCAATGGCGTACGGGTCCGGGAATGTGCGCTTGCCGGTCATGGTGTGCTCCTTTGCAACAGTGGACGGGAGTGCTTTCGCGCCAGCAACGAGTGCCTAACGAGAAGTCGTGACACAAGTAGACACTCTTTTGAGCGAAAACGCAACATATTTTTCATTGAGTGAAACCTGACACAAAACGTTTGCTTCCTTGAAAACTTACTAAAAATAAGCATTCATGAGAAAATTTCTACATAAAGGCAGAATTTTACCTTTTCATTTAGTGAAAAACTCTCTACATTGGAGACCATGACAGAAGTCGTTCTCGCCACCGGCGATGCGCCACCCGCAGCCACGCGTTCCGTCACTGCTCGCGCGCTGTCTATTCTGGGCGTGTTCAGCATGGAGCGCCCGAGCATGACGCTGTCTGAAATTTCGCGCGCCACGGGACTACCGGTGGCAACCGTCTATCGCCTCGCAGGCGAGCTCGAAGAGGGCCGTTTTCTCGATCGCGACGAAGACGGTCGATACAGTCTGGGTCTGTACCTGTGGGAGATGGGCATGCTCACCCCGGTTCACGGTCGCCTGCGCGAGATCGCAATGCCTTTCATGCTCAACCTGCAGTACACGTGTCGCGAGACCGTGCAGCTGGCCGTGATTGACGGAGTCGATGCCATCTATATCGAGAAGCTGACGATGGTGGAGTCGGCGCCGGTGCAGTCGCGCATCGGCGCGCGCATTCCGCTGCACGCCACGGGCGTGGGCAAGGCGCTCCTGGCCTTTAGCGACCCCGCGTTCGTTGACACCGTTCTGGGCATGCCGTTGACGCGCTATACCGACGACACCACGACGAGTCGCCACACGCTGGCCAAACAACTCGCGCACGTTATCGAGGACGGCTTTGCGCATTCTCGCGCGGAGTATCTCGTGGGGTCAACGTCTATTGCCGCACCGGTACGGGTGAACGGCATCGTCAAAGCGTCCATTGGAATCGTGAACTACGAAGACTCCAATCTCGACGAGTGGGCGACCGCCCTGCTCCACGCGTCGCAGGCGTTGGGCACGCGCCTTGAAGAACTGCGCTGGGGATCCAAAGAGGAGAAGAAATGACCATCGAATCCGGCACCCTGCTGCGACCGGCAATTGATCGCTCTCGCTGGTCTGATTCCCGCATGGGGCGTTTTCTTGAGCGCATCGCTGCGCGCGAGGGCATCACGTTTGTCACGTTCGAAGACGCCTGGCAGTGGAGCATCGACAACCTCGAAACCTTTTGGGCCGATGTTGTCGACGAGTTCGACATCATTCTGCATTCGCCGTATGAGCGCATCCTCGGGTCGCGCGAGATGCCCGGCGCCGAATGGCTTCCCGGCGCCACCCTGAACTATGCCGAGAATGCCGTGACGGCACTGCGTGAACGCGGCGATCATCGCTCACTGATTGCGCGCTCGCAGACCAACGGTGCTCGCGAGTGGTCGGCCAATCGCCTGATCGAAGAAGTTGGTCGCGTTCAGGCGGGACTTCGCCGTGCCGGTGTAGGTGTGGGCGACCGGGTGGTGGCCTACATGCCGAACCTTCCCGAAACCGTCGCCGTGTATCTCGCCACCGCATCTCTGGGCGCAATCTTCTGCTCGATTCCGCCAGAGATGGGCCCGACCAGCATGATTGATCGCGCGGGTCAGCTCGACCCCAAGGTGATCATCGCGGTCGACGGCTACGTCTGGGGCACCAAGCGTGTGGGACGCATGGACGAACTTGAGCGGATTCGCGAGGCAATCACCGGCGCTGAATATGTGGTGCTGCCCTATATGAATCCCGACGTGACAATTCCTGAGGGCGTTGCGTCTTACGCCAGTTTTACGGCCGACAAGTTTGACCCAACTTTCGAGCACGTGCCTTTCGACCACCCGCTGGTCATTCTGTTTTCGTCGGGCACGACGGGCAAGCCTAAGGCGATTGTGCACTCGCACGGCGGCATGCTCCTGGCTCACCTGCGCGACATTGGCCTGCACTTCGACATCAACGAGAAGGATGTCAACTTCTGGTACTCCACGACCGGCTGGATGGTCTGGACACTCAGTGTGTCGAACCTCTTGGTGGGGGCGGCCATGGTGCTCATGGACGGCGACCCCAACTATCCCTCGCTCGACGGCGAATGGTCGCAGTGGGCTGTTGCCGCCGAAACGGGTGCCACGTACATTGCCACCAGCTCGGCATATCTGGCAGCGTGCGCTCACGCCGGCATGAAGCCGGGTTCGACGTGGGATCTGACGCACCTGCGAGAGATTCAGTGCTCGGGCTCGCCCCTTGCCGCGGATGTGGCCGCCAGGGTGTATGCAGAGGTGAGCCCTACAATCACCCTGACTCCCGCTTCCGGCGGAACTGATATCTGTTCGGGCTTCCTCATGGGGTCGCCGCTGACGGCGGTGTACGCCGGCGAGATGTCGTGCCGTCCCTTGGGTGTTGCCACCGATTCATGGGATCCCAACGGCCACCCGATTGCCGGTGAACCCGGCGACCTGGTCTGCACCCAGCCCCTGCCCAACATGCCGGTGTTCTTCTGGGGAGATGAGAACTTTGAGCGCTACCGCGCGAGCTACTTCGACACCTACCCCGGAATGTGGCGTCACGGCGACTGGCTGATTCGCACGCCGCGCGATACGTGGGTGATCACCGGTCGATCAGACGCCACGCTCAACCGTGGTGGTGTGCGCCTGGGCACCGCCGAGTTCTACGCGGTGCTCGATCCGCTAACCGGCGTGAACGACTCGATGGTGATGCACTTCGAAGACCCGGATGGCGGCATGGGTACGCTCGTCCTGCTCGTTGTTGCGAGTGGCGACGCCGACCGCACCGAGCTTGAGAAGCGCATCCGCACCACGATTCGCACTGAGCTCTCACCACGTCACGTGCCCGACGCCATCGTGTTCACCGAGAGCGTGCCGCGCACGTCCACGGGCAAGCGCCTCGAGATTCCGCTCAAACGCGTGGTTCAGGGTATGACCGGCGAGAACGTGATGGATCGCAGCGTGCTCGTTCACCCGGAGCATGTCGACGCCATCGTGGAGGCGGTCCGCGCCGTAATCTAGGCACGTGAAGGGCATTCTGCACGTCGACATGGATGCGTTCTTCGCGTCGGTCGAGTTGCTCGAGCGCCCAGAGTTGCGCGGCAAACCTGCGGTGGTCGCGCACGACTCTGCGCGCTCGGTAGTCACGAGTGCCACGTACGAAGCGCGCGCGTTGGGCGTGCATAGCGCCATGCCCCTCGCGTTTGCCAAGCGTGCGGTGCCCGGTCTCATCGTTCTCGAGCCGCATCGAGCGCTCTACACGCGTTACTCGCGCGAGGTCATGCAGATCTTTTCCGAATACTCGCCATTGGTCGAGGCTCTCAGCATTGATGAGGCGTTCATCGACGTCACGGGGGCACGACGACTTTATGGTGAGCCGGCGCAGATTGGCAGACTCATTCGTGCAGAGGTGCTGCAACGCACGGGTTTGACCTGTTCGGTGGGGGTGGCGAGCACCAAGTTCGTCGCCAAGATTGCTTCTGACATGTCTAAGCCCGACGGACTCCTCGAGGTGCCGCACGAAGAAACACTGAGCTTCTTGCACCCCCTGCCTATCCGCAAACTCTGGGGCGTGGGCGCTCAGACGGCCAAAGTTCTCGAGCGGCGTGGGCTGCATACCGTGGGCGACGTGGCCGATACGCCGGTCACCAGTCTGGTTGCCGCACTGGGTGATGCTACCGGCCATCACCTGCATGAACTCGCGTGGGGGCGGGATCCGCGCAC
This sequence comes from uncultured Microbacteriaceae bacterium, assembly GCA_903857985.1. Lineage (GTDB taxonomy): Bacteria > Actinomycetota > Actinomycetes > Actinomycetales > Microbacteriaceae > UBA963. Next base: position 11,461 of record CAIOGW010000141.1, read on the forward strand.
CGTCGTGCCCGAGCGTCGCGAAAAGAGTGTGGGCCGAGAGCAGACTTTTTCTGCAGACCTGACGAGTCGCGAACCCGTGGTGGCAGCGCTGCTTGACCAGTCCGAACGGGTGGGCCGCACGCTGCGGGTCGCCGAGCTGCGTGCCAAGACGGTGGCGCTCAAGATTACTTTCGCCGACTTCCAGTCGATCACGCGCAGTCGCACGCTGCCAGAACCCACAGACGTGGGCCGGGAGATTTATGCCACCGTTTGTGCGCTCTTAGACGAGCTCGACCTCGCGAGTCGTCCCGTGCGTCTGGTTGGCGTGCGCGCGCAGTCTTTGGTGCAACCCGATTTGGAGAGCGTGGGGTTGTGGCAAGACGGCAACGAGACGTGGCGTAAGGCGGAAGAGGCGGTGGATCGCGTCACCTCGCGGTTTGGGCCGGGATTGGTTACGCCAGCCACACTTCTGGGCAACCGCGGTAGAGTTGACGAAACACGGGAGTCCGGTGAACCGGGCTGAGAGGAACGTTGAAATAACGTTCGACCGTCGAACCTGATCTGGATCATGCCAGCGCAGGGAGGCATCTCTATCTAGAACCCGTGCACCTTTATCGGAAGGGGCACGCACAGTGCGCAACACAACACCCACAAGCACGTCAACTCACACATCGGGCCGCACAGCCCGGGGGCGTTTGTTCCGCTGGCGCGTCGTCGACATCGTCGTAGCCGCCGTTCTCGGTGTGGCCGCCGGCGTGGTCTTCTGGGTGTGGGGTCTTGCCTATCAGCCGCTCTCGGTCATCCTCGGGCTCACACCCGGTCTCGAGGGTCTCACCGCGGGCGGCTGGCTCTTCGCTGGCATCCTGGGCGGACTCATTATTCGGCGTCCGGGAGCGGCCATCTTCACGTCGGTCGTGGCCGGAGTTGTCGAGGCACTTCTTGGCAACGCCTGGGGTACGGGCAACATCATCTTTGCTCTCGTGCAGGGAGTGGGTGCCGAACTGGGCATCGCGCTCTTTGCCTACGCCTCGTCGCGCGTTTATGTGGCCATGGTCGCGGGCGCCCTGTCGGGTGTGGCTAATGTGTTGATCACTATTCCGCTGTACTACTCGGGTGTGGTACCCATGGTGGTCACGGTATACGCCGTCTCTGCCGTCGTTTCGGGAATCGTCCTCGGTGGTGTTTTCGCATGGATTGTGGCCCGTGGCCTCGCGCGGGCCGGTGCGCTGTCGCGATTCCCCATGGCACACACCAAGTAGCGTGAGCGTCCCCGTCGGCGTTGACGCCCGCAACTGGCGCTGGCAGTTTTCGGGGCGAGCCCAGCCAGCACTCCACGATCTCAGCTTTACCATCGCGCCCGGGGAGCGAGTTTTGCTTACCGGCCCGTCGGGGTGCGGCAAGAGCACGCTCCTGATGGCGCTCGCGGGAGTTCTCGGAGCGGATCAGGGCTCGGATGAGGGCCTTCTCCTGGTCAACGACGGCGCTCCAGATGCGGGCCGGCGTCTCACCGGGCTCGTACTGCAGGATCCCGAAACCCAAGTAATCATGGAGCGCGTGGGTGACGATGTCGCGTTTGGCTGCGAGAACTTTGCCGTGCTTCCGGAGGAAACCTGGCGGCGGGTGAGCGCCGCCCTCGAGAGTGTCGGGCTCATGGGCGACGGTCTCAGCGTGAGTCTCGACACTCTCACGGGAGTGCTCTCGGGAGGTCAGAAACAGCGGCTGGCTCTGGCCGGCGTGATCGCGTTCGAGCCCGGTTTGCTGCTTCTCGACGAACCCACGGCAAACCTCGACCCGCAGGGCGTCATCGATGTCGTCGCCGCTGTGACACGAGTTGTCAATGAGACGGGCTGCACTCTCGTTGTCATTGACCACAACCCGGCACCGTGGCAAGAACTGCTCACGCGCGTGGTTGCCCTCGATGTCAGCGGCGGCCTTGCGTCCGAGAGCTCGGTTTATCCGCACGTGACCCGCGCGCACGTCGCCCCGACCCGTGACCCGGGCGATGTCGTCATGTCCACGGTCAACTTGGCGGTAGGTCGTCCGGGGCAGCCGGTCATCTCGGTACCCGATCTCACGCTTCGCGCCGGCACGATCACCGCGCTCACCGGCATCAACGGCTCGGGTAAGTCAACCCTGTCACTCACCCTGGGAGGGCTGTTGCCTCCGCAATCAGGCGAGATCATTGTGGGAGCATCGCTGGGCCACGGGCTCCGCGCCCGGCACGTGCCGTCGCCCCACCTGTGGCCGGCTCGCGCGCTGGTACGTCGCATCGGGAGCGTCTTTCAGTCGCCCGAGAATCAATTTGTGCAACCCACAGTCCGGTCAGAGGTGGGGCTGGGACTGCGTGTCACGGGCGTGGATCACCATGAGGCCGCCGACCGTGTGCAGAGTCGCTTATCCCTGATGGGGCTCGCCGATCTGGCGAGTGCGCATCCGTTCACCCTCTCGGGCGGCCAAAAGCGTCGCCTGGCACTTATCTCCGCCGCCGTGACGCAGCCAGGACTTGTTGTGATTGATGAGCCCACCTTTGGGCAGGACGACAATTCGTGGGTAGATGTGGTGACACTGCTCGACGAGTTAGCACGTGCCGGTTCAGCAGTGGTGGTCACGACCCACGATCCCGACCTCTTGGCCGTGGTTGATGACATCGTGGCCCTGTCGCCGCGGGTGCCGTCATCATGAATCCTCTCGCACCGATCGTTGCGTCGAGCATCGTGGGACTTGTCGTTCTTGTGTCGTTCGATCCAGTGTCGGTCTCCGTGGCGCTTGTCTGTGAAGTGCTGACGCTGCCGTGGCTTCGATTGCCAGCGCAGCGGATGTGGCCGATCGTGGGCATCGTGGGAGTAAGCGCCGTGCTCGGCGCCATGGGGACTGCTCTCTACGGCAGGCCGTCGGGGGAGACACTGTTCGCGTGGGGTCCCATAAACGTCACGACCGGGTCGCTGGATTTGGCCGTTCTTGTTGGTCTGCGGATCGTTGCGATTGCGCTCCCCGGGGCGCTGGTTTTTGCGGCAACAAACCTCACGTCTCTGGCGGACGCCCTCACACAGATTGCGCGCCTCCCCTCGCGCTTCGTGGCGGGCGCGCTCAGCTCGCTTCGCATGATGTCGCTGCTCGCCGATGATTGGCGCACCATGGGTTACGCCCGGCGTGCCCGCGGCCTGGCTTCCCGCAGCCCCCAGCAGTTTGCGGGCCAATCGTTCGCGCTGTTCGTGCGAGCCGTGCGACGCGGATCTGCCCTTGCTACGACCATGGAGGCGCGCGGATTCGGTGGGAACAACGAGCGGTCGTGGGCACGTGTGTCGGTGTGGCGAACCCGCGACGGACTGATTGTGGCCGGTGGTTTCGTCATCGCCGCACTCGTGGTGGGTATTTCCGTGGGCACGGGCAGTTGGCAGGTGGTCGTCTTTGGTTAGGGAATCTGTGCGGCCTTCGCACCTTCGCTTCACGCCGGACGTCGACGACATCTGGCAGCACGTCAAGCGCGCGCTTCGAGCCCCGGCAGGCCTTGGACTCGACGGTTCTTTCTCTGGCGCGCTTGTGCTTGTCGACGGTGCAAGCGGAACCGGCAAGACTTCATTGGCCGCCGAGCTCGCTGCGCGGTGGCCCACAGACCGCCACGTGGTCGTTGTGCACATGGATGATCTGTACGGCGGCTGGGACGGTCTCGCTGCGGGAATTCTGGCGCTCGAGGTCAGCCTGTTGACCCCACGGTCCCGTGGCGAAGACGCACACCTGGGCTCATACAACTGGCTGACCGAATCGTGGGATGACGGACAGGTCATTCCGGCCGGAGTCGACGTGATCGTGGAGGGGTGCGGTAGCTTCGGTCCGGCCCAAGCGCGCGCCGCCGATGCGCTCATCTGGATCGAGGCCCCCGAGCATCTGCGCCGTCAGCGCGCACTCGACCGGGGCGCAGAGGACTTTGAGCACCATTGGGACATGTGGGAGCAACAGTTCCAGCACTTTGAGCGCCGCGTGCAACCCTCGGCGCTGGCGTCACTGCGCGTGCAGTCGAACCACTAGCCTGAGGGCATGACAACCTCGAATCACGCTGACGTATTTTTCACCGCCGAGTTTATCGATGGTCCCCTCGCGGGCGACACCGAAGAGCGCGTTCTCGTTCACGGCACTCATGACGAAAAGCTGAGCGTTGTTGCCCTCGTTGATGGCATTGAGTCAATCTTTCGATACAGCGCCGTCGAGTCGCGTGAGATTGCCGGCAAGCTCCACGTCACCTTCACGTTCAACGAGGCATCGAGCGATCCCTTCGAGTCGGAGGACGAGAACGAGTAGCACCTCGCGACTTCATGACGAAGGCCCAGAGAGTTCTCTCTGGGCCTTCGTCATGTGTTTGGGGTGAGTAACGGGGCTTGAACCCGCGACCTCCTGGACCACAACCAGGCGCTCTGCCAGCTGAGCTATACCCACCACGTGTGCCGTAAACGACACCGGAGCAATTGTATAACGACGAGCGAAGCTGTGAAGAGCGCGGGTTGGCGAAGGCCTATTCCGCCTTTGGGTAGGACGCCGAATACTCGGCCGTAATCGCTGCGGCGATGGCGCTCGCATCTTCGCTCGACAGTCCGGGCTCGGCTATCAACATTGCTCGGCGGTAGTACTCGAGCTCGCGAATCGATTCGATGATGTCGGCCAGCGCGCGGTGGTTGCCGTCTTTCGAGGGGGCGTTGAAGTACACACGGGGAAACCAGCGACGAGCAAGCTCTTTGAGCGATGAAACATCGATGTTTCTATAGTGCAGGGCCATGTCGAACCGCGGCATGTAGCGAGCCAAGAACATGCGGTCGGTGCCGATGGTGTTTCCGGCCAGCGGCGCTCGGTGACCCTCGGGAACGTGTGCGGCGAGGTACTCGAGAACCATGGTTTCGGCCTCGGCCAGTGGCACGCCACTATCGAGCTCGGTGATGAGTCCCGACTTGGTGTGCATCTCGCGAACGAAGTCGCCCATGTTGTTCAGCGCCGCGGGGCTGGGCTTGATTACCAGCGACAGACCCTCGTGACGGGGAACGAGGTTCGAGTCCGTGATGATGACGGCAATCTCTACGATTTCATCGATGGCTACGTCGAGCCCGGTCATTTCGCAGTCGACCCAGACGAGATAGTCGTTTCCATTTGCCATGTGGCTCAGTTTAGTTTGGCGTCGCGACAGTATTCTTGAGGTGACTCATTCGGCC
>CAIOGW010000142.1 GCA_903857985.1 uncultured Microbacteriaceae bacterium
GGGCGGGCTTTTCCCTTAGCGCAGGGCAATCTTTCGGTGTCAAAAAAAGGCGTCGTCCGAGGTATCCATTTTGCCGAGGTCCCGCCCAGTCAGGCCAAATTCATCAGCTGTGTTGCTGGGGCGGTGCTCGACTTTACTGTTGACATTCGCAGCGGCTCACCGACCTTCGGAGCGTGGGAGAGTGTTCGCCTCGACAGCGACTCTCGCACGGGTGTTTTCATCCCCGAGGGTGTTGGTCACGCTTTTGTTGCACTCACCGATGATGCCGTGGTCAGTTACGTCGTTACTGCCGTCTTCAACGCTGAACGTGAGCACGCCATTAATCCCCTGGATTCTGACATCGCGCTTGAGTTTCCCTTTTCACCTGATGAGTTACTGATCTCGGCCAAGGATCGAGCTGCCCCGTCGCTGAGGCAGGCCGAGAGTGATGGACTCTTGCCCACCTTCCAAGATGCGCTGGATTTCTACGCCGCCATGAAGGGGGGTCACGAGCGATGAAGGGCATTATTTTGGCCGGTGGTTCTGGCACGCGGTTGTGGCCCATCACCAAGGGCATCTCTAAGCAGCTCATGCCGATTTATGACAAACCAATGATTTACTATCCCCTGTCGACGCTCATGATGGCGGGTATCAGGGAGGTGCTCATCATCACAACTCCGGAGTACAGAGCCCAATTCCACGCCCTTCTCGGTGACGGGTCGGAGTTGGGCATGCGCTTTGAATATGCCGTGCAACCCGCACCCGATGGTCTGGCGCAGGCGTTCATTATCGGCGAGGCATTTGTTGGTACCGACTCGGTGGCACTTGTTTTGGGTGACAACATCTTCCACGGCGCCGGGCTTGGTTCGGCCCTGAGCAACAACGCCCAGGTCGACGGGGCATTAGTTTTTGCCTATCACGTGTCGAACCCCGGCGCTTATGGCGTGGTCGAATTCGATGCCGACATGAAGGCAGTATCTATTGAAGAAAAACCCGCTCGGCCCAAGAGCAACTACGCCGTGCCGGGACTTTACTTTTATGACAATTCTGTTCTTGAGATTGCAAAAACTATTGTGCCGAGCGACCGAGGCGAGCTCGAAATTAGCGCGGTGAACGAGGCCTATCTCAAAAGTGGGAAGTTGTCGGTTCAAGTCCTCGATCGTGGCACGGCGTGGCTCGACACCGGCACGTTTGAGTCAATGATGCAGGCCAGTGAGTACGTGCGCGTGATCGAGGATCGCCAGGGGCACAAGATTGGATGCATTGAAGAAATCGCTTGGCACAACGGCTGGATCACGGCGGGCGATGTGGCACGTCTGGCTCAGCCACTCGAAAAGAGCGGTTATGGCACGTACCTTCGGGGGCTCGTGCGCAGCCATCACGATAGTCTGAGCTCATGAAGCTTCCTCTCTGGATGTCCCGAATTCGCTGGATTGCCGCGCTACCCGTTCTCGTTTTCATTGCTCTCGGTGCGTGGGCATTTTCTTCGCCGGTGGGGTCGAGTCCCGACGATGACTTTCACCTTGCCAGCACCTGGTGTGCCGGCGGTGAGCGGCCCGGTTTGTGCGCTCCGGGCACTAAGCCTTCAGAACGTAGAATCGATGCCGGCCTGGAACTGTCACGGTGTTTTGCGCGCGATGCGAATATCAGCGCGGGTTGTCAGGCTGACCAAAATTTATTCGTCGAGAATCGCACCGTACTTTCCTCGCGAGGAGCGTGGGACGGTCTCTATCCTCCCGTCTATTACGCGGTCATGAACGTTTTTGCTTCACCGAACATCGAAGTTTCTGTTCTGGTCATGCGATTTGTGAACATTCTCTTTTTTGTTCTTTCTGGCGTTGCGTTGTGGTTACTTCTCCCCGTGGCGAACCGTCGCACGCTCCTGCTCATGTGGACGGTGACC
>CAIOGW010000143.1 GCA_903857985.1 uncultured Microbacteriaceae bacterium
ATCGTCTACCCGCTGCTGCTCGCGCCCTCGTGGGTCTTCAACACCTACGGCACCGAGGCGTACACGTGGATGAAGGCCACGAACGCCGCGCTCGTCAGCCTGACCGCGATTCCGGTGTTCTTCTGGGCCAAGCGGATGATGCAGCCGCGCTTCGCGCTGCTCGCGGCTGTGCTGACACTGGCGATGCCATCGATGGCCTACAGCGGACACGTCATGACGGAGAACGCGTTTCTGCTGTTCTTTATGCTCGCCGCGTGGGCGATTGCCGTCGCCGTCGAGCGGCCGACGATTCTCAACCAAGTGCTCGTCGTCCTCGCTGTGGCCGTGGCGTTCGGAACCCGCGCCCAGGCCGTGGTGCTGCTCGCCGCCCTGCCGCTGATCATCGTGCTGCACGTACTCGCCGAGGAGCGCGCCTCCGGCGCGTTCTCGATCCGTGGCTGCGGCCGGCGCTTTCTGCGCTTCTGGCCGCTCGCCGCCATCGCCGGCCTCGGCGTGCTCGCGATCCTAGTGCGCACCCTCGCCACCGACTGGCAGGTCAGCCAGTTGCTGCAGGCCTACAGCGCGACGACTGCAGGGCAGTACACCGTGGAGAACGTCTCGCGGTACTTCCTCTGGCACCTCGGCGAGGCAACGTTCGCGCTCGGCGTGATCCCCGTTGCCGCACTGCTGCTGCTGGTCGGAATGGGAATCCTCAACCGCACGCGCTCGAGTGCCGAGCGGGCCTACCTATGCACGGCGCTGGTGATGAGCCCGTTGGTGATCCTACAGGTCGCGATCTTCACATCGTGGTTCTCACAGCGCGTGAGTGAGCGGAACATGTTCTGCGTCTTTCCGATCGTGCTGATCGGATTGGCCCTGTGGTTCGACATCAAGTTGCCTCGCCCGACAAGGACATCCGCGACGGCAGCCGCGATAGCCGGCGGCCTTGTCCTATGCATTCCATTCGGCTTCCTCTATCAACGTGTACCGAGCACAGAGACATGGGCACTCGTCGCGCCAGAAATTCTCGCTAGGAAAGTCGCCGAAGGCGGCTACGACATCCAGGTTCTCATCGTTATCGGCGTCGCGATCGCATTGCTGGTTTTTGGCATCGTGCGAAGACGGATTGCGATCTACGCAATCCCGATCATCCTGCTCACCTTCTTCGCGCTCACGGAGACTGCTGCCGTCCATGCCGTTGGCAAGGCAGCAGCCGCCTATCGCTACGCACCAGAGGGGCACGCAGGTGCCTCATGGATCGACCAGAACGTGCCAGCTGGAGCCGACGTCGAAATCCTGGTCGGCAGCACCGCAGGAGCGGAGGCCGACCGGGTCTTCATTTGGCAAACCGGCTTCTTCAACAATCATCCATTCACCGTCGCCACATGGGGTACCGAAGTCGTGGCGAATCCGCTCACTGGTGCCGTCGCGAACGCCGATGGAGCTCCAGCCGAACTCGCGCCCTACGTTGTAACGCCCGCATCATATCGCTTGGCGGGCACGGTCATCGCGCAGCGCGGAGCGTTCCTGATCATTCAGCCAAAACAGCCGTACCAACTTGTCTCCCAATCTGGGGGAATACTCACCGATGGGTGGATGGCCCCTTCCGCAGCGATCAACTACTACGCGAAAACAGATGTCCGCACCCTGCGCGTACATATCGACCGTGCCGGTACCCCTATCGGTGTTCCACCGACGAAGGCAACGGTCACTGTCGGCACACTCGTGGCTGACACCGAGGGCGCTCCTGCAATCGGCGAGATAACCGGAACGACAACGGCAGAGATCTCGAGCGCCGCCGGTGCGGACTTCGACCTGGTCGTTCCAGCAGCGCCATTTCGTGTGCAGTTGACATTCGACCCAAGCTACCGACCAGCGGACTACGGACAGGTTGATCCCAGGGAACTTGGCGCACACGTCGTCATCACGCTCGGACAGGACGTGATCTCACAATGAGGCGTGCGCCTATCGAGACGTCGATCATCATTCCGGCATACGAGCGCACGGGGATGACGGAAAACTGCGTCAAGAGCGTTCTGGATACGATCGGCGCACGTCATGACGTAGAGATCCTCGTCATCGACGACTGCTCTCCGGTTCCGATCAAACTGTCGAGCGCAAGTGACTCCCGTGTCCAGATACACCGAACACCAAAAAACTTGAGATTTTCGGGAACCTGCAATTTCGGGGCATCGAAAAGTTCTGCG
>CAIOGW010000144.1 GCA_903857985.1 uncultured Microbacteriaceae bacterium
GGTACAAACCATCAATCTAATTTTATTTTTCTTCCAATCTTCTTGTTTTTTATTGCGTTCTTTCGATTCAAGTCCATAGCCAGCCGCAAAAATCACGCGGTCACGCGTGAGGCCAGCAGATTCGGCCAGCGTTCGAACAGCGAACGGCTCGGCGTTATCGGCCAGAAGGAAGTTGACCAGTTCATCGCGGCGCGCGATTGCTGAGGTCACGCTCGCCTGGATCATCGCGGCCGTCTTGCGGCTCGGACTCACCACCATGAGCGATTCGCGTGAGCGCGTGGAGGCGTGCTCGAGTACCATCTCGGTCACTCGGGTCACTTCGGCGTGCGTGGCCTCAATCGTTCCCGAGGTGGGGTCGGGCGCGCCCATACCGTCGGCAACAACGTGCAGGCGTACGCTCCTGCTGCCGAGGAACGACCCCGCCCACGGCAGATAGTTGATGCGGCCCGCGTAGAACCGACGATTGATGATACTCGTGAGGTCACTGCCGCTCGTGCGGTAAGAGCGGGTCAGGGAGACTACCGGGACGATTTCTGACAGCTGCGCCAAGGCGGACGCGCCGTGCAGTTCGTCGACGCTCTCACCGAGATCGCCCCCATCGTCATCGGCCATGTTGGTGGTGAATCGTCCGGGCGTTTCCACAATGGGGTCACCGAACGCAACAACCTGTTTTCCGCGCTTGATGGCACAGGCGTTTTCGGCCACGGTCGTCGCGCCGGCATCGAGAATCATCGTGACATCGAAGTCGTTGACCGGCAGCACGTGCGCCTCGTATGGCGACACCACCCACACGGGCGAAATCGCACGCGCCAAGCGCGGGGCGATGGCAAACAGCTCACCCACAGAGACGTGCCCCGACTTCAGAGCGTGCCGCAAGCGGTCAGACTCTTCGGGAAAGTCGACGAGCCCGATCTTCCACAGTTCGGCGAGCTTGGCCGCCAGCAGAGAACTGTTGGCACCCGCGTGCGCCTCGTCGACCATGCGGAAATCCGATTCGAGACGATCGAGGATTCCCGTGTTGGCGCCCAGAAGTGCCTGATCACCGTCGAGCATGCTCTCGAGCACCGACTGCCACCACGCCAGTTCAAACTCATCGGCTACTCGCTCGGTGGGAACGTGTCGCATCGACAGGTCTTCGAGGAGCGTCTCGAGGTTGAGTTCACGAAGGCGATCGATCAGTGTCATTCGCTCCTGCAGGTTGGCTAACACCTCGGAATCAGCTGCGAGCGCGCTGACCGTATTGGTGAGTTCGGCAATTGGCAGGGTGTTCAGTGGCGCCGTGGATCCGGCCGCCTGGAGGGGAGCATCGAGCAGCGCCATGTCATCCATCACACGCTGATACGCGGCGCTGAGATCACTCACGCCGACGGGCACCTCAGGCAGGGCACCGGCCACGGTGTACCGCTGCCACAGCAGACGCTGCTCCTGAATGCGCACGAGTGACGTGTGCATGTCGGAAACGCTGGCTCCTGGGCGAACAAACTCGGTGGCAAGTTTGCGCAGGTTCTTGCGTGCCGCCGGTGGCATGTCGTGCCCGCGTCTGCTGGCGGTGGCCGCAATCACGTCGTCGAGCGGACGGTCAAAAACGTTAGGAACAAAAGTGTCGAGGGTGTCGCGAATGTCGATGAGAAGGCGAATGTACAGGCCGAGCTCAATCAGGTTCTCAAACGAGCGCATCCGCGTTTGACCCACCACCTCGTTGGCACGCTCGAGCAGGCGCGGCAGGTCGACGCTATGGATACGCTTGGCGAGATCGTGGCTCGCCTGAGATTCCGCGTTGTTCGCGAAGGTGACCCCGTACCACGGAGAGTCGTCGGGTCCGTAACGGAACTGCCCCAGTTCGGCGGCTGAGATGAGCATGGCAGTGGCCGGTGAGCGGTCAAACGCCAGAGCCTCAACGGCTCGGCGCGGCAGGCGCGCTATCGTGGCCGGGGGTTCGGGCAACAGTGCCAGCCGCGACAACTCTTCGAGGGCATCCAGCACGGAGACACCCAACACGGCATCGTGCTGTGCCAGGGCATCTCGGTAGTTGAGCAGAACCTTGCGCAAGCGCGTCAGCGCATCGTCAACCTCGGTCACGTCGGGACGCGACGCCCGCTCGTTGCGCAGGATGCCGGAAATCAGATCCTTGCGGAGTGTGCGCGGCGAGGCACAGAGCCCGCCCAGACCGGCCTGATCGATTCGCTGCCGGACGGCGTCGGCGCTCGCACGACGTGGGGTGACCACCAGCACACGTTTTCCCGCGGCCGTGAGTGCGCCGAGCGCGTTGACCACGGTTTGGGTTCGACCCGTGCCCGGGAGCGTTTTCACGACGATGCTGTTGCCTGCGGTGATGTGCGCCACCACTTCTTCTTGTTCGGCATCGGCGTCGAGTATCAGGGTGTCTGACGACGGTGGTCGCGTATCCTGCGAGGCGGGATCGGGAGTAGCCAGAGACGACACCAGGCGGTCGCGCGCTGACGCATTCCCGGCGAGCGCATCGAGCACGGGATGTGCGAGCTCGCGGGCGTCTTCACCCATGCGCGTGGCAACATCGCCAAACGATGAGCAGACAAGACGATTCTCAATTGAGAAACCGGGAACGTGCCCGGTGAGGCCGGTCAGACGCTCGATCACCGGTTGCGGAGCAAAGGTGTCGTTGGCCTGCGCTAACCCCACGAGCGCACGGGTATCGAGCGAGATGTGGAACTGTTCCTCGAGGGCCTGAACGAGTCGAGGGTTGACCACAGGGCCCCCGCGCAACACCAACTCGAAGTCTTGGCCCAGGCGGCGAAGAGACATGGGGCGCAGCATCACCGGCGCTGAGTAGGTGGTGCCGCCAAAGGTCCAGGCGGCCACGCCCACCGCCAAGAAGACCGTCTCGATGCCGCGCATCACGCGAAGCGATGAGGCCAACGATTCGAGGGCGCCGGCGGCGAGACGCGCGTTGCGGAGTGTGAACTCCTCGCGATAGAGGTGCGTCAAGCGCGTGGGCTCTCCCGCCAAGAACTTGGGCAAACCACCCGGATGCGTGGTGGTGAGGTCAAGACGCGTGCGGGGCGTGTCCGAGAAGTACAGCAGTGGAGACGGACCGCCCAGTTGGGCAATCTCGGCGCGCCACGCTTGCCGCGCCGGCTCCGAAGCATTCATTGCGCCGGCCACGTCGACAGCGCTCAAATCCGCCGTTCGCGCGAGGGAGTCTTCAAGATCAGAATCGTTTTCCCACCCGGAAATGTCGTGCGCAACGGAATCGACAAAAGGGTCGACATCACGAAAATCACCGCTTCGCACGAGGCCCACACTATGCGGAAAGGGCCAAAAAACCCGGGATTTCCGCCGGAGAGGCTCATCTTGGACTTCCGAACTCGAGGAGAAGTAAAGTTTGACAATGGAAATCAGTCGGCGCACGGTGATCGCGAGCGGTGTTTCCGTGGGCCTTACTCTCGTGCTCTCGGCGTGTGCACCGGGAACGGGGTCGGGTTCAGCGAGTAACAGTGCAACGGGCAAGACACCAGCCGGCCCCTCCGCCTTTCGTCGGACGTCGTGGTCGACTGATCCGTTTGCAGCGGGGTCGTATTCCTACCTCGCGCCCAGCGACATGGGCACAGACGCACGATTGGTGCTGGCCGAGACCACCGGACGACTTCACTTCGCTGGCGAGGCCACGTCATCAACCGCCCCGGCCACCACACATGGCGCGTATGAATCCGGTCGGCGAGCGGCGGCGGAACTCGTCGATTCGACGGGCCCAATTCTCGTGATTGGTGCAGGTTTTGCGGGTTTGGCGGCTGCTCGAACGCTCACCGACGCTGGGCGCGACGTGATTGTGGTTGAGGCGCGTGACCGCACGGGCGGTCGTGCCCACACGGTCACACTCGACGGCATCCCCGCTGACCTCGGAGCCTCATGGATTCACGGGGTGGACGACAACCCCATGGTAGATCTCGCTGCCGCCGCCGGAGTGGCAACCATCCCGTTTGACTACGACAACGAAGTTGGCGGGAGTTCGTCCGCCCAAGAATTCGTCGACGACATCTTTGAGCAGGCGCTCGACGCCGAGGATCCCGAAGGCCGCGCCCTAGCGGAGCTTCTCCCGGCACAGCTGTCACCGGAGCAGCAGTGGGCGATCGCGGTGAACGTCAGTGGCGAGTTTGCGGCCGATCCTGCTCAGCTGGCCATGGCTGCCCCCGACGAAGGCGGCTCTCAGGGTGGCGGCGATGCTCTGTTGAATCTCGGCTATTCGCGCATAACAGACCATCTCGCTCAAGGACTCGACATTCGACTGAACTGGGCTGTGGCGGATATTTCTTACGATGATGCCGGCGTGACCGTCACGTCGATCGACGGGCAAACACTCCGTGCCGACCACGGCATCGTGACTCTGCCCGTCGGCGTGCTGCATGCGGAGTCTGTGTCGTTCTCCCCGGCCCTAGCCCCAGAGAAGTGGGAGGCCCTCGGCGCCCTGCAGAGCGGTCTGCTTGACAAGCTCTGGCTGGTCTTCGATGAGGTCTTCTGGGACCCGGATGTTGACGTGATCAACTGGATAGACCCCGTGAATCCGGGTCACTGGCCGTTCTGGGTCAACGGCTACAAGATCTACGGTGAACCGATTCTGCTCGGATTCAACTCGGGAGACGTGGCGCGCGAGTTCGCAAAAATGTCAGATGATGAAGTTGTTGCAAGCGCCTTGGCAGCCGTTAAGGGAATGACCGAATGAGGAAGAGAACGCTGTGAGATTTGTTGATCTATCAATGCCGCTCGACGATGTGATTCCGGTCGATCCCGATTTCTTGCGCCCCCAGATTGAATACATGGATCACATCGGTGGCCTCAAGGGAATGTTTGACCAGTTCGGCATCTTGCCCGAACAATTGCTCGATGGTCAGGGTCAGGCTGCTGAGCGGGTGAACATGACGACGCATTCGGGTACGCACGTCGATGCCCCCTGGCACTACCACCCCACCATGAACGGTGGCGAAAGAGCGTGGACGATCGACGAAGTTCCGTTGGATTGGTTCTTTCGGCCCGGGGTGAAGCTCGACATGCGTCACTTGCCCAGCGGTCACTTGGTTATGCCCGAAGACATCGATGAAGCTGTGGCCCGCATTGACTACACGCTCAAACCGTTCGATATCGTGCTGATGAACACGGTGGCCGCGGATGCCTACGGTCGCGACGACTTCGTTGACACGGGCATCGGATTTGGCCGCAAGGCCACGCTTCACCTGACCGATCAGGGCGTGCGCGTTGTTGGCACCGACGCCTGGGGGTGGGACCTTCCCATCAAGGACAACCGGAGGCTCTTCGAAGAGACCGGCGACCCGTCAGTTGTCTGGGAGGGCCACAAGGCAGGTGCCGACGTGGCCTACTGTCAGATCGAAAAGCTGCAACACCTCGACGAGCTGCCCCCCACGGGTTTCATGGTGGCGTGCTTTCCCACCAAGGTGCGCGGAGCTTCGGCGGGGTGGACCCGCGCGGTCGCCATCTTCGACGAGTAGCGTTTCGTGCCCCTGGAGGGACTCGAACCCCCAACCCTTTCCTTAGGACGGAACTGCTCTTCCATTGAGCTACAGAGGCGCTGGTGCGATAAGTCTAGGGCTGCCGTTGCTAGGCGGCCGGTGCCAGA
>CAIOGW010000145.1 GCA_903857985.1 uncultured Microbacteriaceae bacterium
GGGATCAGTGAAGAGATAGAGCGTCTCGACGATGGAGCTCCAGTGCTTCTCACCAATGAGTACACCCGTGCCGTGCTTCGACGTGATGTGCACGGCCAGGTCGTCGTCTTCGTTGACCTGTTTGAGCAACGCAGAAAGGGTGCGGCGTGCTTCGCTTGCTGTGAGTGCTTGTTCCGTGCTGGTCATGTCCATCTCCTCGCCACTTGTACGAGAAATGGTACCACTCAGACCGGCTAAGGCGCCACACCGTTCACACTCAAGCCCATGCCCTCGGGCAGGCCCAGCGCGATGTTGGCCGACTGGATGGCCGCACCCGCGGTGCCCTTCACGAGGTTGTCGAGGGCGCTCACCACGATCACGCGTCCCACGCGCTCATCAATGGCCAGGCCAATCAGGCAGGTGTTGGCGCCGGTGGTGTCACCCGACCGCGGGAACTGCCCCGCGGGCATCACCTGCACGAACGGCTCGTTGGCGTAAGCGGTCTCCCAGGCGGCGCGCACCTGCGCGGCCGTCACGCCGGGCTTGAGCCGTGCCGTGCTGGTTGCCAGGATGCCCCGCGCCATGGGAACCAGCACCGGCGTCATCGAAACGGAGACGTCGCCAGCCGAGCCCACCATTGCCTTGCGCAGGTTCTGCAGAATCTCGGGGGTGTGCCGGTGCACGCCGCCCACGGCATACGGATTCGCGGATCCCATCAGCTCACTGCCCAGCAGGTCAACCCGGGCGGCCTTGCCGGCCCCAGACGGGCCCACGGCCAGCACACTCACGATGTCGGTGGGCTCGATGATGCCTGCGGCAATTCCCGGAGCCAGCGCAAGAGAGACGGCGGATGCGTTGCAGCCCGGAGCGGCGATCCGCTTGACTCCGGCGAGCGCATCCCGCTGCTTCGCTGGCTGAGACTTCTTGGCCGCATCGAAGCCGCCAATCACGAGCTCCGGAATGCCATACGCCCACGCGCCCGCGTGGTCGCCGCCGTAGAAGGCGTCCCAGTCGGCTTTGCTTTCGAGCCGGTGGTCGGCGCCGCAGTCGATCACGAGCACATCCGCGGGCAGTTGCGCTGCGATGACACCTGAGGCACCGTGCGGCAGCGCCAGGAACACCACGTCGTGGCCGGCGAGGTTGTCGGCCGTGGTCTCGACGAGCCGCAGGTGCGCAAAGTCGCGCAGGTGTGGGTGAACCTCACCCAGCAGGGCGCCGGCGTTGCTGTGCGCGGTGACGGCCTTCACCTCAAACTCGGGGTGGCCCGCCAGCAGGCGCAACACTTCGCCGCCCGCGTATCCGCTGGCTCCGGCGATGGCGACTGAGAAGGTCATGGGATAAGGGTATCGGGTGGATAAGACGCGCTACTTTATATGCGTGGGGGTAATCGCGGAAATTACAGGCATTCGGCCAATGGTTGAGGTGCACCCATCGTGACCGATTCCAGCATCGAACGCGTCCCGTTCAACAAGGGCGCCATAAAAATCTGGGCCGAGGCCGATTCTCGCCGAGGTAACTGGCCAGTCGTCTACACAATTGACAACGGCACAACCATTTACATCGGCGAAACGACAAATGCCACCGTGCGCATGCAACAACACCTCGACTCCCCTGCTAAGCAAGGCTTGTCGCACGTACGCGTCATCATCAACGATGAGTTCAACAAGTCGGTTTGCCTTGACCTCGAGTCACACTTGATTCGCTACTTGGCCGCGGATGTGAAGTACACCGTGATCAATGGCAACCACGGCATATCGGATGCCGACTATTTTGAGCGCGACCGGTATCGCAAAGACTTTGATGCAATTTTCGCGAAGCTGCTCGAAGAAGGTGTTCTCACCCGCACGATTCCCGACATCGTCAACAGCAATCTCTTCAAGTACTCGCCATATAAGGCGCTCAATACAGATCAAGCCGTGGCGGTCGAAGAGATCCTTGAGCACCTCTTCCGCAGTTGGGCCGAGTCCAGCCAGCAATCCCTTGTCGTTCAGGGTGATCCAGGAACAGGCAAGACAATCGTGGCGATTTATCTCGTCAAACTCCTGATGGACATCGCACAGTCCGATCCGGAAGATGCACTGGAAAGCGATTCGCTTTTTGCAGACTTCTTCCAGCCTGGTTACCGCGAAGTTCTCGGGACTCCGAAGATTGGACTTGTGATTCCTCAGCAGTCTTTGCGTAAAACCGTTCAGAAGGTATTCTCTCGTACTCCCGGATTAGACAAAACCATGGTGATGAGCCCTTTTGATCTCAACTCGCGTGACGCATTCGATCTCTTGATTGTTGACGAAGCGCACCGGCTGGGTCAGCGGTCCAACCAACCGTCAGCTGCTCAGAACAAGAAGTTCACCGAAAACAACCTCGCGTTGTTCGGCGACGACGATTCCCGTTGGACTCAGCTCGACTGGGTGCAAGCAGCGAGCCGGCACCAACTCCTCCTGGTCGACGAAGCACAGAGCGTGAAGCCGGGTGATCTGCCACTTGTCGCGGTTCAAGGCCTTCTGCGTGAGGCGCGCTCTGCAAACGCCTTGTTCCACTTGACGTCCCAAATGCGGGTAGCTGGTGGAAACGATTACATCGATTTCGCGCGAAAACTGATAAACCTCGAACCAACTGGCTCGACAGATTTTGGCGAATACGACTTCCGCTTTTTCGACGACTTCGGCAAGATGCGCGAAGCCATCCTGGCAAAGGATGCCGAGGTGGGTCTCTCACGTCTTGTCGCGGGATACGCGTGGCCGTGGGCAAGCCGAAACGATAAGTCGGCAATGGACATCGAAATCGACGGCATTCAGATGCAGTGGAACCAGGTGCCCGTGGACTGGATTAACTCTGCCAATTCGGTCAACGAGGTCGGATCAATCCACACGGTGCAGGGATATGACCTCAACTATGCGGGCGTGATCATCGGCTCCGATCTCGGCTACGACGAGGCAACGGGCAAGGTCGTCTTTAATCGGGACAACTACTTCGACAGCAAAGGCAAGGAGAACAATCCCCGTCTTGGGGTCACTTACTCCGACGAGGACTTGCTCGAATTCGTGAAGAACATCTATCGGGTTTTGCTCACGAGAGGGATTCGTGGCACGTACGTGCATGTCGTCGACGCACAGCTACGTGAGAAGTTGGTTGCGCTGCTCGGCGGACAGCCTCGCTAACCAGCAAGCCCTAGTCGCCCTTGAGGCGCTCGACGAGGTCCATGAGGACCTCAAAGGTCGTCAACGGGTTGACGATCGCAAATCGGAACACGGGCTCGCCACGGTACTTTGACGAGAAGCACGCAGCTATCTGCTGCTCGAACATGCTGTCTGCCCAGGCGTCGTACTGTTGCTGCGTCCATCCTTTTCGCCGAAAGACGACAACCGACAACATGGGATCGAGCACGAGTTCGAGATGATCGCTGTCACGAATCACCTGGGCGATGCGCTGCGCCACGAGGTTGTTGGATTCGATCGCCTCGCGATAGGCGGCGACACCGTGCGTGGCCAGAGAAAACCAGAGGGGCAACCCGCGAGCACGGCGTGACAGGTGCACGGCGAAGTCGGACGGGTTCCACTCGGTCGTCTCGGTGAGCACGTCAAGATACGACGCGTGCTGGGTGTGCGCGGCGTGAGCGATTGCGGGCTTGCGGTAAATCAGGGCACACGCGTCATAGGGGGCATAGAGCCACTTGTGCGGATCGACGATGAACGAATCGGCGTCGCCTAATCCGGCGAAGAGATGTTTGGTGCTCGGGGCGAGAATCGCCGCCACACCGTAGGCGCCGTCGACGTGAA
>CAIOGW010000146.1 GCA_903857985.1 uncultured Microbacteriaceae bacterium
AGTTGTGGCGAGCGCCGCCGACATCGATCTGTGCATGATCATGGGCGCCGGTTATCCCTTCCTGATGGGCGGCATCACGCCCTACCTCGACCGCTGCGGAGCCAGCGAACGAGTGTTTGGCGACACGTTCAACCACCCGCGTATTGCCGGGGTCACAGCCGCGTAGCGCTACTTCTTGCGCTTGGCTGGGTCTTCGGCCGACAGCGCCGACGACACAGCGTCATCCGGCAGTGGTCGTGCCACAGGAATCTTACTTCCGACCACCTGGGCGACAACGTCACGAGTGATTGCCTGAGCCGTCAGACCTGCGTCAGTGAGGATATCCGCACGGTCACCGTGGTCAATAAACTCGTCGGGAAGGCCAAGCTCGTCTACGGCCGTATCGACCCCAGCACCTCTGAGGTCCTGGCGAATTCGGGTTCCGATTCCCCCCACGCGCACGCCGTCTTCGAGGGTGATCACGAGTCGGTGATCCGCAGCCAGAGAAATCACCGATGACGGAACGGGCACGACCCAGCGAGGATCAATCACCGTCGCTCCAATGCCCTGCTGCGCCAACCGATCGGCGACATCGAGTCCGATTCGAGCCATGTCACCGATGGCGACAATGAGCACGTCCTTGTGTGCCGCCTCGCGCAACACGTCTACCCCATCGGCTGTTCGTCGCTGCGCGACAATCTCCGCTCCCACCGAACCCTTGGGATAGCGAATAACTGTCGGGCCGTCGTCAACGGCCAGAGCTTCGGCGAGTTCTTCGCGCAATCGTTGACCGTCACGCGGAGCCGCAAGCCTAATGCCGGGAACAATCTGGAGCAGAGCCAAGTCCCACATGCCGTGGTGACTCGGACCGTCAGGACCAGTAACGCCGGCGCGGTCGAGCACAAAAGTCACGCCCGCGCGGTGGAGTCCCACGTCCATAAGTACCTGATCGAACGCCCGATTCATGAACGTCGCATAGATAGCCACGACGGGATGCAGGCCACCAAAAGCCATGCCCGCCGCTGCAGTGACCGCATGCTGCTCGGCGATGCCCACATCGAGAACGCGGTCAGGGAATTTCTCCTGCATGGCGCCGAGACCCGTGGGGCGCAACATGGCGGCCGTTATCGCCACGATGCGCTCGTCGCGTGCCGCGTGCGCGGTGATCTCTTCGCTGAAAACGTCGGTCCACGACGGGCTCGACGACGACCTGGGTTCACCCGTTTCGGGATCGATCCGGCCCACAGCGTGAAATTGATCGGCGATATCGTCTCGGGCCGGTTGATAACCCCGACCCTTTTCGGTAATCACATGAACGATTACTGGAGCACCGTAGTTTTTTGCCTGACGAAGCGCATTCTCGAGCGTGGCGATGTTGTGCCCGTCAACGGGACCAACATATTTGATATCGAGGTTGGCGTAGAGCGACTGATTCTTAACGAAGTTAGTGAGGAAGCCACGTATTCCTCCGCGCACACCTCGATAGACGGCACGAGCCGTGGGACCGAGTTTGTCGAACGCCTTGCGCGATGTCAGATGAAGATTGCGATAAGACCGTCGTGTGCGAACGCGGTCGAGATAGCGGGCCATTCCACCAATGGTGGGGGCATAGGACCGACCGTTGTCGTTGACCACAATGACAAGGTTTCGCGCATTATCGTGCGTGATGTTGTTGAGGGCCTCCCATGTCATGCCACCCGTGAGGGCGCCGTCGCCCACGACGGCCACGACGTGCCGGTCGGCCTGACCCGTCATCTGAAAGGCGCGCGAGATTCCGTCGGCCCATGACAACGACGAAGACGCGTGCGAACTCTCCACAATGTCGTGAGGCGACTCGCTCCGTTGCGGGTAGCCGGCAAGCCCGCCACGTTCACGAAGTCCGTCAAATTTCTGGCGACCGGTCAGCAGTTTGTGCACGTACGACTGGTGCCCTGTATCAAAAACAATCGGATCCGCGGGCGAATCGAACACGCGATGGAGAGCAATCGTGAGTTCGACGACGCCGAGGTTGGGGCCGAGATGCCCTCCGCTTCGCGCCACCTCGGCGACAAGGAACGTGCGAATCTCAACGGCAAGTTCGCTCAACTGCTCGTTGGTGAGCGCGTCAAGGTCGCGGGGTCCGCTAATAGACGACAGCAAGCTCATGGAGTGAATTCTACGTAACCCGCGAGCACTATGCCACGAGGGAACGCAGCACGTACTGCAAGATTCCCCCGTTGCGGTAGTAGTCCGCCTCGCCGGGAGTATCGATGCGCACGACGGCATCGAATTCCACCGGGGACTTGCCGCCCGGCGATAGGTCGCTCGGTGTCGCAACAACTCTGACCGTCTTTGGTGACGGTCCCGAATTGAGCGCTTCAATGCCCGAGATCGTAACGACCTCCGTGCCGTCAAGTCCCAGCGAGTCCCAGGTTTGACCAACGGGGAACTGCAACGGAAGGACGCCCATGCCAATGAGGTTCGAACGGTGAATGCGCTCGAAGCTTTCGGCAATGACCGCCCGAACGCCCAACAGGCTCGTACCCTTGGCGGCCCAGTCGCGGGACGAACCAGAACCGTATTCCTTGCCCGCAAAGATGACCAGCGGAATGCCGGCGGCCTGGTAGTGCTCACTGGCATCGTAAATGAACGACTGCGGACCATCGGCTTGCGTAAAGTCGCGCGTGTAACCACCCTCAACGCCGTCAAGCAACTGGTTCTTGAGTCGAATGTTTGCAAACGTTCCACGAATCATGACCTCGTGGTTACCGCGACGTGAGCCATAGGAGTTGTAGTCGGCGCGCCCCACTCCGTGGGCGTCGAGATACTGCGCGGCTGGCGTGCCCGCCTTGATGGAGCCGGCGGGTGAGATGTGATCGGTGGTCACCGAGTCACCGAGTGTTGCGAGAACGCGTGCACCCGCAATGTCGGTGACGGCGTCGGGCTGCATGGTCATTCCGTCGAAGTACGGCGGCTTGCGGACATACGTGGATTTCGCATCCCACTCAAAAGTGGCACCCGTTGGCGTCGGCAGTGAACGCCAGCGCTCGTCGCCGTCAAACACACCGGCGTACTCGTGCGTAAACATGGCCGTATCGATGTTGGCATCAATCACTTGCTGCACCTCTGCGGAATCCGGCCAAATCTCGGCGAGGTACACGTCCTCGCCGTCACTGCCCTGACCCAGTGGCTGCGTCTCGAAATCGAAGTCCATGGAACCGGCGAGGGCGTAGGCGATGACCAGCGGTGGACTCGCCAGGTAGTTCATCTTCACATCGGGGTTGATGCGACCCTCAAAGTTGCGATTACCCGAAAGCACCGCGGTAACAGCAAGGTCGTTGGCGTTGATCGCCGCCGAGATCTCTTCGTCGAGCGGACCGGAGTTTCCGATACAGGTGGTGCAGCCGTAGCCAACGGTATAAAAACCAAGGTCTTCCAGATACGTGTTGAGACCGGCCTTCTCGTAATAGTCAGTGACGACCTTAGAACCCGGCGCCAGAGTGGTCTTCACCCAGGGCTTCGATGTCAGGCCCTTCTTCGATGCGTTGCGAGCTAAGAGCCCAGCCGCGAGCATTACCGAGGGGTTTGACGTGTTGGTGCACGACGTGATGGCGGCAATTGACACGGCGCCGTTGTCGAGCGTAAAGGTCTCACCATTTTTGGATACCGAAGCAGCTTTACCGGGGGCAAAATTGACAAGATCCTTGGCGAACTGTTCTTTGGCAGAGCTCAATTCGATGCGATCCTGCGGACGCTTGGGACCGGAGATGGACGGCACAACAGTGGCGAGGTCGAGTTCGAGGTACTCACTAAACACGGGCTCGACGCTCGGGTCGTGCCACAGCTTCTGCAGCTTGGCATAGGC
>CAIOGW010000147.1 GCA_903857985.1 uncultured Microbacteriaceae bacterium
GATGTAACCGTCACTCGAGATGATGACACCCGAACCACTGCCACCGGATGTTGCGGTGGAGACCTTGATGGTCACCACGCTGGGAGACGCCTTCGCGGCGACGGCCGAGATGTCGGTAACCGCTGACGCGTTGTTGATGACGACGCCCTGCTGGGGGGTGACCGCCGTAGTCTGCTGAGAGGAATCCTGTGTGATGAGCACGGCGATGCCGGCGCCCGAAGCACCGCCAAGGACGGCGCCCACCGCGAGGGCGGCCACGATGGGCACTGCCAGGCGACGCGAGCGGGCGTTGCCTTCGGGCGTTGCCGAGGGTGACGACGAGGGTGATGCCGAAGGAGGCACTGATGCTGCTACCGATACGGCTGCGGCTGTTTCCGATGAAGATGTGCTCGAACTCCGTGGCCGGCGGGTAGCCGGCGGCTCAGTCGAGGTTGCGCGCTCGCGAGCCGCCTTGGCGCGCGACGCGGGTGGTTGCGCAGAATTCTTAGCGGAGGTCGGCGTGACCGGGGTCATGTCTTCGGGTGTTTGTGGCATGGCGGGTGCTCCTTTCAAGCACCTTCAGACTCACGCACCAACATGTGCGAAACCTATGACAAATCTGAAAGTACTCTGGGAGTTTATCCGAGCAAGCCGAACACCCCGATTCAGCCAAAGACCCCGGGGCAACCTGCACTGCGAGGGGATGCCGCGCACGATGAATTCACCAGGGCCCGATCGAACCGGGCGGTCACCAGAGTGGCTGGGCCGGATGGTGCCGTCACGTCGCCCGAAACTTCTTGCCACGAAAACCCCGAGAAGCGATAGCTCACACGGTAGACGGCGTCGACCCGAACCGTGTACGTTCCCGGATTCACGAAGGTGTGTGACGTGGACGTGGGCGAGAACTCACGGACACCGGCAGCCTGCCACGTGGTGCCGGGACTGCTGGTCACACCACTGGTGCCGTCACCGTAGCTCCATCGGTAACCCGCCGGGACGAAGGCCACCTCCACCGGCCAACCCAAGACACTCCCGGCGATCACGTGCCGGCGCGCACCTGCCAGCATGTTCGTGGGCATGCCCGCTACTGTCCACCCTGCCGGCTGCGTGGCGATGGTGGGGTTCTCGGGCACAAAGCGCTGCAGGTCATCGAGGGTGATTTCGGGGACCGCCGGTTGTGCCGGCGTCGCCGGTTGTGCCGGTCGGGGGCAGTACCAGGGCAAGACTCTAAACAGCGCACACACGGTCGGCGTGACCTCACCGACATAGATGGGATACGGATCGACGCCGAACCGAAACGGACCTCGGTAACCGTCACTGCCCTGTGTGGCGGGGGATCCCGGAATGCCCGGTTGGGCCGGAAATCGAATGCCCGCCCAGATGTCGAGACCTCCGTTTGAGACACCCGCTCCGTGGCAGGCCGTCGCGGGAGCACAAGAGACGGCCTGCGCGGGAAGGGCATGGTGGAAGGAAGGAACACCCGGAGGGAGCAGGCCGACAAACCCCAGCGCGCAGAGCGAGATGAGCGACCAAAAGACCGGCGCGCGTGTCACCGACACTCGAAAACTCGATCGGGACGATCTGCGGGAACGGAGGCGGAAAATGGCACGGAAGAGAAGCGTCGATGTCATGCTCGCGACGGTAACGGCCCGACGGCTCGCACCGCTGAACCTATCCACAAGTTAGCTAGACGGAGACGCCCAGACGCACGGAAATCGTTTCGACGTCCTTGCCCATTTGCCAGATGAGGTCATCCAGCTCATCGAACTTGAGCATTCCGCGAATGTAATCGACAAACTCGATGACCACAATCTGACCGTAAAGGTCACCAGGCGGAACAAAGCAGTGAGCCTCGACGACGCGATCACGCTCGCCCTCGATTGTCGGGTTGTTACCCACCGAAATCGCCGACGGAT
Organism: uncultured Microbacteriaceae bacterium; assembly: GCA_903857985.1. Taxonomy (GTDB): domain Bacteria; phylum Actinomycetota; class Actinomycetes; order Actinomycetales; family Microbacteriaceae; genus UBA963. The sequence continues at coordinate 1,896 of CAIOGW010000147.1, forward strand.
AGCGATTGCCGTCTTCCGTAATCAACCAGCCTGCGTAAACACCGTCGCCGGGCATCATGCCGGTGGCGTCACGTGACAGGTTCGCAGTGGGATAACCAAACTCACGCCCCTTAGCCTCGCCGTGCACAATCTCGCCCCGCATGGCGTGTGTCCGACCCAAGACGCGGGCGGCACTCGCGACATCGCCACCGATGATGAATCGTCGCACGAGCGACGAAGCGATGCGATCACCGGACTCGTCGGTGACGTCATCAACCATGACCACGTCGAAGCCGTGAAGGGCGCCGAGTTCGCGCAGGGTATCGACGTCGCCTTCGGCTCGGTGACCGAATCGGAAATCCTTACCCACAATGACGCTCTTCGCCCCCAAGCCCTCGACGAGCATGTTGCTCACGAAGTCGGCAGGACTCAGGTTGGCAAGCTCATCGGTGAAGGGGAGCACAAGACAGGCTTCGACGCCGGTTTGGCCGATGAGTTCGACACGACGATTCGCTCCCGTGATATCGACCGGCACACTTTCGGGGGCAAAGAGGCTTGCCGGGTGCCGATCAAACGTGACCACCACGGAGTGCAACCCCCGCTCCTCGGCAATCTGCCGGGCTCGCCCAATCATTTCGACATGCCCGCGGTGGATGGCGTTGAACTTTCCGATGGTGACAGCAGAGGGGCGCATACGATCACCGAGTTCGTTGAGAGAGCGTGCGACGATCATGTTCGGCCTTCCTTTCGCGAGAGCGTGTACAGATAAAACATACCGACCGCGGGTAGCACGAGGGGAACAAAGAGATATCCACGACCAAATGCCGACCACACGGTGTCATGCGGGAACAGCCCGGGTTCACTCAGGCTCACGCTTCCCACGGCGAGAACCCCAACGAGTTCTATGGTCAGCGTGACCCATCCGACGATGTTCCAGGCGCGACCGCCACGGATGAGGGCAATGGTGGCCACCAGATAGACAACAGCGGAAAACGCGGAGAGGGAGTATGCCAGTGGCGCCTCAGCGAATTTTGTGGCTATCTGAAAACCCGATCGGCCCAAGGCGGCAGCGGTCAAAATGAGGTAAACCACGACGACAAGAACCCATGCTCCGCGCTTCACGACCCGTCGCCCTGAAGAAACCAAATTTGGCTCATGCGATAGAGCATGACGGCAATGGCAAGCATCGCGACGCCGAGCACCACGGTGCTCCAGCGCGAGCGATCGGCAAATGCCCAGAAGGCTGCGCCCAAGGGAATCAGCAGGGCCGTGACAAGATACAGGTAAAACTCAACGAGGCTCCCCGTGGGCTGATTTCCGGTGAGCGGTGCCGAAATAGTGACGGCCAGCTGCACAATCAGAAGGAGTTCGACGACACCGGCAAAACCCACGGTGAGGTCGTTCGGACGCCATCCCACAAGACCCAGGATGATGGCCAGCGTGCCACCGGCCACGGCAACGCCCAGCTGCACCCAGAGGAACCACTCAATCACGGCGACTCCTGAGACATATTGAAGAGGATGCGAACCCCTGACGCGCTAGCGTCAACGAGCCCTATCAGCCTACCTTCGGCGCTAATTGCGGCGTAACGACCCTCGCCCGGGGTCGCGAGCGCAGTCGCGCGACCGTGCCTCAGATGGTCTGCCTCTTCGGCGGTCAGTTTCCAGGTGGCAAAAATGCGTGCGGCCACATCGGCGGGATCACGAAGTGCGAACGTGGTTCGCGCGGTGGCCTCCCCGGCCTCGAGTGAGTCGTCGAGAACCAGTGCCTCGGCGATGTCGAACGGGCCCACCCGAGTGCGCCTCAGTGCCGTGAGGTGGCCACCCACTCCCAGCCGAAATCCGAGGTCGCGAGCGAGAGCGCGAATGTAGGTTCCCGATGAACAATCCACGACCACGTCGACATCAATCCCGTCATCCGTTCGATGAATGCCCGTGATGTCGAAACGCGACACCGTGACGGGACGCGGCTCGAGAGCAACCGTTTCACCCTCGCGCACGCGGGCATAGGCGCGCTTGCCGCCGACCTTGATGGCGCTCACAGAACTCGGCACCTGCATAATCTCGCCCGTGAGCGTGGCGACAGCGGACTCAATGTCGGTGTCGGCCACCCGGGCTAGCTGCTCGCTCGGGGCGCGACCGAGGGTTTCTCCCTCGGCATCGTCCGTGGTGGTTGATTCACCGAGCCGAATGGTCGCGGTGTATGTCTTGTCGAGGCCGACGAAAAACGTGAGAAGCCGAGTTGCGCCGTTGATACCCATTACCAAAAGGCCTGTCGCCATGGGGTCGAGAGTTCCCGCGTGCCCCACCCGTCGGGTCGACAGGATGCGACGCAGCCGGGAGACAACATCGTGACTCGTGAGACCCGGCGACTTGTCGACGAGCAGAATGCCCGGAGCGGTAAACGAGGGTGAGGCCACGCCTTCGATTATCGCTTGCCCGCGTGGTTTAGGCTCACACCGTGGCTGACGAGAATGCCGCGGATCAGGTTCGCGCGTGGTTCGCCCGCGAGGGGCGTGCGCTGCCGTGGCGCGGCGATGACGTCTCGCCGTGGGGTGTGCTCGTGAGTGAATTCATGCTGCAGCAGACTCCCGCAGCACGTGTCATCCCGCCGTACCTGACGTGGATGGAGCGGTGGCCCACTCCCGCCGCCCTCGCCGCCGCGTCTGCCGGAGATGCCGTGCGCGCGTGGGCAAACCTGGGCTACCCGCGACGGGCCCTGTGGCTGCACGCGTGTGCCGTGACCATCACGGAATCCTTCGACGGACGAGTTCCCAGCGACGTTGCTCGGCTTGAGTCGTTACCGGGCATTGGTCCCTACACGGCCAGAGCCGTGGCGGTGTTTGCCTTCCGGGCCCACGAACCCGTGGTCGACACAAACGTGCGTCGCGTCATTGCCCGGTGGCATCACGGTCGCTCCGACCAGGAATCACCGTCGGCCAAGCGCGACCACGCCGACATGCTCGCGCTCATGCCCCCGCCTGCCCAGTCGCCCGAGTTCAATGCCGCGATGATGGAGCTCGGCGCACGCGTGTGCACCGCACGGGCTCCACTGTGTGCCGAGTGCCCCCTGGCGCGAACGTGCGCGTGGCGGAATGCGGGCTACCCCGACACCGGGGCACGCGGGGCCACCAAGCAGGCGCGATATGACGGCAGCGATCGGCAGGCTCGCGGAGCGCTACTTGCGGTGTTGAGGTCAGCGCCTGGGCCGGTCACTCGCGCCGCGCTCGAGCGTGCCTGGGCTCAGGCCGCTCAGCGCGACCGCGCACTGATTAGTCTCATTGACGACGGGCTCATTCTGCCCCTCGCTCGCCAGCGCTTTGAGTTGCCGGCGTAGAATC
>CAIOGW010000148.1 GCA_903857985.1 uncultured Microbacteriaceae bacterium
ACAGCGAGCCGGCGTCGGCGATAGACCGCGGGTGAATAGCGGCGTCGAATCGGCGGAGTGTTGCTCACCCTCTCACGATACGTGCAGGTTTTTGAGCATCCGGGTATTTCCGAGGGTGTTCTGCTTCACCCGGGCAAGATTCAGGAACTCGGCAACACCCTCGTCAAACGAGCGCGACATCTCGTCAAAGACGGGAGGCTCCACAACGGGCTCAGGAACTTCGCTAAAGCCGCGGCCCGTGAAGAAATCCACCTCAAACGTGAGACAGAAAAGTCGAGTGAGACCAAGTTCGATGGCGTGTCGTTCAAGCTGATCGAGAATGGCTCCACCAATTCCCCGGCCGCGAAACTCTTCGGCAACGGCGATTGTGCGAACCTCACCCAAATCGGCCCACAGCGGATGAAGCGCACCGCACCCGACAACCGCATCGCCTTCCACCGCGACAACAAACTCCTGAACCGATTCGTAGAGCTGAACCCGCTGTTTTCCCAACAGAATGTTTTGCTCAACGAGCGGATGGATCAACGCCAGAATTTCGGGCACGTCCGCGGTGCGCGCGCGTCGCACCAGGACGTCAGCCGTTGTCATACCGTCAAGGCTAGTTGGTCTCCATCACAGGTTCGCGCGATGTGGTGGTGAAAACAAACTCACCATCAACGAGATCTACGTGCACGTGATCGCCGGCAACGAGAGCACCCTCAAGGATCTTCTCCGACAGTCGGTCTTCCAGCTCTCGCTGAATGGCGCGACGCAGGGGTCGAGCACCCAGTGCCGGATCGAAACCGATGTCGATGAGCCGTTCCTTGGCAGCCAACGAGACCTCAATGCTCATGTCGCGATCGAGCAAGCGGTCGCGCAAGCGCTTCACAAACAGATCCACGATCTGGATGAGCTCGTCCTTGGCCAGCTGCGGGAACACGATGATGTCGTCAACGCGATTGAGGAACTCGGGCTTGAAGTGCTTCTTGAGTTCCTCGTTCACCTTGCCACGCATGCGGTCGTAGGAGGTCGACGATTCGCCCTCAGCCTGGAAGCCGACGGGTCCGCCCGAGATGTCTTTGCTACCGAGGTTGGTGGTCATGATGATGACGGTGTTCTTGAAGTCGACCACGCGACCCTGGCCGTCGGTGAGACGACCCTCCTCGAGAATCTGCAACAGCGAGTTGAAGATGTCCGGGTGGGCCTTCTCGATTTCGTCGAACAGGACCACGCTGAACGGCTTGCGGCGCACCTTCTCGGTGAGCTGCCCGCCCTCTTCGAAGCCCACGAATCCCGGAGGGGCACCGAACAGGCGCGACACGGTGTGCTTCTCACCGTACTCGCTCATGTCGAGCGCAATCATGGCCGACTCATCGTCGAACAGGAACTCGGCGAGCGCCTTGGCCAGCTCGGTCTTTCCCACACCGGTGGGGCCGGCAAAGATGAACGAACCGCTCGGGCGCTTGGGGTCTTTGAGGCCCGCACGCGTGCGACGAATGGTCTTGGAGAGCGCCTCGATGGCCTCGTTCTGTCCGATGACCCGCTGGTGCAGGGCCTTCTCCATGAAC
>CAIOGW010000149.1 GCA_903857985.1 uncultured Microbacteriaceae bacterium
CGCCGAAAAAGGCTACGGTTTCATTACCGTAGATGGTCAGGAGCAGGACGTTTTCGTGCACTTCTCGGCCATCGATATGGACGGATACAAGGTGCTTGAAGAAGGTCAGCGCGTGGAGTTCGAGGTTGGCACGGGCGCCAAGGGCCCCCAGGCCGAGTCGGTCCACCTGGCCCCGTAAAACACTTACTTTGGGGCGTGCCCCAAACTAACGCCGTCCTCGTCACGAGGGCGGCGTTAGTCTGTAAAGGATGACAATGCGTGGTTCAACCCGAATTTTGCTCGCTTCGACCGTGACGGTTATTGTGGCGGCGACCCTAGCGGCGTGCAGTCCAGCAGAACCCCGCTATGAGTACGCGCCACACCACACACCTGTCCCGGCAACAGCGCTGGCTCCGCTTCGCGGTACGAATGTGCCCGCGGGTTCGCTGACCCACCCCTCCCTGTGCGCGAAAGTCGACAACCACGTGGAGGCTCGTCCGCAGTACGGGCTAAACAGCACGGACATCGTTTTTGAAGAGCTCGTCGAGGGAGGCCTCACGCGCTACGTGGCCTGCTGGGATTCCGGCGTACCCGATCAGATTGGGCCGGTGCGTTCAATTCGACCGATGGACCCCGACATCATTTCGCCGTTTGGCGGAATCGTGGCCTACTCGGGCGGGCAGTATCGGTTTGTGGAGATGATGCGAGACACGGTGGTCTATAACGCGATTGACGGCCAGTCTGACACGGAAGAAACCATCTACCGCACCGACGACAAGGATGCCCCGCACAACGTGGGAGTGGCTGCCAACGTGATTATTTCCCAGCACCTTGACCTCGCCCCTCCTCAGCAAATGTTCGCTTACTCAAGCAGCGTCGCCACATCCACGCCCGCTCGGGTGGGTTCGCCTCAGTCGACAATCAATGTCACGTTCTCCGACGAACGTTTTCCCTCGTGGACGTACGATCCGGCCGCTCAGGTTTACCTCCGTTCCCAAGAGGGTGCGCCGGATTTCGATGACGCGGATGCCCAGATACACTCCACCAACGTCATTGTGATGATGGTCAACGTTGATTGGCAGTACTCCCCGGTGCCCCGCACCATCATGGTCGACAGCGGTGAAGCGTGGGTTTCCACTGGCGGCAAAACGGTTCACGCCACATGGTCCAAGGCGTCGCGCGAAGCACCGATTTTGTTTGTTGACGATCGCGGATTGATCATTCGCCTTGCCCCGGGCAACACGTGGATTGAGATGCCTCCCGCAGCGTCGGGCTCCGTGGCCTTCGCGGCCGACGTCGGCTAGTTTCGGCTCGACTTCTCTGGTGCCACCGGTTGGCACCCCCGGTTTGCACTCCCCGGGGGAGAGTGCCAATATTGGAGTTAGCACTCGACACAACTGAGTGCTAATTAGTTACTTCACCCCAACGTCCGGGAGGGACGAAAGACAATGGCAAAAATCATTGCGTTTAACGAAGAGGCCCGTCGCGGCCTCGAGCGCGGACTCAACATCCTCGCTGACGCCGTCAAGGTAACGCTCGGCCCCCGCGGTCGCAACGTTGTTCTTGAGAAGAAGTGGGGAGCCCCCACCATCACCAACGACGGCGTGTCTATCGCCACAGAGAGTGAGCGGGACGCGCCCTTCGAGAAGATCGGCGCCGCACTGGTCAAGGAGGTCGCCAAGACGACCGACGACGTGGCCGGAGACGGAACAACCACCGCTACGGTGCTCGCTCAGGCCCTCGTGCGCGAAGGACTGCGCAACGTAGCCGCTGGCGCCGACCCCATCACGCTCAAGCGCGGCATCGAGAAGGCCGTTGAGGCCGTCACCAAGGAACTCGTTGCTGC
>CAIOGW010000150.1 GCA_903857985.1 uncultured Microbacteriaceae bacterium
CACATTGATGAGCACGTCAACGGGCAGTGAATCCTCCACCGTGAGTTTGGCCACGTGCTCGCCCTGAGGCAGAGCAAACGCGAGGTGCACGTCCACCACGCCACCGCGGTCGGCGGTCACGGTCTCGCAGTAGTCGTCGATACTGATGGTCACCTTGGCGCTGGCCACGGGGACACTCACAAAGGAACGCCACCCGCGCACCGACTCGAAGCGACGCGCAAACTTCCGGGCACGTCGACTACCGGGCTTGAGCACGGGTGCGAGAACCACGCGGCACAGAACCCGGATCTCGGTAGCTGTGCCGTAACCGCGGTAGGGCACGACCGTCGGCAGCAGTCCCCGACGCCTGGCGAATTGCGCCCGAAGCTTGTGCATGCGGTCTTCGAAGCGCGCCAGCGGGTGAATCTTGGGCAGCTGCTGCGTTGCGTGCCTCACCCTGTTCGAAGATGCCATGGTGTCAGTTTCCCATGTTTGTCACGGCCGAAAGTTCCTCGAGATCTGTCGCGTCATTTGTCGCCGAGTTCCTTGCGCGACAGGCGCTTCTTCGCGAAGTGGGTGGCCACAATGAAGATGACCACGCCCCCGATAAATACCCATCCCGCGCCCTTGAACGTGGTGGCAAAAATTTCGAACTGCTCGGCGAGAAGAAAGCCCGCGGTGACGTAGAGCATCGTCCAGAGCACGCAGGCGAGGGCCGTCCACCGAATAAACACTCGATAGCGCATGGCGCTCATGCCGCAAACGAGGGGCACGACCGAGTGAAGAACGGGCAGGAACCGACTCACAAAAACGGCGAGAACGCCGCGTTTCGCGAGATAAGCCTCAGCCACCGACCACGTGTCGCCAATCAGTCGCTTGCCCAGTTTGCTGTCGCGAATGCGACGACCGATGGTGCGCCCCAAAAAGAAGCCCAGCGTTTCTCCGGCCAACGAGCCCACGAGAACTCCCACAACGAGGTACCAGTATTGGCTCGCATTGCTCACTCCGGTAGCGGCAATGAAGACAATCGTGTCACCGGGCACCACGAGGCCGATCAGAACCGACGTCTCACAGAACATTCCGAACGCAGCGATGAACACCCGCAGAACGGGGTCAACCTCAGACACGGTGGTGATGAACCAATTGACAATCTCGTTCATGTCACTCGTCTCCACTCACCTTGGTTGCCCGAGACCAGTAAATTTTTTGCCACGCTTCGAGGCGATCATCGTCGAGCGACAACTCGGGTCCGGCATGCCATTCGGTGACGCCACGGATGCCGTGCAGCGCATTGAGGGCCCATAGGTTTACCCTGGCCAGGTCGATCGGGCGAATCTCTTCTTCGCGAATGTCCAGACCGGCCTCCACGGCCATCTGGCGGACAACGTCGACAGTGACCGACGAAACCCGGTTTGCCGGCCGAGATCCCCCGCCAGCACTGATTGGCTGAGTGTAGAGAATGTCGCCGCGCCACCACACAAAACAGGTCGTCGCGCCGTCGGCCAGAAATCCGGCGGCATCCACAATCACGGCCTCGTCGGCACCAGCCTCGTGGGCTCCCTCGCGAAGCTCGGCGAGTGCGGGGATATCGGGGCCCTTGATGCCGGGCTCCGTTCGCGGATCATGTGGCGACGTCCACAGCGTGACGGTAGGACCCAGCGGGGGAGCGGGCCGGATCCACACCTCGAGTTCTCCGCGCTCCGTCAGGTCTAATCGGGGAAACCAGAGCCCGGATGCCGGCAGCGCGGCAAAAGCGGCATCCACAAATGCGATCGGCGCGTGCACCATGCCCTGGGTATCGGCATCGCGTAGGAACCGCCCCCGGTGTAGCTCGGGGGCAACCACGGCACCGTCGCGAATCAAAAACGAGTCGGCAACAAAAAGACCGAGCGCGGGGCCTGTGGCCGGGCGCAGTTCGTGGCCGTTCCAGCGGTACCTGCCCTCGGTGAGTGTCACCGCTCTAGGCTAATACGGTGACCCCGCCGGCCGTTCGCACGCACGTGCCGGAATGGTGCGACCCCGAGTGGGTTTTTCTCCGGCACGCGCGCAACCGCGCCGTGGAGACTCACGATGACTGGCCTCATCTCGTGTGGCTCGACGCCGGCCCCGACGCCCGCGAGGGATTTAGTTATGTAGGTATTGACGTAGCTGCGCCGCTGACCACGTGGGGCGATGTTCGCGCGGCCGTTCCTACGCCACCGCGAGATAGCGCCCAACAATCCTCAGCGGACCACCGCTTTGCGCTCGGCTGGGTGGGCTGGCTCGCCTACGATGCCGAGGCATGCTTTTCGCGCGTGAATACCGTTATCGAATTTGACCATGCCCGTCGTGAGGTAACCGTCGTGACCTGTGCCGGCGAAGCGGCTATCGAGCGAGCTCTGCAAACGATTGACGATGCGCAAGCGACAGGTCAGCCGGTTGCCGCTGGTCACGACTTCTCGTTCCAACGAACTCGGGGCTCCTGGCGCCACACTGACGCCGAGTATCGGGCCAACGTCGAAGCCTGTCGCACCGAGATTGCCGCCGGGAACGTCTACCAGTTGTGCCTCACGAACTCCTACCGCGTTGAGACACCGTTCGATCTGCCCGAAGCGCTCGCCGTCTACCGAAGACTGCGGCGCGATAATCCGAGTCATCACGGGGCATTCATGTGTCTCAACCAAACCGCACTGCTCAGTTCATCGCCCGAAGTTTTTCTCTCGGTTTCTGCCGACGGTCGCGCCGTGACGAAGCCGATCAAGGGCACGCGTCCCAGGGGGGCAACACCTCAAGCAGATCGCGCCCTGAGAGATGAACTGCAAAGCAACGTCAAAGAACGTGCCGAAAACGTGATGATCGTCGACCTCATGCGCAACGACCTCAGTCGGGTAGCTCAAGAGGGCAGCGTTGCTGTCGACACGCTGCTGGCCGTTGAGTCTTACGCCAACGTGCATCAGCTGGTGAGCACGGTAAGCGCCCAGCTTCGTCCGGAGTGCACCGCAGCGGATGCCGTGGAAGCCTGTTTTCCCGCAGGCTCGATGACCGGTGCGCCAAAAATCAGTGCCATGCGCATCCTTGCCGAGCGCGAGGGCGGTGACCGCGGCATCTACTCGGGCGCCTATGGCTTTATCGGCGACGATGGAGCAGCCGAGCTTGCCGTCGTGATTCGTTCGCTGGTCATCGATTCGGCCGGCGCGCGACTGGGATCCGGTGGCGGCATCACCATTGATTCCGACCCCGAGGCAGAGCTCGCCGAATTGCACCTCAAAGCCGAGCCACTCCTGCGTGCGTTGGGTCAGCCCTTTACGCCGGTAATCTAGAGGGCAATGAGTACCGAACAGGCAGGGACGCCCGAGAACGCCGGGTCTGATCCTCGCGACGCCGAATCCTTCGACTTTCGCTCGATTCAGGAGAAGTGGCTACCTGTCTGGGACGAGCGCGAGCCCTTCCGCGCCGACAGCCCCGCCGACGACCGTCCGCGCAAATACGTGCTCGACATGTTCCCCTACCCGTCGGGCGATCTGCACATGGGGCACGCGGAGGCTTACGCACTCGGTGACGTGATCGCCCGCTACTGGCGCCACCGTGGCTACAACGTGCTGCACCCCATCGGCTGGGACTCCTTTGGGCTTCCGGCCGAGAACGCTGCCATCAAGCGCAACCTGAATCCCGTCACGTGGACCTACGACAACATCGAACAGCAGCGCACGTCGATGCGCCGTTATGCCGCATCCTTCGACTGGTCGCGCGTGATTCACACGTCCGACCCGGAGTACTACACGTGGAATCAGTGGCTGTTCCTCCAGATGTACAAGAAGGGCCTCGCCTACCGCAAGGACTCCTGGGTCAACTGGGATCCGGTCGACCAGACGGTTCTGGCCAACGAGCAGGTGATGCCCGACGGCACCTCTGAGCGTTCGGGCGCCATGGTGGTCAAGAAGAAGCTGACCCAGTGGTACTTCCGCATTAC
>CAIOGW010000151.1 GCA_903857985.1 uncultured Microbacteriaceae bacterium
AACCACTTTCGTCAAAGTTTGTCGAAAAAGAGTTTGTCGAAGGTAGTTTGACGATCATTGGGACCAGCCTCAGTGACTCCTCGTCGACGTCCCCGATTCATCACGATTTTGAAAACTCGGTCGAATCGTGCGAACGATGTGCAGAGCAGAACCCCGGTCGAATCGCGCGAACGATGTGCAGAGCGGAACCCGGGCGTCAGCCGCCAGCGCTGGAGACTCCGGGAAGTTCAAGAACGTACCGACAATCGGCGAGATCAGAGCGGTGATTCCGAAGCGGTGTTTCGAGAAGTCGCTCGTCCATTCCTTCATGGCCGTGGGTCGGGACCTGATGATTGTGACGGTCTTCGCACTGCTCGCAAGCACCGTGCTCGACACAACATTCCCGAGCTTCTCAAATCCCATGGCAATTGCTTACTTCGTCTTGGGCTGGTGCTTCTACGCGTTCTGGCAGGTCGGCACCCTCGCTCGAATCACGCCGTGTGCGGCATGACAGCTCACGCGCGTTTCGGACGTCGTGCTGTGCAGGGCACCGCAATGACCGGCCTATGGGTCGTCGCGCACGAATGCGGGCACGGTGCTTTCTCTGAAAGTCAAGTAGTGAATGACGCCGTTGGATTCGTGCTGCATACCGCACTGCTCGTGCCGTGAGAGCCCCTCCTCGATAAGCGCAGAGCGATCCGGACGCTGCAAGCTCGACGCCGCGTGGGCTAAGCTTCGTCGCTCACTCAATCGCGGTATTATGCAGGTACTTTGCGTGGCAAGCGTCGCACAAGAAGCACCACATGAAAACAAACCATACCGTAGACGGCGAGACTCACGTCCCGGCCCTGGCAAAGGGGTTCGGTGTTAGCCAGAAGCCCGGCGGCAAGCACACAGGCTATGCCGCTCTCATCGAGGCGTTGGGCGAGGACGCATTCGCTGGCTTTCAATTGGTGGCGCACCTCTTGGTGGGCTGGCCGCTGTACTTAATCAACAACGCCTCGGTATGCGCCGATGCACCCGACTGTGCTGGTTTAGTCATGCGTTTCAATTCAATCAGCAGGCTAGATGGGGTTCGTTCGTATGCAGGGAGGGCGGGCGACGTTCGATGGGCAGCGGAAGGGAGCGCACATGCTGGACCACTTCCGGCCGTCCTCCAAGCTTTTCGATCCCAAGATCAAGCACAAGCTGTTGATCAGCACCGTCGGCATCCTCGGCGTCCTCGCTTTCCTTGCCAAGTGCTGCCACAACTACGGCAGCGTGAGCGTGGCCTGCTACTATTTCGGGCCGTACCTGGTGGTGAACGGCTGGCTCGTGCTCTACACGTGGCTGCACCACTCCGACCCGAACGTGCCGCACTTCGGCGCCGATGAGTGGACGTGGGTCAAGGGCGCGCTGTGCACCATCGACCGGCCGTACGGCATCTTTGATTGGTTCCACCACGATATCGGCTCCACTCATGTCGTGCATCATCTGTTTTCAAACATGCCGTTCTACCATGCTGGCGAGGCCACTACGCACGTCAAGCTGTTCCTGGCACCAAAAGGCTTGTACAACTACGATGCAACGCCGATCCCGAGCGCTGCTTGGAGGGTCGCTAGCAAGTGCCAGTATGTGGATGGCCTCGATGGGGTTCAATACTACAAGGCGATGCCGAGGAAAGTGAAGTGACAAGGCTCAAGAAAGTTCAGTCAAATATTCGATGCCCAGGTCTTTGCGGACTGATTTGTATTTTCCAGAGAGAAAGTTCAGACAGCGCATTGCTCCCCCGGCACAGAATTTCCGCTCGAAGCTTATCGTTGATCGGACGAGCCCGTAAGCTCCATCTTCACACGGCTAGCACTATCACTGGGCCGTTGTGCTCGCCGTATGGGCTGACGAGTTCAGGAACTTTCACTGGAGTTTAGGCTTGAGCGGCGCGTGGCGGTTCGGTTCCACGGACCCCGGGACGCCCGTCACGGTCCGACGTCCGGGACCCCGTGGGCAAGGGTGCTCGCGAGCCTGGGGCCGCTGAGCGGGCCTGCCAGTGGCACACAACCTTCAGGAACCTGAATGGCGCTGAGGCCAGGCGCTCTCAGGCTCAGGCTCCGGCTCGACCAGTCACCAGTGCGACTGCGATGATCAGCACCGCGCGGGCATGTCCTGAAAGTCCGGCCCGGGCCCGAGCAGCCGACAGAGCCAGGGGACATGCTCATCTTGATTTCATTTTTATGTATTTTTGACCCTTTTTTGAACACCGTGCGGTACTGGCTCGTATACTCAAGTACTCACGGGTATGCTCACAGGTACTCATCCCCCTCCGAATGGGCCCATCCTCTGTTCTTCCGGTGGTGCTGGGCGTTGATGCCGCCAAGGATATTTCA
>CAIOGW010000152.1 GCA_903857985.1 uncultured Microbacteriaceae bacterium
CGGTATCAAGACCACCTTCACCGAAGAGACCGAGACTGACCTCTTCGGCGAGCAGAGTGTTCTCTGTGGTGGCACATCTCAGCTCGTCATGTACGGCTTCGAGACCCTCGTCGAGGCCGGCTACCAGCCCGAGATCGCGTACTTTGAGGTGCTCCACGAACTCAAGCTCATCGTGGACCTCATGTGGGAGGGCGGCATTGCCAAGCAGCGCTGGTCGGTGTCTGACACCGCTGAGTACGGCGACTACGTCTCGGGCCCGCGCGTGATTGACCCGAGCGTGAAAGAGAACATGAAGGCCGTTCTCTCTGAAATTCAGGACGGCACGTTCGCCAAGCGCTTTATCGCCGACCAAGACGCGGGTGCACCCGAATTCATCGCCCTGCGCGAGAAGGGCGCCAAGCACCCCATCGAGGCCGTAGGCCGCAACCTGCGCGAGATGTTTGCCTGGCGTCCGCAGGACAAGGACTACACCGAGGGTTCGGCTGCTCGCTAGTCGGTCGCGCCATATGAGCACACCCGATGATGATGCCCTCACGTGGGCAGGCGATCCTGATCGCGACACCACCAACATCACGTGGAGTGCTCCGAAGGCACGCAAGGCGTCGACCAGTCGTTCGTCGAGTGGCGGCGTAGCCGCTGTATCGAGACGTGAGAAAGATGGTTTCGATACGCCGACTGCGTCGGCTACTCAACCAGCGACGGCGAGCGGGAACGTCGACCTGATTGTGACGGCGGCTTTCGCCGCGGTCTATCTCCTGGTCACGGTTGCCTGGCTGATTGTTGCGCTTCGTAATCCCCTCACGATTGCTGACCCCTTGGGTAACGCTATGTTCACCCTGGGACTGTGGGCCGCCGTTCTCGCCGGTCCGCTCGTGAGTGGTGGCGTCATTGTGCTGGGCAAGCACCTGTCACTGGCCAAACGACTCGTGCTCTTTGCACTCGGCATTGTGGTTCTCATTCCGTGGCCCTATCTGGAGTGGGCATCGTGATCTGGCGCGTTGTGGTTGGGAATCTGGTGATTGTTGTTGTCGCCCTGTTACTCAGCATTTACGGTGTGTGGGCGGGTGTCGGAAACTTTCTGGGTGTGCAGAACCAGAGCCTTCAGCTGGGCCTGGACCTCACCGTCGTGGGTTGGGCATCCATCATCACGCTGGTGATGCTCCCGGCAGTGATGTTCCTCGTGTGCGTAGCGGTCATCATTGTTATCGCGATTCGCACACGGGCGCTCCGAGTACGTGCGGCACTATTTGTCTTTGCCCTGGGATTCGCCATCGTCTCGGTGGTCACCCTGGACATCGTGCTGGCACTGCCGCAAACAGCGATTTATGCCACCTAAACCGCCGGTTAGACTGGCGAGACACGCACTTTCGCGGGTCTTGCCCTGCTCATAGAGAGAAACGCACACGTGACTAAGCCCATCGTTGTGATTGCCGAAGAGCTGTCGCCCGCCACCATTGAGGCGCTCGGCCCTGACTTCGATGTGCGTACGGTCGACGGCACCGACCGCCCGGCCCTTCTCGAAGCGGTTAAGTCGGCCGCGGCCATACTCGTGCGCAGTGCCACACAGGTTGACGCCGAGGTTATTGCCGCTGCTCCCGATCTCAAGGTCATTGCGCGCGCCGGAGTCGGTCTCGACAATGTCGATATCAAGACGGCGACCACGGCCGGCGTTATGGTGGTCAACGCTCCCACGTCGAACATCATCTCGGCTGCCGAGCTCACCATCGGCCACATCCTCAGCCTTGCTCGCTTTATTCCCGCCGCACACGCCGCTCTCGCGAAGGGCGAGTGGAAGCGCAGCTCGTTTACGGGCACCGAGCTGTACGAAAAGACCATCGGAATCATTGGGCTCGGTCGCATCGGTGCCCTGATTGCCGCGCGCATGCAGGCTTTTGGAACGCGCATTGTGGCGTTCGATCCCTATGTCACCTCGGCCCGCGCGCAGCAGCTGGGAGTTGAACTGCTCACTCTCGACGAACTTCTGGCCGAGAGCGACTTCATCACGATTCACATGCCCAAGACTGCCGAGACCACGGGCATGATTAGCAAACCTCAGCTGGCCAAGATGAAGAAGACCGCCTTTGTGGTCAACGTTGCGCGCGGCGGCCTCATTGACGAAGCTGATCTGTATGAGGCCCTCACCACTGGTGTGATTGCCGGTGCCGGTCTCGATGTGTTTGTGAGCGAGCCGCCGAAGGGCTCCAACCTGCTCGACCTACCGAACGTTGTGGTGACGCCCCATCTCGGCGCCTCAACCGATGAGGCACAGGAGAAGGCCGGTGTCTCCGTGGCCAAGTCGGTGCGTCTCGCCCTGGGCGGTGATTTGGTTCCCGACGCCGTGAACGTTGCCGGTGGCGTGATTGATCCGAGCGTTCGCCCGGGCATCCCGCTCATGGAGAAGCTGGGCCAGGTGTTCTCTGGCCTCGCGCACTCCAGCCCCGTCACCAGCGTTGAGGTTGAGGTTCGCGGCGAGATTGCCGAGCACGACGTAAAGGTGCTCAAGCTGGCCGCCCTCAAGGGAATCTTCACCAACGTGGTGAGCGAGACAGTCTCCTACGTCAACGCTCCGCTTCTGGCCGAACAGCGCGGCATCGAGGTGCGCCTCACCGTCGACCCGGAATCACCCGACTTCCGTAACCTGCTCAGCATCCGTGGTGCGCTAAGCGACGGGTCTCAGGTTCAGGTGGGCGGCACGCTTGTGGGCACCAAGCAGGTCGAGAAGATTGTCGACATCAACGGCTATGAGGTTGATGTGCCCATCGACGATCACCTGATCATCATGCAGTACACCGACCGCCCGGGAATCGTGGCCGTGTACGGCAAGGAGTTCGGCGATGCCAAGATCAACATTGCCGGCATGCAGATTGCTCGCGACAAGCAGGGCGGCAAGGCACTGAGCGTGCTCACGGTTGACTCGCCCGTTCCCGCCAAACTGCTCGACAAGGTGCGCGCGGCCATCGAGGCCGACGTCATGCTCGAGATTGACATTACGGAGTAACCCCATGGCACAGACCATCAAACTTGCGGTGATTCCCGGCGACGGCATCGGCCCCGAGGTCATTGACCAGGCCGTGCGCGTGCTCGACGCCGTGGCACCCGCCGCGGGCGTCACGATCGACAAGACTCACTTCGCACTCGGCGCCGACCGCTACCTGGCCACGGGAGACGTGCTGAGCGACGCCGACCTAGCTTCAATTGCCGCGCACGATGCGATTCTGCTCGGTGCCGTGGGGGGCAAGCCTAACGACCCCAACATTCCCGCTGGCATCATCGAGCGTGGCCTGCTGCTCAAACTTCGCTTCTCGATGGACCAGTACGTCAACCTGCGACCTACGAAGGTCTACCCACAGATTGAGACGCCGTTGGCCAGCCCCGGCGCGGTGGACTTTGTGGTGGTGCGCGAGGGAACGGAGGGGCCATACGCCGGCAACGGCGGACGCTTCCGCACCGACACCCCGCACGAGGTGGCCACCGAGGTGTCGATCAATACGGCCTTCGGGGTGGAGCGCGTCGTTCGTTACGCGTTCGAACTCGCTGCGAAGCGCCCGCGCAAGAAGCTCACCTGGGTGCACAAGACCAACGTGCTCACGAGCGCGGGTCAGCTCTGGACGTGGGTGGTCGGCAAGGTCGCCGCCGAGTTCCCGCAGATCGAGGTGGACTACCTGCACATCGATGCGGCCACCATCTTCTTTGTCACCGACCCGGCGCGCTTCGACGTGATTGTGACCGACAACCTGTTTGGCGACATCATCACCGATCTGGCCGGTGCCATCAGCGGCGGTATCGGCCTGGCCGCCAGCGGAAACATCAATCCTGAGAACGCGTTTCCGAGCATGTTCGAGCCGGTGCACGGTTCGGCGCCCGACATTGCGGGCCAGCAGAAAGCTGACCCCACGGCGGCCATTTTGTCGATTGCCATGCTGTTCGAGCACTTTGGCCACCCTGATGTGGCCGCGCGCATTCAGGCCGCAGTTGAGGCCGACGTAGAAGATCGTGGTGCTGGATCCCGCACAACCAGCGAGGTTGGCGACGCCATCCTCGCCCGACTGAACTAAAACGGAGGGCCGCGCAATGACGCCGGACAAACTTTCGAATGTGGACGAGACCACCTTCCCGCTCAACTTTGCGCTCACGCCGAGCGACGAGTTGCGCCACGAGATGGAGCGCGAAGAGATTCTGGCCGACCCCGGCTTTGGCAAGCACTTCACCGATCACATGGTCACCATCGACTGGTCGCTCGACGAGGGCTGGCACGATGCCCGCGTGACGCCTTACGGCCCCATCAGCCTGGACCCTGCTGCCGCCGTCTTGCACTACGGACAGGAAATTTTTGAGGGCCTTAAGGCTTATCGCCACGCCGACAATTCCATCTGGACTTTCCGCCCCGAGGCCAACGCGCGCCGGATGCAGCGCTCGGCACAACGCCTGGCTCTGCCCGAGTTGTCTGTCTCTGACTTCATTGAGTCGCTGAGGCAACTCGTAGCCGTCGACGGCGACTGGGTTCCCTCGGCCCCCGAAACGAGCCTTTACTTTCGGCCGTTCATGATTGCCAATGAGGTTTTTCTTGGCGTGCGCGCAGCCCACCGCGTGAGCTACATGGTGATTGCCAGCCCGGCCGGGGCCTACTTTACGCAGGGAGTGGCGCCCGTCAAGATTTGGCTCACCGAAGAGTATTCGCGCGCGGGTCGCGGGGGCGCGGGTGCCGCAAAGTTCGGCGGTAACTATGCGTCGTCGCTCCTGCCCCAGGTGGAGGCGTACGAAAACGGCTGCGCCCAGGTGCTCTTCCTCGATTCCGAGACGGGTACGCACATCGATGAACTCGGTGGCATGAACATCTTCTTTGTTCACAAGAACGGCAAACTCGTCACGCCCATGCTCTCGGGAACAATTCTTCCGGGAATCACGCGCGACAGCATCATCACGCTCGCGCGCGATCGCGGCCTCGAGGTGGAAGAGCGTCACGTCTCCATAAAGGAGTGGCAAGACGGCATTGAGAGCGGTGACATCACCGAAGTGTTTGCGTGCGGAACGGCCGCCGTCATTACCCCCATTGGAGCACTTGTGGGTCACAACCTTCAGATCGGCGATGCCGGTGCGCCCGCCGGCGAGCTCACCATGAGCCTGCGCAAAGAGCTCACCGACATTCAGTACGGCCGCTCGCCCGATCGCCACGGCTGGCTCACCCGGCTCGACGCATGACCAACTACCCGGTCACGCAGGCCTCGGGTGCCGACGTGCGCGTGCGCTTTTGCCCGTCGCCCACCGGCACGCCCCACGTGGGACTCATCCGCACCGCGCTGTTCAACTGGGCTTACGCGAGGCACACGGGCGGAACGTTTATCTTTCGCATCGAAGACACCGATGAGGCGCGCGACAGCGAAGAGAGCTACGAACAAATCATCGATGCCCTCAACTGGCTGGGGCTCACGTGGGACGAAGGAATCGACGTGGGCGGTCCCCACGAGCCCTACCGCCAGTCGCAGCGCTTCGACATTTATGCGGATGTTGTCGCCAAGCTGAAAGAGACCGGCAAGGTCTACGAGAGTTTCTCGACGGGCGAAGAGATTGAGGCGCGCAACCTGGCCGCGGGCCGCGACCCGAAGGTGGGCTACGACAACTTCGATCGCGACCTCACGGATGAGCAGAAGGCCGCTTTTCGCGCTGAGGGCCGGGAGCCGGCACTACGCTTGCGCGTGCCCGACGAAGACATCACGTTCGACGACCTGGTGCGTGGCGAGATCACCTTTCCGGCCGGGTCGTTTCCCGACTTCGTTGTGGTGCGCCCCAACGGCCATCCTCTCTATACGCTCGTCAACCCTGTGGACGACGCCATCATGCGCGTCACCCACGTGCTGCGCGGTGAAGACCTGCTCAGCTCCACGCCTCGCCAAATCGCGCTGTATCACGCGCTTATCGACGCCGGCGTGGCAACGCACGTGCCGCGTTTTGGCCACTTGCCATACGTCATGGGCGAGGGTAACAAGAAGCTCTCTAAGCGCGACCCCGAGTCGAACCTGTTCCACCACCGTGACCGCGGTTTCATTCCCGAGGGACTGCTCAACTACCTCGCCCTGCTCGGCTGGTCGCTCACACACGACCGCGATGTGTTTAGCAAGCAGGAGATGATCGCCGCGTTCGATGTGGTGAACGTCAACCCCAACCCCGCGCGCTTCGACCTCAAGAAGGCCGACGCCATCAACGGCGATCACATTCGCCTTCTCGAGCTGGCCGACTTCACCGACCGGCTGCTGCCGTATCTGTGGGCCGCGGACGTGGTGGGGGAGAACCTCACGGCCGAGCAGCAGCGCACGCTCGAGGCTGTAGCCCCGCTGGTGCAGACGCGCATGAACGTATTGAGCGAAGCACCCGGACTGTTGGCCTCGTTCTTTGTTACGAGCGATCAGCTCGAATTTGCGCCCGATGCGCTGGCCAGCCTCACCGAAGATGCCGGCGCGGTCTTGTCGGCGGGCATCGCGGCGCTTGAAGCTGTGACCCCCGACGCCTGGACGACGGAGCACATTCAAGGAGCTCTCAACGCATCACTGATCGAGCAGATGGAGCTCAAGCCGCGCGTGGCTTTTGGCCCGCTGCGCGTCGCACTCTCGGGCGCGCGCATCAGCCCGCCGCTGTTCGAGTCGATGGAGATTCTTGGCAAGCCCGAGACGCTCGCGCGCCTCGCCCGTTTGGCGTCAACGCTCTGACGTGGGGTAGTCTTGACTCTTGGACAGAGCTTCGGTTTTGCCCTTGGGGTATGGTGTAATTGGCAACACGGCTGATTCTGGTTCAGTTGTTCTTGGTTCGAGTCCAGGTACCCCAGCAAGCAAAAACCCCCGCAATGGCGGGGGTTTCGTCTTTTCGTCGCGGCTCTCCCCGCCCGGCCGTCTTGCATCTTCAACATCCACAGATTGGCTACTAGACGAGTCTGGTATCAGAGTGATACAGTAAGGTCATGGCCATGACACTTCGACTCACAGAACAGCAGGATGCACAGCTCGACGCTTGGGCGGCGGTCGAAGGCATCAGTAAGCAAAAGCTCGTCTTGACAGCCGTCGATGAATACCTCGAAAGACACGCGCACAGTGCCAAATATGATACTGCCTTCGATCGCGTGATGTCGCGCCACGCGGGACTCATTGAGCGACTGCGCGAGACCTAAGTCGAATCGTGGCACGAGACGTTCACTACTTCACGTTCGAAGACGTTTTACGCACGGTGCGTCGCTTGGGAATAGGCCCAATTCGTGACCTGGGCCTGCTCGAGTCTTCGTTGTACCGACCACAAACTGTTGTCTTTGGCGCCGAGTCGTATCCAGATCTTTTCGAAAAGGCGGCCGCTCTTCTTCAGTCGTTGGCGCGAAATCACGCACTGTTCGACGGTAACAAGAGACTGGCGTGGACAGCCGCCACAGTGTTTCTCGTCATGAACGGATTTGAGGTGGTGGGAGAAGAGGATGCCAATCTCGAGTTCATGCTCGCGTGCGCCCGGGGAGACCTGGAGCTGGAGCAGATCACCGACTGGCTGAGAGAGCACTCCCAGCCAGTCGCGTGAATCTCTATTCGTAGAAGCGGTAGAGGCTCTGCGTGATGACGGCGGGCTTCTCGGAGCCCTCGACCTCAATCACCTGGTCAACGCCCAACTGGACGCCACCGGCAACCTCGGTGATGCTGACAATCTTGGCACCCATGCGGATCTTGGCTCCGGCCTTTACGGGCGTGACGAAGCGCACCTTGTCGAGGCCGTAGTTGACTTTGGTTTCGCAGTCGGTCACGTCGAGCAGCTTGGTCCACATCGGAATGGCCAGCGACAGCGTGAGGAAGCCGTGCGCGATGGGGCCACCGAACGGGCCACCCTTGGCGCGTTCCACATCAACGTGAATCCACTGGTGGTCATCGGTGGCATCGGCGAACGTGTTGATGCGGTCTTGGTCAACGGTGATCCATTCGGAGAAGCCGAGGTCGGCGCCCTCCATGCCGCGAAGTTCGGCAAAGGTAACGGAAGTGGTCATGATTTCTCTTTCTCTGTTTTGGGTTGGGGTGAATACTTTATGAACTAGACGAAGGCGCCCTTACCGGTGATGGCGCGACCTACGACGAGACTGTTGATCTCGTGCGTGCCCTCGTAGGAGTAGACGGCCTCGGCGTCGGCAAAGAAGCGCGCCACATCGTTTTCGAGCAGGATTCCGTTACCGCCGGCAACCTCGCGAGCCAGCGCCACGGTCTCGCGCAGCTTGAGACTCGTGAACATCTTTGTCATGGCCGAGTTCTCGTCGGCGTAGGCACCGGCGGACTCCCGTTCGGCCAGTCGCACCGTCATGGCCAGGGAGGCTGTGAGGTTGGCGAGCATCATCGACAGCTTCTCCTGCACGAGCTGGAAGTGGGCCACCTTCTTACCAAACTGATCGCGCTCGGTGGTGTATCGAACAGCGGCCTCGTAGGCGCCGGCCATGGCGCCACACGCAATCCACGCAACGATTGAGCGCGTATTGCCCAGTAGGCGTGCCACATCCGCGAACGAGTTCACGTTGGCCAGCCGAGTGTCGTCGCCCACCTTTACGTCGTTGAGCACGATGTCGAAGTTCTGCATGATGCGCAGGGAAATCTTGCCCTCCATTTTGGTGAGCGTCACACCGGGGGCATCCTGCGGAACGAGGAACACCTTGACCTCGCCGTCGGCGGTGTCGCGCGCAAATATGGCCAGCGTGTTCGCCATGCCCGCGCCACCAATCCAGCGCTTGGCGCCGTTGATGGTCCACGTGTCACCAGTGCGCGTGGCCGTGGTTGACAGCCCGCGGGCGATGTCGGAGCCGTGCTCGGGCTCTGTCAGGCAAAAAACGCCAAACATCTCGAATGTCTGTACGAGTGGATCCCACTTCGCAACCTGTTCGGGCGAGCCGCCCAGCCGGATGGTGGTGCGAAAGAGGCCCGCCACGGCCGTGTAGAACGTGGCCATCGACGTGTCACATCGTGCGAATTCAAAGGTGCGAAATCCGTCGAAAAGTTTGCTGGGTGTCTGGCCGGCATCAGAGATTTCGGCTGGATTCATCATGCCGAGATTAATGAGGTCGGGAATAATCTGCGTCGGAAACTCGTCGCGCGCCCAGTACTCGCTGAGGAGAGGCTTGACCTTTGTCTCAAGCGTGGCGCGCAACCGGCGAAGAGCGGCTTGTTCGGCTGGCGTGAGCAGGTCGGCAAAGTTCAGCGGATCGCATGACGCATAGAGTTCGCTCACTAGGCGAGCCCCAAGAGGCGAACGGCGTTGTCTTTCAGAATCTTGGGCCGAACCTCGTCTTTGATCGTGAGGTTAGCGAAGTCGCCCAGCCAACGGTCGGGCGTGATGAGCGGAAAGTCGGAGCCGAACAGCACCTTGTTCTGCAAAATGGAGTTTGCTTGGCGCACCAGGTTCTCGGGGAAATACTTGGGCGACCATCCGCTCAAGTCAATCCACACGTTTGACTTGTGCGTGGCTACGGCAAGTGCCTCGTCTTGCCAGGGCACCGACGGGTGTGCCATCACGATATCGAGCCCCGGAAAGCGCGCGGCCAGGTCGTCGAGCAACATGGGGTTGGAGAGCGACAGACGCAGCCCCCGACCGCCGGGGAGCCCCGAGCCGATGCCCGTTTGTCCGGTGTGGAAAATGATTGGCACCTCCATCTCGTCAATCACCGAAAACAGAGGCGAGAACGCTTCGTCGCTCGGATCAAAGTTCTGCAGCGTGGGGTGAAACTTGAAACCGCGCACACCGTAGGTTTCGAACAGGTCCTTGGCACGGTCAACCGCGCGCGAGCCCTGCAGGGGATCAACCGAACCAAATGGAATCAGCACGTCGCTGTTGCGAATCGCGCCCGCCACAATCTCCTCGGTGGAGTTGGGGGAGTGCCCGAGCGAGGTGGTGGCGTCCACCGTGAACACCACGGCAGCCATCTTGCGTTCACGATAGATCGCCGCGATGTCGTCGAGCGTGGGTCGGGGGCCGTCGGTCTTGAAGTACTTGCTGGCCGCCTCAACCAGATCGTCGGTCAGGGCGTTGTGCCCGTGATCGTCGACTTCGATGTGCACGTGCGTGTCGATGGCCGTGAGGTTGGCCACATCCAGATTGAGTTCGTAACGCATGGCCACTACTTGGCCGGCTCGCGAACCAGGTCATCGGGCAGTGGGGGCATACGCTCGCCCACCGACTGAGCGGATCCGGCGAGGGGTCCGGCAAACGTGGCGACGAGGTCACCGTAGGACCAGCCGCCCTCGTGGTATTCGGTTACCGCGGCGTCGGGGTGCGTGTACACCTGCAGACGGTCGCCGCCGATCCCGATGGCCTGGCCCGTGAAGGCGGCAGCTTCGTCGGAGGCGAGGAACGCCACGAGCGGAGCCACGTCGCCACTGGTGCCGAAGCCCAACGTCTTGCGGAAGAAGTCGGGCATGGTCTCACCCTTGGCGTCGGCCTCGATGGCGGCGGCAAAGTAAGGAACCGTGGCGGTCATAGCGGTGGCGGCCACGGGAATGACGGCGTTGACCGTGATGCCCGCCTTTTTGAGCTCGAGGGCCCACGTGCGCACCATTCCCACGATGCCGGCCTTGGCCGCCGCATAGTTGGTCTGACCAAAGTTGCCACGCTGGCCGGTGGGCGAGCCGATGCAGATGATGCGACCGGCAACCTCGTTCTCGCGCATGTAAATGGCTGCTTCGCGAACGCAGGTGAACGTTCCCTTGAGGTGCACGTTGATCACGGCGTCGAAGTCGTCATCCGACATCTTCCACAGCACGGTGTCGCGAAGGATTCCGGCGTTCGTGACCATGATGTCAAGGCGGCCGAATTCTGCGACGGCGGTCTCGACAAGCTTCTTGGCGGTTTCGGTCGAACCCACCGCTGCAACAACGGCAACGGCTTTTCCGCCAGCGGCGTGGATGCTTGCGACAGCGGCGTTGGCTACCTCGGCGTTGACATCGTTGATCACCACGGACGCACCCTGGGCGGCGAGTTCCTGAGCGTACGCAAGACCGAGGCCCTGGCCGCTTCCGGTGACGACAGCTACTTTGCCTGCGAGTGACATTTTTCTCCTTGGGTGCGTGCGATTTCGAGGGCTCGTGTGTGTGCGGTGATGGTCATAATGTGATGCGCGTGGGGGCAAACAGTTGTTACCCTCATTCCATGTCACCTCAAATGCTTTAAAGTGTCAATGGTTTATATTTTTAACTATAACTGGGGCGCGAGCAAGCGCTGAGCAAATTATTTTGAGCGACATAGCGAGCACGACAGGAGCTGAGCCATGACCGAAACCGGGGTCGCACGCTTTAGCGCGTCGGAGCTTGCCCAAGAAACGATGTTTTTGCTCGCACGGGCACGAGCCATGGGCACGGGGCGCGCAAATATCGCCTTTCGTGATCTCGGTTTAAAGGCGCGAAGCTATGCCGTTCTTTCCCTGGCTGCCAGCGGCCTCGAGCCCACGCAGCGAGAACTCGCCGAATTCCTGTCGCTCGATGCGAGCCAGATTGTTGCTTTGGTGGATCTGCTTGAGAATGCGCGGCTCGTGGATCGGCGCCCCGCTCCTCGCGATCGACGCACGAACGTAATTGTAGCTACGCCGGAGGGCGTTCGGGTTTACGAGCGCGCACGTGATGCTGCCAGCGTGTCTGAGTCTGAATCGCTAACGGGCCTGTCGATTTCGGAGCGGGAAGAATTGCGTCGCCTGCTCTCGAAAATTACCCTCTAACCTTGTTTTCGAGGCAAAAACACTGGTTAGTTGATCATTCGGTGCCAGCGGAATGAATAAACTAGAAAAATGGCACGAGAGGGAATTTCCACGAAGGACCGGTTGGTCAAAACGGT
This sequence comes from uncultured Microbacteriaceae bacterium, assembly GCA_903857985.1. Taxonomy (GTDB): domain Bacteria; phylum Actinomycetota; class Actinomycetes; order Actinomycetales; family Microbacteriaceae; genus UBA963. The sequence continues at coordinate 11,821 of CAIOGW010000152.1, forward strand.
CTCCGAAATGCTCGACGGTTCGCACCCTCAGCACATTCTCGTCGAAGACGTTCTCACCGCCTCGGGTGTTGCCCGCGGCTCGCTGTATCACCACTTTGGCGACTTTCCGGCCCTGATCGAAGCCACGCTGGTTCGCCGCTTCACTGCCGGTGTTGACTATTCCAACGCAGTCATTGGGGACATCACGGCCACTTCTACCACGGCCACCGAGTTCTTCGACCGGATGTACGAGATGTCGGCGGATGCCCAACACCCTGAACGTGCGCACCGACGAGCCGAACGTGCGCGCGAATTGGGCATGGCCCACTCCAATGAGCGCTTTCGTGCCCTCCTCTCGGTCGAGCAGGAGCGCCTGACCAACACCCTGGTAGACGCGGTTAACGTTGCCAAAGAAAAGGGCTGGATTCGCAAAGACCTGGATTCGCGAGCGATTGCCGTTTTCTTGCAGGCGTACACGCTGGGGCGCGCCGTTGACGACGTTGCCATAACCAAAGTCGACCCGCAAGCGTGGAACAATCTCATCCGCGCGGTCACGGCCCCCCTCGCCAACTAGCATCACTGACTGAGTAGTCGCGAAGCGACGGCCACCGTTGGCTGAGTAGTCGCGAAGCGACGTATCGAAGCCACGTAAGGTTTCGATACGGCCTGCGGCCTACTCAACCAGCAAAATAGCCACGTAAGGTTTCGATACGGCCTGCGGCCTACTCAACCGGCAACATGGCCACTCGCCAACTAGGCGAAACGCTTACGCAGGTCGGCCTTGCGAATCTTGCCGCTAGCCGTGCGCGGAAACTCGTCCACGACGATCACGTTCTTGGGCATCTTGTAGCGGGCCACCCGATTGTCGAGGTGGGCTCGCATTTCCTCAAGCGTCACGGTTGCTCCGCCGGCCATCGTAAGAATGGCCCACGGCACTTCGCCCCACTTCTCGTCGGGAACGCCGATCAGCGCTACGCCGGTGACGCCCTCGAGCTCGAAGATGATCTGCTCGATTTCAGCCGGGTAGATGTTCTCGCCACCCGAGATGATCATGTCTTTGATGCGGTCGGCAACGAACAAAAAGCCATCAGCATCGAGGTAGCCCATGTCGCCCGTCTTGAACCAGTTGCCGTCAACGAAAGAATCGCGACTCGCCTCGGGCTTGTTCCAGTACTCGGCGATCACGTTGGGACCGCGGAGTTGGATCTCGCCGACCTCGCCCACCGGGGACTCCACATTCTGCTCGTCACGAATGCGCATGTCGACGAAGTAGTGGGGCAGGCCCGACGAACCGGCCTTGGCGCGACTGTACTGAGGCGGCATGCTGCTGGCCCCGGGCGACGACTCGGTCATACCGTAGGAGAGCGTGAAGGCCAGGCCGCGCTCTTCGTATGCGTTGAGTACGCGGGCGGGCACGGCTGATCCGCCGCAGGTCATGTGGTGCACGCTCGAGAGGTCGGTGGTCACCCAATCGGGGTGCTCGCACATCATCTGATACGTGGTGGGCACGCCGGCGAGCATGGTGATGCGGTACTTCTCGATGAGCATGAGGGCGCGACCAGGATCAAACCCGGCCTCGAGCACGATGGTGCCCCCCTTGATGAGCATGGGCAGGGCGCCCATGCCGAGAGAGGCCACGTGAAAGAGTGGCGAGATCATCAGCGACATCTCTGTGGAGGTGACATCAAAGTCGACGAGCGCGTTGATGGTGTTCCACAAGAAATTTCCGTGCGTGAGCACGGCGCCCTTGGGGTGGCCGGTGGTGCCCGAAGTGTAGAGGATCAGCGCTGGGTCGTCGTGCTTCACGGTCTCATCGATGAACTCGGCGGATGCTCCGGCCGTGAATTCGGCGAGCGTGATCACCCCGGCTTCGTGTGGTTCACCCTCGGCCTGCACGAGTCGGAGGGACATTCCGGCGGAGCCCTGCACCGCCAGGTGTGCCAGCGCGCCCGAATGGATGAGCAGGCTCGCGCCGCTGTCATCCAACGCATATGAGACCTCGGCGGGCGCAAGTCGGGTGTTGAGCGGCACAAAAATGGCGCCGAGCTGAGTCGTGGCCAAGAAGGTGACCAAAAAGCTCGGGTGGTTCTCACCGAGGTAGGCCACGCGCGTGCCGCGCACCACACCCGCGTCGCGGAGCGCGTGCGCCAGTTTGTTTACCTGCACGTAGAACTCGTCGTACGTGGTCGACACGTCGTTAAAGATGAAGGCCGTCTTGCCGGCAGCCTTGACACGGCGACGGTTTGCCCAGGAGCCAATGCCCTGATTCTCCATTGAACAGACATCCTTTCAGCGGGCCCCGTCGCCGCATGTGCGAGGGCTATCGTCTCGGTAATGCTATCCGGGAAATTCGTTGACAAAAACAATAATTATTTTTCTCATTCATTGTTTACCCAGTGCCTCACGGCAATTCCTGCAGGGGGCGACCCTCCCTCTCGGCTACGTTCGTCTAGGGAAGCGACCGCTCTGGGTTGCTCACACGTGAAAAGAAAAGGTGCTGCCAGTTATGGCTGACTCAACTCCTACCTATATCAACCGTTTCCTCGCCGAGGTCTTCGGAACCTTCGTGCTCGTTTTCGGCGTGGGCGGTGCGGCACTGTTCGCCACCATCTTCGGCAGCAGCCAGAATGGCTACAACGGTGCCGGCTTCTTGGGTGTCGCCTTGGCGCTGGGGCTCTCCGTGATGGCCGCAATGTACGCAGTGGGTGGCGTTTCGGGCGGTCACTTCAACCCCGCCGTGACACTCGGGCTGGCCATCGGCCGCCGTTTCGCATGGCGCGACGTGCTCGGTTATGTCGTGGCTCAGCTCATCGGTGGTCTTATCGCATCGAGCGTTCTCTACATCGTGACAATGTTCGGACCCGACGGTTTGCTCACGTACCTGGTTGACGCCCGGTTTGGGTCAAACGGTTTCGGCGAAGGCACCGCTCTCAACTTCAGCCTCGTGGCCGCCATCATCATGACCACGGTGACCTCGGCCATCTTCGTGTGGGTGTTTCTCGGCGCTACGGATAAGCCAGCAACAGCAGCATTCGCCCCGATTGCCGTGGGCTTTGTGCTCGTCGTCGTGAGCATCGTTTCTGTGCCCGTAACGGGCGGAGCCATCAACCCGGCCCTCTCGATCGCAAACGCCATCTACGGTGGCCAACTCGCACTCTCGCAGCTGTGGGTGTTCATCGTGTTCCCCATCGTCGGAGGACTCATCGCCGGCGTCTCCTACGGGCCGCTGTTTGCTCGCTCGGTGAAGAAGACTGAGGCCAAGCCGGCTGCGTCGGCTGCCACGACCAAGAAGTAGTTCGCCACATACGAAAAAGCACCGGCCCTCAGGAAATCTTGAGGGCCGGTGCTTTTTGTCTGGGGCAATCTCGCGATTGCGGCGACGACCTAACGAACGTCGAAGCGGTCGTTCATCATCACCTTGGTCCAGGCGGCAACGAAGTCGTGCACGAACTTGTCGTTTGCATCGTCACTCGCGTACACCTCGGCGAGTGCGCGAAGCTCGGAGTTCGAGCCGAACGCCAGGTCGACGCGGCTGGCATCCCACTTCTTCGAGCCCGAGGCACGATCTACGCCCTCGAACGCCTCGCCGTCGGTGCCCACGGGGTTCCACACGAGTGCAGAATCCGTGATGGCAACGAAGAAGTCGTTGGTGAGGGTTTCGGGTCGCGAGGTGAGCACACCCACCGACGTGTGACCGGTGTTGGCATTCAGAACGCGCAGGCCGCCCACGAGCACACTCATCTCCGGTGCCGTGAGGCCCAGCAGCTCGGCGCGGTCGATGAGGTGATACTCCGCCGACTGGGTGAGATCTGCTTTCGCGTAGTTGCGGAAGCCGTCTGCCGCGGGCTCGAGCAGGGCGAACGACTCAACGTCGGTCATCTCTTGGCTGGCGTCTGTGCGTCCGGGAGTGAACGGAACCGTTACGGACGTACCCGCCTTCTCCGCGGCCATCTCGATTCCCACGCCACCGGCCAGCACAATCAGGTCGGCGAGCGAAATCGCCGTGCCGGACTTGCCCAGCTCGGCGTGCAGACCTTCGAGAGCCGTGAGCGCCTTGTTCAGGTGCTCCGGGCTGTTGACGGCCCACGAGCGCTGGGGTTCCAAACGGATGCGGGCACCGTTGGCACCACCGCGCTTGTCGGATCCACGGAACGACGCTGCCGAGGCCCACGACGTGGCCACAAGCTGGCCAACACTCAGGCCGAGTGCAGCAATCTTTTTCTTGATGTCGGCAACCTGGGCGTCGGTGACCAGCGCGTGGTCCACGGCAGGAACCGGATCTTGCCAGATGAGGCTTTCCGTGGGCACTTCAGCGCCGAGGTAGCGCGAGACAGGGCCCATGTCACGGTGCATCAGCTTGAACCATGCCCGTGCAAAGGCATCGGCCAACTCGTCCGGGTTCTCGAGGAAGTTCTTCGAAATGGGCGCATAGATCGGGTCTTCGCGCAATGCAAGGTCCGACGTGAACATGATGGGTGCGTGGCGCTTGCTCGGGTTGTGAGCATCCGGCACGGCATCCGAGGCGGCGCCTCCGGTGGGAATCCACTGAATGGCTCCCGCAGGGCTCGTGGTGGAGGTCCACTCGTAACCAAACAGTGTTTCGAAGTAGCTGTTGTCCCATGTGGTGGGTGTGGGTGTCCAAGCACCCTCGAGTCCGCTCGAGATGGTGTCTTCGCCGTTGCCAGTACCCATGCTGTTCGCCCAGCCGAGGCCCATTTGCTCCAGCGGTGCGCCCTCGGGCGCGGGTCCGACATACTTGTCGGGGTTTCCGGCACCGTGTGCCTTGCCGAAGGTGTGACCTCCGGCAATCAGGGCCACGGTCTCGTAGTCGTTCATGGCCATGCGACCAAACGTCTCGCGAATGTCGCGCGCCGAACCGAGGATGTCGGGCTTTCCGCCCGGGCCCTCGGGGTTCACATAGATGAGACCCATCTGCACAGCGGCCAGAGGGTTCTCGAGGTCACGTTCGCCCGAATAGCGCGTCTCGTCTGCCAGCCACTCGGACTCCTTGCCCCAGTAGGTGGTGTCGGGCTCCCACACGTCGGCGCGACCGCCACCGAAGCCGAAGGGCTTGAGGCCCATGTCTTCGAGGGCGCAGTTGCCGGCCAGAATCATGAGGTCGGCCCACGAAATCTTCTGGCCGTACTTCTTCTTTACCGGCCAGAGTAGACG
>CAIOGW010000153.1 GCA_903857985.1 uncultured Microbacteriaceae bacterium
CCAAATCATGAGAGCACCTCCCACCCGTCCAGAAACGATTCGTGAAATCCAACCAATTCTTTTGATGCCCGCAAAGGCATTACCTGGAGTAGGGGGCGCGCTCAAGAAGGAAAGGCTCAAGAACAGATCCGGACGTCGTGCGTAAACCACTTGGGAGACGGTGCCCGCAAACGAATAACCGAGCACATGCGCCGGACCCGGTGTGCGCTCAAGGAACGCAATCATGTCATCGGCAAAGAGATCGATGTCGTAGCGCTTGCGTGGTGGAGTAAGGTTTTCGGGACCTGCTGCAAAAGATTCATACTGGCCCGCAAGGTCGTAGCTCTCAACATAGAAACCCTCGTCAACCAAAAGGGGCATCATGCGCTGAAAGTCTTCTTTTGAGCCAGTGAGCCCTGGGATGAGCACAACGCGTTCGTGCACAGGATTGCCGGCACGGATGACAGCATGTGTGCCGCTCGGCGCATAGAAAAATTCCCGTTCAACACCCGGAGGCAGTTCGGCCCAGTCGATCGGTTCGAGCGACGCATCTCGAAGAGCAGCATCACGGAAGATATCGTTCACAACCGACAATTGTGCCCGAAGAAGGCGTGGCGTGGAAACGAGATGCGCCTTAGTCGGCAGCGGCGAGCTGTCCGCAGGCGCCATCGATGTCGCGACCGCGCGTGTCTCGCACGGTCGTGGGAATACCGGCGGCCTCCAGCCGACGCACAAACTCGTTGGTGGTGGCCCGCGTCGAAGCCGTCCAGACGGAGCCGGGCGTGGGGTTGAGTGGAATGGGGTTGACGTGCACCCATCCGCGACCACGTCCGTTCAGTTTTTCGCCCAGCAGGTCGGCGCGCCATCCGTGGTCGTTCATGTCTTTGATGAGTGCGTACTCAATGGAAACGCGACGACCGGTCTTATCGAAGTAGGCGCGAGCGGCGTCCAAGACCTCGTCCACCTTCCACCGGGAATTAACGGGGATGAGCTCGTCACGAAGTTCGTCGTCAGGGGCGTGGAGTGAGAGGGCAAAGGTGAGCGGGAGGTTCTCGTCGGCGAGTCGAGCGATACCGGGAGCCAAACCCACCGTTGAGACAGTGATGTTGCGCGCCGACATGCCCAACCCGTGGGGTTGGGGCTCCACCATGCTGCGGATGGCGCGCATCAGTCGGTTGTAGTTGGCGAGCGGCTCCCCCATGCCCATGAAGACAATGTTGCTCACGCGCTCGAGCGTGGTCTCCCCCGCGCGCTTGCCGCCCAACTCTCCGTTGGCAATGGCACGGTTCGCGCGAACAATCTGCTCGACGATCTCAGCCGCCGACATGTTGCGCGTCAGCCCGGCTTGACCCGTGGCACAGAAGGGGCAGTTCATGCCGCACCCGGCCTGTGACGACACGCACAGCGTGATGCGCCCGGGGTAGCGCATGAGCACCGACTCCACGAGAGCGCCGTCAAAAAGGCGCCACAGAAACTTGATGGTGTCGCCCTTGTCGGTTTGCAGCCGTTTTACCTCCGTGAGGAGCGGGGGGAGGCACGCAGCCACGAGTGCTTCCCGACCCTCGGCGGGGAGATCGGTCATGTCCTCCGGCAAGGAGGTGTAGTGCGTGAAGTAGTGCGTGGCAATTTGTTTGGCGCGGAACTTCGGTAAACCCAGATCAGTGACGACGCCCTCCCGTTCGTCGCGGGTGAGGTCGGCAAAGTGCCGTGGGGGCTTAGCCCCACGGGGGGCATCGAACTCGAGGAGCGGTTTTCCGGCCGAATCAGTTCGCTGTGCCCAACCCTCAGTACGCGGGCGAATCTGTAGTGTCTTTCGCTCACCGCTCATTCCTCAAGGCTAGCGGTTGGCAGAATTATCACCCGTGACGAAACCGGAATAAAGAAGTGGGGCATGTCGGCCAGCCGACATGCCCCACCCAAAAGCGCTGCTCTAGAAGGGCGCGCCCACGGCGGTCGCCCAGGCCTGATCAACACTGAACCCGCCAGCGGGCGTAACGCGCAAGAAGACCACAGTGGCCGGCTCACGGTTACCGTTCTCGGGATCAATGGTGACCGACCCCGTGGCGCCCTGCCAATCCTTGACGCCGTTGAGGTAGTCGATCAACTTAGCCTCGTCGGTGCCGCCCGCCGCTGCAACGGCCTCGGCAAAGAGCTTCACTGAGTCGTAGACGTAGGGAGACCATGTTCCCGGTGCCAGCTCAAAGGCTTCGTCATACGCTGCGACGAAGCCCGCGCCCTGAGGGAAGTCCGTCGGCGAGGGCACTCCCACGAGCGAGCACGCCTGGGCAACTTCAACACTGCCGGAGTTGGTGATGTAGCCCGGGTCGTAAGCGCCGTAGTCAAGCACGCACGGCTGAGTCATCTTGAGAGCGAAGACGTTCTGTGCGATCACGGCACCCTCGGGGAAGTAGGTGGCGACGTAGACAGCATCGGCGCCCGCCGTCGTTGCTTCGGTGAGCGCGCTCGTGTAGTCGGTGCCTCCGGGCTGAATCGGAAGGTAGGCGGGAACGGTGATTCCGTCCTTCTCAAATTCAGACTTGAGCGTTTCGGCAATTCCCACGGTGTAGTCGGTGGTCTCATCGTAAATAATGGCGACAGACTTTGCCCCGAGCCACTCTTTCATGCCGTCAGCGGCCACGGGAGCGATCTGGTAGTCCATGGGCTGAAGGGTGTATCCCAAGGAATTCGTCTGGCTGTTGGTGGTGAGGCGGATGGGCACGATTCCTGCCTCAACATAAAGGGGGAGCGTCTTGATGCCCACACCGGAGTTGTAAGGGCCGACGACACCGTCAAGGCCGGCCTCAATCGCGGCGGCGGCGGCAGTAACACCGGTGTCGGGATCGGCCGCATCATCAATAGGCACAATCTCAATCTGGCGACCGTCGACACCACCCGTGGCGTTGATCTCATCAGCGGCGAGTTGAGCTCCGCGGAGCATGTCTTCGCCGGTCACCGCCTGCTCACCCGAGAGTGGAGCCTCAAGGCCAATCCGCAGGGGATCCGACGAACCTCCCATTGCGCAGCCCGTGAGGGCCAGCGCTGACAATCCGACAAGAACAGCAGACGCGATGACGCGAGAGAATTTATTCACGAGTTGATACTAGTGAGGGCGAAAGCCCCCGGCAAAATCATGTTCGCGCCAAAACGTTGGCTACCACATGGGGACTGGCCTTCGCGCTAGTGAAGCGCTGGGAACCTCGGGGGCTTCTTGCCGGAAAGCTGCTCAATGATGCGCACCACTTGGTGACTGTAGCCATACTCGTTGTCGTACCAGA
>CAIOGW010000154.1 GCA_903857985.1 uncultured Microbacteriaceae bacterium
AGCCCTTGCCCAGACACTCGCCTCCGAAGGACTCGGTGACACGCCCGTCATCGTGGGCTTTCCGAGCGGTCCGTTGCACGACCGCGCTCGTCACGTCGAGCACGCCATTGCCCACAATTCCGCGGCCATCCTTGCCGACGGCCGCATCATCGGCATCTACAACAAGCACCACCTGCCCAACTACTCCGTCTTCGACGAGTACCGCGTCTTCCGCTCCGCCGATGGCGTCACAATTCTGCGCGTCAACAACTGCGATGTGGCCATCGCCATCTGCGAAGACATCTGGCACGACCACGGCCCCGTCGAAGCGATTGCTGCCGAGAAACCGGGACTCGTTCTGGTAATCAACGGCTCGCCGTTTGAGCGCGACAAGGATGACGTGCGCGTTCCTCTCGTGGCTCGACGTGCCGAGCAAACCCGCGCACACGTGGCCTATGTCAACCTTGTCGGCGGGCAAGACGACCTGGTTTTCGACGGTGACAGTTTCGTGACGGGCCCCGGGGGCCTGGTGATTGCTCGTGCGCCAAAGTTTGTCGAACACCTTCTCGTCGTCGATCTAGAGCTCCCCGACGCCCGCGTGCGGGCAGGACAGCACGGCGAGAACGTTACGGTGATCGACGTGCCCGCCAGCGAGCGCGCGCATCCCCGACTGGTGGCAGCAACTGCCGACGAGACTATGACCGACGCCCGAGAGGCCGTCTGGAACGCGCTCGTTCTGGGCTTGCGCGACTACGTCGAAAAGAACAGCTTTAACGGCGTCGTTCTCGGACTTTCCGGGGGTATCGACTCCGCCGTGTGTGCCAGCCTGGCCGTCGATGCCCTGGGGCCCCAGCGGGTGATCGGCGTATCGCTGCCCTCACGATTCTCCTCAGACCACTCACGGGACGATGCTGCCGACCTCGCTGCACGACTCGGCGTGGAGTACCGGATCGAACCCATCGCCGACGGAGTCGCGACTCTCGAGGAACAGCTGAAACTTGAGGGCGTCGCCGCAGAGAACCTGCAGGCGCGCATCCGTGGCGTGATCTTGATGGGAATCTCAAACTCGTCCGGACAGCTCGTTCTGACCACAGGAAACAAGTCAGAGATTGCCGTCGGCTACTCAACCATTTACGGTGACTCGGTTGGCGGATTTGCTCCCATCAAGGACGTGCCCAAGATGCTGGTGTGGGAACTCGCCCGGTGGCGAAACGACGAGGCACGTAAGCGTGGCGAGACACCCCCCATCCCGGACAACTCGATTTCAAAACCCCCCAGTGCCGAACTGCGCCCGGGACAGGTCGACCAAGATTCGCTTCCCGACTACGAGGTGCTCGACGCCATCCTGTCGATGTATGTCACCGATCGTTCTTCGCGCGACGACATCGTTGCCAAAGGGTTTGATGCTCCCGAAGTCGACCGCATCATCGATCTCGTCGACCGGGCCGAATGGAAGCGTCGCCAGGGTGCCATCGGCCCCAAGATTTCTGAGATGTCGTTCGGTCGTGATCGACGCCTTCCCATCACCTATCGCCGTGACCGCGCCGAGTAGCGCGACGTAGACTGAGCCCATGAACGCCACTGACGACGAGGCAGCTCCCCGCAAACGGGTGCGGATACGCCACTTTGCGCGCGCCAAGGCTGAGGGCATCAAGATTGTCGGTCTGACCAGTTACGACATGCTGACGGCCCGCATCTTTGACGATGCTGGCATTGACTTTCTCCTCGTCGGCGATTCCGCGGGAAACAACGTCTTGGGCTTCGACTCCACGCTGCCCGTCACGGTGGATGAGCTCATCCCCCTGACCCGTGCCGTTGCCACCAGTGTGACCCGTGCGTTGGTTGTGGCCGACATGCCCTTCGGCTCTTACGAAGAGGGTGCCGAGCAAGCCTTGCGCACCGCCATGCGCTTCATGAAGGAGACCCACGCCCACGCGGTCAAGCTCGAGGGCGGCGTGCGTTCAGCAGAGCAGATTTCGCGAATCGTTGAGGCGGGCATCCCCGTCATGGCGCACGTGGGCTTTACACCGCAGAGCGAGCACGGGCTCGGTGGGCACCTCATCCAGGGTCGCGGCGCCGAAGCCGAACGCGTTATCGAAGACGCGCTCGCGTGCCAGGCCGCGGGGGCTTTCGCCGTCGTTCTTGAAATGGTTCCCGCCTCGCTTGCCGAGCGCATCACGAGCACGCTCACCATTCCCACCATCAGCGTGGGCGCCGGACCGCACACCGACGGCCAGTTGCTCGTCTGGACCGACTGGGCGGGTCTCACCACCGGGCGCATCCCCCGCTTTGTCAAGCAGTATGCGCAGCTAGCCACGACGCTCCACGATGCTGCCGTGGCTTTTCGCGCCGATGTTGAGTCCGGTGTCTACCCTGGCCCCGAACACAGCTTCGAAGACTAGGAGCTCGCGTTTTGCTCGTCCGCATCCCATTTTGCAGAATTTGCCCGTAAAACCTCGAGGGCGTTCGCAGCCTCATCCGACGTCTCGAACGGACCTACGCGATCGACCGACGGGCTGAGCCGCCCGAATTCGACGGCGCCCGTCGCCATGTTGTACCAGTACTTATCTGCAGACTCAGTGCCCATAGGCTTGAGTTTATGCCGAAGGATTCCCAAGGTCTGCTCATTCCGGGCACGCTCGGCGCAATGCGCGCCGTACCTACCGCAATTTCGCGCCCCGAGTACGTGGGAAAAACCGCGCCAGCGAGCTATGCGGGTGACGACACGTATGATGCCGCGACCGTTGACCGCATTCGCGCGGCCGGTCGCATCGCCGCCGGCGCCCTCGACGCCGTGGGCCATGCCATTACTCCGGGAATGACCACCGACGACATCGACGCCATCGCCCACGATTACGTGGTGAGTCACGGCGCCTATCCGTCGACACTCGGCTACCGGGGATACCCCAAATCCAGCTGCACCTCACTCAACGAGGTGATCTGCCACGGCATTCCGGATGACACGGTGCTCGAGAGTGGCGACATCGTGAATGTCGACGTCACAGCATTTCTCGACGGCGTCCACGGAGACACCAATCGCACGTTCATGGTTGGCGAACCGGTGCCTGAGGTGCGCGACCTCGTGGAGCGCACACACGAAGCGATGATGCGCGGTATCAAGGCCGTAGCTCCGGGACGACAGGTCAACATCATCGGACGCGCTATCGAGTCTTATGCCAAGCGCTTTGGTTACGGCGTGGTTCGCGACTACACCGGCCACGGGGTCGGAACTCACTTTCATTCGGGACTGATCATTCCGCACTACGACTCAGCCCCCCTCTACAACACCGAAATCACGGTGGGAATGGTTTTCACGATTGAGCCCATGCTGACGCTGGGCACCCACGAGTGGGACCTCTGGGACGACAACTGGACGGTCCTCACGCGCGATCGGTCACTCACAGCTCAGTTTGAACACACGATTGTGGTAACCGAAGCTGGAGCAGAGATTCTCACGCTCTCGGAGCTCGGCGCCTGACCGAATTTGTGTCACAAGTGGATGGGCCGACCGATACGCCGGGTTCTGTCTAGACCCGAAGGTCCGAGACGGTCATCTCTCTCGTCAATCGCGTTACCACGATCCTCTAGCGGCCTACCCGAGAACTAGACGAGCAGCCATAGCGTTCTCTG
>CAIOGW010000155.1 GCA_903857985.1 uncultured Microbacteriaceae bacterium
CGGAGACTGGCTGGTCACCCCGGGAGAACTCACGGGCAGCACCACCATCGACTGCGGTTTGGCCGGCACCGTCATGCGATTCTTGCCGCCCGTGGCCGCGCTGGCACTGGGACCCACCACGTTTGACGGCGACGCTGCCGCGCGCCGACGACCCATGAACGTCACCGTCTCGTCGCTGCGCGATGTCGGCGTCGATGTGGCCGACGAGGGTCGCGGAGCACTGCCGTTCACCGTGCACGGCTCGGGTCGCGTTGCCGGTGGTGCCCTCACGGTCGATGCCTCGCGATCGAGCCAGTTTGTCTCGGGGTTGCTTCTTGCCGCGGCCCGCTTCGACGACGGCCTCGACCTCACTCACGACGGCGAACGACTGCCCAGCCTGCCTCACATCGAGATGACCATCGAGACCCTCGCACAGCGCGGTGTCACGGTAACGAGCGATCGCCCAGGTCACTGGGTCGTGGCACCCGGAAAAATCAGAGGCCGCGAGGTCGACATTGAGCCCGACCTGTCGAACGCGGCACCGTTTCTCATCGCCGCCCTCGTGGCCGGCGGCTCGGTAACGATTACCGGATGGCCCGCGACCACAACCCAGGTCGGTAACGATCTCCTCGACCTTCTTCCGCTGTTTGGCGCGAAAGTCACTCGCGACGGCTCTCGCGTCACCGTGACGGGCACCGGCAGCATCACCCCCGTCACGCTCGATCTCACCACCGGTGGCGAACTGGCTCCCGCACTCGTTGCCCTGGCGGCACTCGCCGACGGCACCAGTGAAATCACCGGTATCGGTCACATCCGCCACCACGAGACCGACCGACTGGCCGCACTCGTTGCCGAAATCAACGCCCTCGGTGGAAACGCCACCGAACTCTCCGACGGCATTCGCATCGAGCCAGCACCCTTGACTGGCGGCGTGTGGCACACCTACGAAGACCACCGCATGGCCACGGCCGGCGCCATCATCGGGCTGCGCGTTCCGGGCGTGGAGATTGAAGACATCCGCACGACGTCGAAGACCCTGCCCGAGTTTGCCACGCTGTGGCTCCACATGCTGGGCATAGCGGGAGAGGGCTAGGCCGCCTCCGTGTCGTGGTTGTCGGATGACGGTGAGGAATCCCGTTACGACGAGTCCGACGTGCGCGTGCGCCCCAGCCGCAAGGGCACGCGACCGCGCACCAAGAATCGCCCCGCGCACGAAGCGGCCGTCGACGGAATGGTGACGGCCGTCGATCGCGGTCGTTACACCGTGTTGGTCGATCCGGAGGGACCCAGCCGTCACGCCGTGATCGCCACGCGAGCGCGCGAGCTCGGCAAGGATGCCATGGTCACCGGTGACCGCGTGGCACTGGTGGGCGACACCACGGGAGACGAGGGCTCGCTCGCTCGCATCGTGCGCATCCACGAGCGTTCGAGCATCCTGCGGCGCAGTGCCGACGACACGGATGCCGTGGAGCGCGTCATTGTGGCCAACGCCGATCAGATGCTGATCGTTACTGCCGCGGCGAATCCCGAACCGCGCGTGCGCCTCATCGACCGGTACCTCGTGGCGGCCTACGACGCGGGCATCGCGCCAATTCTTTGTGTCACCAAAACCGACCTTGCCGACCCGAGCGAGTTCTTGGCTAACTTTGTCGGTCTCGGCATTCCCGTGGTGACCAGTCGCTCCGACGATCCCCCGCTCGACGAGCTGTCGACACTCTTGGTAAATCACGTCACAGTGGCCGTGGGGCACTCGGGTGTGGGAAAGTCCACCCTCGTCAATGCGCTCGTACCCTCGGCGCATCGCGCCACGGGAATCGTGAACGAAGTTACCGGGCGAGGGCGCCACACCTCGAGCTCCACCGTCTGCTTCGAGTTGGTGGTCGGCGGTGGCACGGGATGGCTGGTCGACACTCCCGGCGTACGCTCGTTCGGTCTCGGCCACGTTGACACGCGCAACATCATCAAGGCGTTTCCCGAGCTCGACCGGCTCGCGCAGGCCTGCCCACGCGGGTGTACCCACCTGCCCAACTCACCCGACTGCGCTATTGCTGAGGCGATTGAGGCCGGCGCTCTGGGCGACATCGGCGCCTCGCGGCTCGACTCGCTCCACCGGCTGTTGCTCACCTTCGCCGACTAGTCACGGGCCGAGCTTCCTGACTACGCTGGACGCATGACCACTCGCCTTGAGGCCGGCCAGGCCGCCCCCGCATTCACGCTTCCCGACCAGGATGGAAAGCACGTATCGCTCTC
>CAIOGW010000156.1 GCA_903857985.1 uncultured Microbacteriaceae bacterium
CCACGCCGTCGGGGCAGGCGTGGCGACAGTAGGGGATGATGTCGTTGGCCACACCATTGGAATATCTGTCGGCCACGCCGTCGGGGCAAGCGTGGCGAAAGTAGGAGATGTGGTCAGCCACACCACTGGAATATCTGTCGGCAACGCCGTGGCGCAGCCGCCGCAGTACCGCGGATCGACGACGCCGAGTGGACCAGAGACGAGCCCGATGCGGAAGCATTGCCCTGTGCCGCAACTGTAGATGTAGTCCTCGCTCGTCGGCCCAGCCGACGGCGCAGCGGTTACCAGTGGCAGTGGCAGGGGCTCAGTACTCGGGATGACTGATGGTGCTGCGGAGATCGTTCTCGGCGAGACCGTCGGGGTGTCCGATGGGCTTGGCGGCGTTGGCAGCTGCGAAGGAGGCTGCGTGACGACGACGGGCAACTCGCTCGGGAGGAAAGAGGGGGGGGACGACGGAGGCTGCGTGACGGCAACGGTCGGCCAGGTCGTCGCTGCTGGCACACCGTTCGAAGGCGTACTCGCGCTGAACGGCTGCGACTGCAGTACTACCCAGCCGGGGGTGGAGCCGGCGGTAACCACAGCCACGTTCTGCAGAACCAAATGGCAGTGGCTCTGGTGTGAGAGTACGGTACACGAGTGGGCGGCGGGTGCGCACGGCAACTAGCTGCTGTCCGCTCAAACCATCCGGGGGCTTCCACCGGAATTTCACGGGCGTCGCTTTCTTGTCCTCGTTCACGGCCTCGACGGTGCACGCCGAGTGCGGCTGGAGTCGCATGCGGCATGGTCTCACGCGCGGCAGCGGCATGGCAATGGGGCGCACAGTTTCCGCGCGTCACCGGCTCATTCCTGCGAGTCAACCGGTCGAGGAGGCTCGGACGGCACTCCGTCCAGGTAATTGGGATCACATGGCTTCGTCCGGTAGTCACTGCCCAGCCCAACGAACGATCCGACAATTCCAGTCGCGTCTGGCGTCCCTGCGACGGTGACGGTCATGAGAATGGAGTTGAAATTGGAGGCGGATTCCGGTGGATCCGATATCAGCTTGACAGCAATCTCTCCGCTCGCAGGGTCGAGCAAAGCTTCCACTGCGAACGACCCAAGCATGAGTGAGGAGGGGCCTAGCTGCTTCTTGAGTGCAGCGGAACTGATCGTGCAACCCATCTCGACGCCGCGAGCCGTTGAGAAGAGCAGGAGAAGGCAAATGCGAAGGGCCGTTTCGAAATGACACGGCCGAGAACGGAGCCCCTTCGTCGGGTGTGGCATCTTTTTCACGTCTCGTGCATCGAAATCGAAACGTTCGATTTTGTTTTTACTTTTTTAGGATTCCGGGAATGGCGGGTCTTGCCGGAGGTCTTGCCGAAGCGAACTTCGAGAAGCACCTGAGACAGAACGCATACCCTGGGCGTGGGATTGTGCTTGGCAAGTCCACGTCCGGTGACCTCGTCCAAGTGTACTGGATCATGGGCCGTTCGGCCAACAGTCGCAACCGTGTCTTCGTGTACGAGAATGAGGTGTGCGTGCCTGCTAATCCTGGGTGCCCAGCAGTTCCCGATGATTAACCTCCTAGAAGTCCTGTCCGATAGGTCTTGCGAGATCCCGTTGAAACAACAGGTCTTGCGCACTGAGCCAGCGGACGCGAGCAAGGTGGAGGACCCTTCGCTCATCATCTACAACGCGATGATCCCGAACGGAAGCTACCACGCCGTCTCCAACGGCTCGCAGACAGACGTTATCGACGCGGGCATGCGGGCAGGCAAATCGTTCGACGAATCGCTCATGGGCCAGCGGCATGAGCCCGATGCGCCCAACTTCACGCCGCGCATCTCCGGCGTGACGAACGTGGACGACGGCTCTTGCTCGCTCTCGGTCGTTGCCCGCTCGCCGGTA
>CAIOGW010000157.1 GCA_903857985.1 uncultured Microbacteriaceae bacterium
AGGTCAGCTTCCAGGTGGGTGTGGAGCGTACGTTCCCGGTTCACTCCCCGGTGATCGACCACATTGAGCTCGTCACCCGCGGTGACGTGCGTCGCGCCAAGCTTTACTACCTGCGCAAGCTGCGCGGCAAGAAGGCCAAGATCAAGGAGCTGCGCGACAACTAACTCGCGCAACCGATTGTGGGAGAGGCCCGACGACACGAGAGTGTTGCCGGGCCTTTCTTCAGGCTTCTCACACCCTGAGCCCTCGTAGACTGAGCACAACCTTCCCGCCTCTGACAAGAACGGCCGTCAATGCCGACTGACTCACCGTCCACCGACGCTGTGGTCACCCCGGCGGGCAAGAAGCCGAAGGTTCAACGATCGCCCGGCATGGCCGTGCTCATTTTCCTTCGTGATGTGCTGGTTATTCTGGCCATCGCGATTGTCGTTTCGTTTCTGGTCAAAACATTCCTGATTCGGTCGTTCTACATCCCCTCGGCGTCGATGGAGAACACGCTTATCGGAAATCCCGACCAGAATTTGGCCGACAAGGTGATTGTCAACGAACTCGTTCCCGACATCGTTCCTCTCGCACACGGTGACGTGATTGTGTTCAAGGACCCGGGTGGCTGGCTCCCCGCTCGCCCTCCGGTAACGATGTCTCCGGCTCAGCAAGGCGTGGAGTGGGTGCTTTCTCTCTTTGGTCTGGCGTCACCCGATAACGACGGACACCTCATCAAGCGCGTGATTGGCACGGCCGGCGACACTGTTGTGTGCTGCACGCCCACGGGTCAGCTGACGGTCAACGGCACTCCTCTCGTTGAGCCCTACATCAAACTCCCCGAGGGTGTCACCAAAGCTTCCGAGGTTGACTTCACCGTGACCGTGCCCGCGAGGTCGCTCTGGGTCATGGGCGACAACCGCTACAACTCCCTCGATTCTCGTTTCAATGTTGACAAACCCGGCTTGGGATTTGTGGCCGTGAATGACGTGGTCGGCCGGGCTTTTGTGGTGTCGTGGCCCATCCCGCACTGGAAGTGGCTGAGCAACTATCCCGAGACGTTCGCGCTGGTTCCGGCACCTGAGGAGCTCACGGCCGAGACCAACACAACGCCCTCGGTGGCGCCACGAAGTTAGACGTGGTCGCTGAACCAACGCTCGCCCTCGAGCGAGAAATGTTTGCCGCCGGGGCGCGCCTCATCATCGGTATGGATGAGGTTGGCCGGGGGGCGTTGGCTGGTCCGGTCGCTGTGGGCGTGTGTGCCATCAGTGGGTCTCATGATTTTCCCGAGGGTTTGCGCGACTCCAAACTTCTTTCTGCCAAACGTCGCGTGGCGCTTGATCCCCTGGTGCGCGCCTGGGGTGCGTGTGCTGTGGGCGAGGCGTCGGCTGCCGAGATTGATGAGCTCGGCATCACGCGCTGCCTCGGGTTGGCCGGCCACCGCGCTCTCGCGGCCCTGCACGAGCTCGGCGTTCCTGTGGCTGAGGCCGTGGTGCTTCTCGACGGAAAGCACGACTGGCTCACACCGGTGTTGAACTCGCCGTTGAAAGTGGTCACCCGAATCAAGGCAGATCAAGACTGTGGCGTTGTTGCGGGCGCATCGGTCGTGGCCAAGGTGTGGCGCGACGAACTCATGGTCTCGCTCGCCGCCGAACATCCCGAATTCGGGTGGGACGGCAACAAGGGCTACGGCGCCTCAGTGCACATGGCGGCCATCGCCGAGCACGGGCCGACCGAGTGGCATCGGCGAACCTGGCTGCACGGTGAGCCCGATGTTGCACTCGACAAAGTGCCGAGCGGTGTTTCTCCAGACATCTCCCCGCCCGATACCCGCGACGCGACGTAAGATGTAACCAAATGGACGAAGACTTTGACGACTACGAGCGTGAGGCCGAGCTGGCCCTCTATCGGGAGTACCGCGATGTGGCCGGTCAGTTCAAGTACGTCATTGAGACAGAGCGCCGGTTCTACCTGGCCAACGAAGTAAGTCTCGATCGCAAAGACACTGAGACCGACTTCTACTTCGAGATTGTGATGACCGACGTGTGGGTGTGGGACATCTACCGCTCGGATCGCTTCGTCAAGAATGTTCGCGTGATGACGTTTAAAGACGTCAACGTTGAGGAGCTCTCGCTAAAGGAGTTTGAGCTACCCAAGGAACTCGCGCTCGACGAATAGTCGCTCCGGCTCCAGCTGCACCTGTCCTCCACCCCGTCGGTGTCGTGCCCGCGTGCACCAACGCGATGAGCCGCGCGCTGTGAGCTAACGCCCTTCGCCATGATCGCGGTGGAGGCGACATGCGGCAAAACCCGGCACAACCATCGCGGGCGGCACGTTTAGGTAAACGTGGTGAAGACATCGCGAGTGACTACCTGCTCTCGCGTGGCTACGAAGTGATCGATCGCAACTGGCGTTGCAGCGCGGGCGAGATTGACATCGTTGCGCGCCAGGATCATTCGCTGGTTGTGGTCGAGGTCAAGGCCCGCTCGTCGCTCTCCGCGGGCCATCCCTTTGAGGCCATAACCGCCGTAAAACTGGCACGGCTTCGTGCTCTGGCTGGTCTCTGGTGTGCGGCACAGTCCGAGGCGTTCGCGAGCGTGCGGATCGACGCCATCGCCGTGCTCATGCCCGGCGGGCGTCCCGCGACGGTGGAGCATCTCACCGGAGTCTGGCGATGAGCCTCGGGTACGCTCGGTCGCTGGCCCTCGTGGGGCTGCGCGGCATACCCGTCGACATCGAGGTGGATGCGCGCGCGGGTCTGCCCGGCATGTCGCTCATCGGCTTGGCAGATCGCGCGCTGGGCGAAGCTGC
This sequence comes from uncultured Microbacteriaceae bacterium, assembly GCA_903857985.1. Taxonomy (GTDB): domain Bacteria; phylum Actinomycetota; class Actinomycetes; order Actinomycetales; family Microbacteriaceae; genus UBA963. Next base: position 2,794 of record CAIOGW010000157.1, read on the forward strand.
CGAGCGTGTGCGATCGGCACTGGCAAACTCGGGCGTCGATCTTCCCGCTCGCAAACTCACCATCAACCTGTCACCCGCCGCCCTGCCGAAACAGGGATCGGCCTTCGATCTCGCCATTGCTGTGGCCGTTCTCGTGGCGCTGGGTGTCGTTCCGGCAGCCGGCGTTGAGGGAGCTGTCCTGCTGGGAGAACTTGCGCTTGACGGGCGGCTGCGGCCCACGGCCGGTATTCTGCCCGCCACGCTCGCCGCGCGCGAGGCGGGGGCACGCAGCGTGCTGGTTCCCACCGCAAACGTCGATGAGGCCTCCCTTGTTGGTGGCATACGCGTCGTGGGGGTGCCCTCCTTGCGCGAGGCCGCGATTCACGCGGGCGCCACAATTCCGACGGCACCGGTCGAGGCGCTTCTCCTTTCCCCGCCTGCCACACGCGATCCGGCTTCGGCACAACCACTCGATCTCGCCGACGTGCTCGGGCAACCCGATGCGGTCGACGCCCTCGTCACGGCCGCTGCCGGCGGGCACCATCTTTTTTTGCTCGGACCCCCGGGAGCGGGCAAAACCATGTTGGCACAGCGCCTTCCCGGCATTCTGCCTCCCCTCACACGCGAGCAGGCCACCCAGGCTGCGTGTGTGCGGTCGCTCACCGAACTCACGGCCCTCAGCGAAATCGACACCACGCCACCGTTCGAGGCACCTCACCACACCGCCACGGCCGCGGCCATGGTGGGTGGCGGCGGTGTTGTGATCCGGCCCGGGGCTGTTACCCGTGCCAGCGGGGGAGTTCTGTTTCTCGACGAGGCACCCGAGTTTCATTCTGCGGTTCTCGACTGCCTGCGGGAACCGCTCGAGACGGGATCCGTCAACATTCTGCGGGCGACCGCGCGGGCAACATTCCCCGCCCGATTTCAACTCGTGATGGCGGCCAATCCCTGTCCGTGCGGCAACTACGGCGTGCCGCGCAGCGAGTGCTCTTGCCCGCCCATGGCCCGCCGACGATATCTTGCTCGCCTGTCGGGTCCGTTGCTCGATCGGGTGGACATCCACCTCAGTGTCGCCAAAGCGACCATTCCCAGGGCACTGAGCGCCGAGATGCCAGGTGTTTCTTCGGCCCAGGCCCGGCAGCTCGTGATTGCCGCGCGCACCGCGGCGGGAGAACGATTGCGCGATACCGCGTGGCGAACAAACGCCGAGGTCGACGGCGCCTATCTGCGAAGCCGACAACTTCGCCTTCCCTCCGCTGTAACGCGACCCATCGACAGGGGGCTTGAGCGCGGTGGTCTGAGCATGCGTGGCTACGACCGCGTATTGCGGGTTGCCTGGACCTTGGCCGATCTCGATGGCGCCACGCTACCCACGCTCGATCATGTTGGTCGAGCGCTTTTTCTCAGACAAGGAGTTGCCGCATGAAAACTTTTGGTGTTTTTTCGCAGAGCGAGCTTGTGCACATGGTTGGCGCTGTCCGTGCGGAGCAACCAACCGCAGAGTCGGCGGGCGAGGTCTTCGCCCGGGCGGCCTGGTCGGGCATTGTGGAGCCGGGGGACCGCGTGGCGGGCATGCTGTGGTCTGCGCTCGGCCATCACCAGTCACTCGAGTGCCTCATCTCCGATGAAACGCCACCGCGCGTGGCGACGCGTGTTGCCGAGAGACTGGGGAGCGACTCCGGCGAGGGTGACCAGGCCCTGGCAGACGTGATTGCTGAGGCGTTCACCCGGTGGCGTCCGCGACTGAGCGCTTCCGAAGCGAGCGGGCATCTCGAGCGAGCCGCCCGGCTTGGCGTCTCATTCACGATTCCGGGAGATGAGCACTGGCCCGCTCAACTCGATGACCTGGGTGCGCATCGGCCCGCGGGACTGTGGTTTCGCGGATCATCGGCAGCGTTGGGTGCAACCCGCAGGAGCGTGTCCGTGGTTGGGGCTCGGGCCTCAACGGGATACGGCGAACACGTCACCATGGAGGTCGTTGCCGGCCTGTGCGATCGCGGCTTTGCTGTTGTGTCGGGTGCCGCCTATGGCATCGACGGCATGGCCCATCGCGCGGCCTTGGCCAGCGAAGGCACCACGGTGGCCGTCTTGGCCGGGGGCGCTGATCGGTTGTACCCCAGCGGACACGACACGCTGCTCAAACGCATCATCGACGTCGGCATTGTCGTGAGCGAACTTCCATGCGGCTGGGCGCCCACCCGCTGGCGCTTTTTGCAGCGCAATCGGCTCATTGCCTCTCTCGGCCAGGCAACAGCGGTGATGGAGGCGGGCTGGCGGTCGGGTTCCCTCAATACCGCCCACCACGCCTTAGCTCTTGAACGACCCGTGGGTGCGGTTCCCGGTCCGGTGACCAGCGCGAGCTCGGCCGGCTGCCATCGGCTTCTTCGGGAAACGCCCGCCGTGTGTGTCACGTCGGCAGAAGAGGTGGCCCACCTCGTGGCGAGCCCGCTGGGCACAGGGGCGACAATCCTTGCCAAACCCTCCTCAAGCAAGCACCCCGCAGAAGTGTCGCTTGCCGACATTCATCCTTTCGCCGTGCGGGTTGTCGATGCGCTGTCAGAAAGGTCGGCGCGCACTCCCGAGAAGATTGCCCGCGACTCGGGCCTTTCCGTCGAGCAAACAACCGCAATTCTCGGCCTCTTGAACATGTCTCAGCTCGTTTCCGAGAGGGCTACCGGATGGGTGAGAAAAACTGTGGCTCAATCGCCATCGTCGTGACCAGACCACAATTGCCCATTCTGCGCGTGTGTAGCATCCGCGCGACGGTGCTCGCCAGCATGCTTGAGGCATGAACCTTGATGCGTGCCAAGACGCGTTCGTGAGCTACCTCGCCCACGAACGCTCGTTGTCGACAAACACGGTCAAGGCGTACGGCGGCGACGTTTCCGAACTCAATCATTTCGCTGCCACGCACGGCGTCGAGCATGCCGACGACCTCACGCTGGCCGTCCTGCGCGACTGGCTGTGGCATAGCGCCGAATCGGGGCTGTCACAGACCACCCTTGCGCGCCGCGCTGCCAGTGCCCGTGCTTTTACGGCCTGGATGCGACGAACTGGGGTGACTCCCGGCGACGCGGGCGCTCGACTCAAGAGCCCCAAGCCCGACCGCAGCCTGCCGCGCGTGGTGACCGAGGCGGGTATGACACAGATGTTAGACGCACTGACACAGCGGGCATCGTCGGGGGAGCCGAGTGACCTGCGAGACCTGGCCATCGTTGAGCTGCTCTACGCCTCGGGAATGCGCGTTTCTGAACTCGTGTCGCTCGACATTGACGCGGTTGACCTGGCCCGCAACACCGCCGCCGTGGTGGGTAAGGGCAACAGGGAACGAATGGTGCCGTTCGGTGTGCCCGCCGCTCGGGCGATCACGGCCTACCTTGCCGCACGCCCCCAACTCGTGACGGAGCGATCCGGCCACGCCGTTTTTCTTGGCGCACGAGGCTCACGCTTTGGCACGCGCGCCGTCTACGAACTTGTGGCAGGCCTGCTGAGCTCTGTTCCGGGCACGGGCCCTTCCGGACCACACGCGCTGCGGCACACGGCCGCCACTCACCTGCTCGATGGCGGTGCCGACCTCAGGGTGGTGCAAGAGCTCTTGGGTCACGCCAGTCTCGGCACCACGCAGATCTACACCCACGTCTCGATGGAGCGCCTCGAGGCCAGCTACCGTCAGGCGCACCCGAGGGCTTAAGTCACACGTCTCGTCGCTGAACGTCGGTCTACCAGGGCAGGAGAACCGCCCGCGGCACCTCTCCCCACACGAGCAGCGGATTCACATACTCGCCGCGATAGCGCAGGCCTAAGTGCACACAAGCGCAGTGAGGCGTGGGGGAGACAAAGGCCACGGGCGCCCCGGCTACGACCATCGAATCCACGTCTACGGATGACGTAGCGCCGTCGAAGGTGACCAACCAGCCACCGCCCGCATCGAGTGTGACCACATCACGGTCGACTACTCGACCGGCGAAAGCCACCCGAACATCGGTGGGTGCCACTAACCTTTCACCCATCGTTGCCGGCAGGTCGATGCCGCGATGGCCGGCACCAAATTCGGTAGCCGGGGCCAGGTATTCACGACCCAGGTGGCGACTGCGCTCGAGAGGCCAGAGCCATCCCGAGGGAGCGGCATCAGCCGGTGAGGTGGCGAACAGTTGGCCGTGGACGAGTGTCGTGAGTGTCAGCACCATGGCTACCCAGACGATGTGTGTTGACGGACGAGGCGGTCGAGGTGCGCGCAAGAGCATGCCCCATCATCAGGTGCGTGTCGAGCGAAGAGACCTAGTCGGTGCCGAACTGTTGATACATCTCGCGTTCGCGGTCTCGGCGGGGGAACAGGAACCACACGAGGGTGGCGCCGCCGACCATCGCGATAATGCCCACCAGGTACGCTCCGTTTGCGCCATCAAGGAACGACTGCCGGGCCGCCGCGATGATGGATTCGGAGTACTGCGGGTAGCGACTGGCCAGATCTGTGGCGCTACCAAAAGACTTGGCCAGCGCCGCCGATGTTTCGCTCGTAATTTGCTGTTGCACCGCGGACGGTTCGGCGGCGATATCGGCTGCTATCGATCGCGCGTAGCCGGCACCGAGAATGGCGCCCAGAATGGACTGCATGATGGCGCCACCCAGGTCGCGCTGAAGATCACCGGTGCCCGAGGCCATTCCCACCTTGGTTACGGGAACCGAGTTGGTGAGGGCGTGCGAGGCGGGCGTTCCCGCGATACCCACACCAAGGCCGATCAGGGCGTAACTCAGTGCCACCCACACGTACGGAGTGGTGAGTCCCCAGAGCACGAGCATCGACGTGAAGCCCAGCAAACAGAAGGCGAAGCCGATGAGCAGGGTGATGCGCGAGCCGATCTGCTGAGTGAGTCGCGACGAAAGCGGTGCGACGGCAATCATGGCCACGACACACGGCAGAATCGCCGTTCCGGCCATGAGCGGGTCGTAGCCCAAGACGTTCTGCAAAAACTGTTGGCCAATG
>CAIOGW010000158.1 GCA_903857985.1 uncultured Microbacteriaceae bacterium
TCTAGAGAAGCGCGACCCCGCTGGTTGAGTAGCGCGAAGCGCGACCCCGCTGGTTGAGTAGCGCGAAGCGCGACCCCGCTGGTTGAGTAGCGCGAAGCGCGACCCCGCTGGTTGAGTAGCGCGAAGCGCGTATCGAAACCGCTAGCGACCGAGCTTGACGCGCCGCAGGCCCGCAATGATGGCCGGCCCGAGAACGGTGATTCCGATGACGGTCGTGGCCGCCCGCACGGTGTCCCAGGTGAGCGTGGACGTGACCAGCGTGTAAACCACGAAGCGCGAGAAATTCGTTACCGCGTCGGCTCCCGCGACATAGGAGATGCTGGTCTGCCCGCCTACCGCGAACGGCCAGAACCACAGGTTCAAGAGCGCGCCGTAGCCGTAGGCGGCAAGAATTCCGAAGGTGATGAGCGCCGCGAGTTCCATCCACCGACGCCAACGAGCAGGAAGTCGCCGGGTGCCCCGCTGAATCGCTCGACTCACGAGACCGGCTCCGGCCCCCACCCAGGCGGCGGCAAACATTTGAAAGCCCACCCAGGGACCGAGAAGGCCCAGCGCGAGTGACGATACCCCGATGGTCACGGCCCCGAGAAGAAATCCAAACCGTGGGCCAAAGACCGCGCCACCGATGATGAGAATGACAAAAACCGCTTCGATTCCCCCAGCTGCCGAGGCGAACAGCCTCACGACGGCCCCCGCGGCAGCCAAGAGTCCGAGCATGGCCACAAACTTTGCCGCGTCGGGGCGACCGGTCACTCCCCGCTCTGCCACGATGACGGCAACAAGAGTGAGCACCGGCACCAGTAGGCACACAATGACGACGGCCCCCGCATCGGCGTGATTGCCGGTGGCCGGCACCACAAACGGCCACGCAAAACTGGCGAGTGCAACAACGCTTATTGCGACGAAGATCCCGGCTGTCAGCACGCGTGCTCGACGTTCGCGGCCACGGAGCAGGCGGTCTGCTCTGTGGCGCGAGTCCGATTCGCGGGGCGGGGCTATCTCGTTGAACGATTGTGGGGTCACTCGCGTCACGGGGCCATCACCCCCGGGCGTTCAGAAGCATTTCGCGGGGCACAGGCCGCAGCAAAAAAGTCGGGAGCCGCCGCCAGAGGACCCGCGGGCATGTCAATGATTCGTCCGTTCATGAGGCTCACGAAGGCACGGTCGTGAGTGGCGACGAGCACGCGGGTACCCCGGGCGCTCACGCGACTGAGCAGCTCAGCCAATTCCAATCGCGCACGAGGGTCGAGTCCGCGGGTGGGCTCATCAATCAGCAGGTATTCGGGCTTGCTCTGAAGCTGGAGGGCAATCGCCAGGGCGCGCTGCTGACCGGTGGACAGATCCCGCGGATGCGCATTGAGATCAATGGTGGAGCCGAGAAGCGCCTCAACGATGTCCTGTGTTGTCTGCAGTTCGTCGAGTGCGTCATTGCGTCGGGCGTCATTGGTGCGACACTCTTCGGCCACGCTCTCGCGATTGAACAGGTCAATCGGATTGTCGGGGACGAGTCGAATGTTCGGCGCGGACTTACCCCCGGGGAGAGCGAGACCCCACAACAGCGTTGTCTTGCCGGACCCGTTCGGACCCACGATCGCGGAGACGGCCAGCTCGCGGCCAGGTGTCACGGTGTCTTCCTCGCGCATCCCATCGGTGTCATTCACGTGATCGGGCACGTCCACCGATCGAATCGTGCCTTGTGCGATGTGCAGACGTGCGTGGGCGAGAGAGACCAGCGGTGTGATGCGGTGTTCGGCAACGACAGTGGTAATCCCTGTCTTCAGGGCAAGTGTGCGGAGGAGGCCGGCCACACGATCGAGGGCAATGTCGTCGAGGTCGGCGAAGGGTTCGTCAATGAGAAGCACTGTCGGTTCACTAATGAGGGCCGCCGCCAGAGCAACGAGCGTCGCCTCACCCGCGGACAGTTCTTGCACACGACGCGACAGCAGGTGACTCACGCCCATATTGCGGGCCAGAACAGCGACGCGGGCGTCTACCGTGTGACGGTTGTCACCCCGCAGGGCGAGAGCCAAGCCAATCTCTTCGGCAACGTTCACGCTAGCAAAGCTCGAGCGCGGATCCTGTGGAACGTAGGAGACGAAAGCTGCCGTGGCTCGCGCCGAGAGCCCCCGACGGTCAACGCCTCCTACGCGCAGGTGTCCTGTCTGGACACCCCGGTCGAACGATTCGAAAAGTCCGGCCAAAGCCCTCAGGAGGGTGGTCTTGCCAGAACCTGTCGCGCCTGTGACCAGCGTAAGGGTGCCCGGGGTCAACAAGAACGTGAGTCCCTCAAGAATTGCGCGGCCGTCGGAAAGTTGAAGGGTGACGTCGTCGGCCTCAATCGGAGCCGCGCAGTCAGGCTCGGCAACCCGGGAGGTGTTGAGAAAACCTCGCCCCTCGAGGCTGGCCGCGAGAGCCGAGGCGCGCTCCACGGTCGCCCCCACAAGCGGAGCGACAACTCCACGGATTCCGCCGCGACGTGCCCGGAGGCGACGTGCGCGAACGAGTCGCCTTGCCGTCACGCTCAATTCGGGCAATACCGCTAGGGCGATGAGCACGGCAGACAGACTCGCTGTGCCGCCTCCCCACGCTCGCGTGCGCATCAACAGGCGGCGCACGTCGATGAGCGAGAACAGCAGCCCCGAAGCAACGATGAACGTTGCGAGCGGGATGGCGGCAAGGAGCGTGTGTGACAGCCCACCGAGCGTTACCGGCCCGAAGAGATTAACGCTCGCAAAGAACCCCGGAAGCTCCACGCGGGGGAAGGACGCCATGATCGGGCCATCACCCGCGGCACCGCCAAAGACAATGCGAAACACGAGGCGACCGACCACAAACGCCGCGGCGACCCACAGGCTGAGTCGAAGCGGTTGCCACCGGTTGTCCCGGCGCGTTCCGTTCGTGAGCATGCTGACCCCGGCGTCGAATCTATTCGGTCAACGGCTCGGCGGGTGGTTCTGTGTGTGTGCCGCTCGTGAACGTGAAGCCCAGCGACTCACCGGGAGCCAGAGTGAGGTCGTCTATTCCCACCGACGCATAGTCCCATTCCCCCGTCGCCCGGTCTTCAACCCACACCGACCAGTAGCCAAACTCGGGTGTCATGGTGGCACACGTTTCGCGGTAAGACTCGTGTCCGGGAATCTTGAGTGATTGGTCGGCCGCCGGGAGGCCATTGACGCGACACACCACGTCGAGGCCGTAGTCGGCGGTTCCGGTGATCGTCACGGCAGCGGCATCGAGCACTGTCAGTGCCTCGAGGGGAGCCGCTGCGTCGACACAGGTTTCGATGAGGGTGGCCCCGAGAATGTCGAAGTCAACCTGTAGCCACACGCCGGCGCATTCCGTGGACGACGTGGCTTCGGCGGCACTCGCTTGGCGAGCCGCATCGCTTGTCGTGGAACTTGGGTTGGCTGAGCACCCCGCCAGCAGAATAAGACCAGCCACAAAGCTTGCCGATATGGGGATGGTTCGTGCGCGTGACATGGGTCTCCTCGGGGGCTTGGCTTTCTCTCCATGTTATTCGGGTTGGCGATTCACGGCAGAATGAGGGTGTGCTCGAGACCTTGCTTCGCATCATTCCCCTCGGGATCGGTGCGGCGATGACGCCCTCACTTTTGGGACTGCAGGTTCTCGCTACGGTTGGTCCCTCGTGGGGGCGTCGTTCCCTCGTGGTGATTGCCGGCTCGGCACTGGCGTTCGGAATTGCGTGCACGGCCCTGTTCCTCGGGTTTGCGCAGTTACCGCACCGCGATGATAAGGGCCCTAATCTCTCTCAAGGGATTCTGTATTTACTCGCTAGCGCGGTACTCGTATGCATCGTTGTGTGGTTGTTTCGTCCGCACGCCTCGCTGGCGGAGCGATCCGAGAGAGGATTTCGACGCCGACTGTCGAACGCTCACGCCGTCACGTTCTTTAGCATCGCCTTTGCCTTGAGCATTAAGGACATTTCGAGTTTCGCTCTGCTGGTTCCGGGACTGCACGACATCGCAACGTCAAACATCTCGCTACTCGCGCAGATGGTGTGCGTCGCCGTGATGTTCGCCCTGGCTCTCTCGCCCACCCTTGTGCCGGCCCTCTGGCGCCTCCTTCGCGGGCCTCGGGCCGAAGCGTCGCTCACGCGCCTCTACGCGTGGACCATGCGGCGACAGTTTCAGATCATCGGTTTCATGGCGGGTGTATTTGCGGTCTATTGTCTAGTGATGGGCCTCGGTCACGAGGGAATTGGCGTGGCCCCCTGGTAACCCCGTGAGGATCGTTAAATGAAAATCGAAAAGCCCTTCCGGCTCGGCTTTGTAGCAGCCCTGGGCGTTGGTCTCGCCCTGCTCCTCATGACCATGATTGGCTCGCTGGCCACGGTGCTCACCTACATCGGTGTTGCGTTCTTTGTATCGCTGGGCCTTGCCCCCGCCGTCGCTTTCCTCGTGCGCCGTCGCTTTCCGCAGTGGGCCGCTCTGCTCACCGTGGTCGTCATTTTTCTTGGGGTGGTTGTGGGCGTGACGTGGGCAGTAGTGCCGCCACTGGTTGACCAGACGTTGTCGTTCGTTAAGGACCTCCCAGAGTTCATCAAGAACCTCACGACTCAACAGTGGTTTATCTGGGTCACCCAGCAAATGGGCACGTCGGTGGATTTGACCGCCATCATCAAGGAGGTCACCGCATGGGTATCCAACCCAGCGAATTTCTCGAACGTTGCGGGCGGGTTGCTCAAGGTGGGTGTGGGTGTGGCCTCTGGCGTTACTGGAACCATCGTCGTTGTCATCCTCACCCTCTACTTCACGGCCTCACTCGACAGCATTAAGAAGTTCGCCTACACGCTCGTTCCTCGGAGCACGCGCGACAGATTCGTCGAAATGAGCGAAGAGATTACCGGCGGCGTGGGTAAGTACGTTGTCGGCCAGATTGCCCTCGCTGCCCTCAACGGCGTGCTCTGCTTTATTGTTCTCGTTTCGATTGGTGGCAAAGCTGCCATCATCTGGGCGTTTGTGGCGTTCCTGCTTGCTCTCATCCCCCTCATCGGCACCGTGGTTTCGAGCGTCGTCGTGTCGTTGAGTCAGCTTCTGCTCGCCAGCCCGCTCACCGCACTCGTCATTTTCATTTACTTCCTCATTTACATGCAGATTGAGGCCTATGTAATCAGCCCGCGCATCATGAACAAGGCCGTGTCGATTCCCGGTTCGGTCGTCGTGATTGCTGCGCTGGCAGGTGGCACGCTCATGGGTGTTCTGGGTGCTCTCGTGGCAATCCCTATTGCGGCGTCAATCATCTTGATTATTAAGCAGGTCTTCGTGCCGCGAATGGACACGCGGTAGGTTACCCGCATGAAGGTCATCACCGGCGCCGCACCCACGTCGCTCGCGCGCGTTGTTCCCGCCGAACGCGAGTCGGTGCGCGTGGCAGCCGTTCAGATGCACTGGGTGAACGACCCTGCGGAACACGCACAGAACCTCCGGGAGGGAATTCGATTGGCCGCCGAGGCCGGTGCGCAGATCGTTTTTCTCCCCGAGCTCACCCTGAGTCGATACATGGCCGACGAGCGACCTACGGGCCTGCCTCGGGCGACCGCGGAGCCGGTCACTAATGGCCCCACGTTTGCTCTCGTGGCGGCAGCCGCTCGCGAACACGGTATCTGGGTGCAGGCCAGCCTGTTCGAGTCCGTAGAGCGGGAGGATGGGCGCGGCTACAACACGGCGATTGTGGTTGATGCGCAAGGCATGCTGCGCGGGCGTACTCGCAAGCTGCACATTCCCGTCACGGCCGGCTACTTCGAAGACGAGTATTTTGCGCCCGGGCCGGGGGAGGAGCCGTACCCGGTTTACGACCTTTCGGCCGGATCAACGCCGCTGCGCCTCGGTATGCCCACATGCTGGGACGAGTGGTTTCCCGAGGTAACGCGGGCCTACTCGCTCGCCGGCGCGGAAGTGCTCGTGTACCCCACGGCGATCGGGAGCGAGCCCGATCATCCCGACTTCGACACCGCGCCATTGTGGCGACACGTCATCACCGCGAATGGCATCTCTAGCGGCACGTTTATGGTGGTTCCTAACCGCTGGGGCAACGAGGGTCTCATCGATTTTTACGGCTCGTCGTTTATTTCGGACCCGTTCGGTCGTGTCCTTGTGCAGGCGGGCAGGGCAGAAGATGCCGTGTTGGTGGCCGATCTCGATCTTGATCAGCGGCGCGATTGGCTCGACCTCTTCCCGTTCTTGGCCACACGTCGCCCGGACACCTACGAAGCCCTGACCCGGCCCGTTGCCAACCCGAGAGGCGACGACGGTCGCGGTGTCCACGGTGGAATCGCAGGTATCGGCACGTAGTCTGTAAGAACGGGCCGAAAGGGGTCGTATGTCCGACACCGAAAATCTCGCCCGCACCACGGCAGACGATGAGGGCCCTGAGACCAGGGTGCCCAGCCTGCCGCTTCTCGAGGCAGCGGCACCGCTCCCTGCAGATGACGACAAGCCTCTCTGGCGCGGCTGGATTCACACGGGAACCCTCCCGGTGGCCATTGCCGCGGGCATCGTGCTCGTAGTGCTCGCCGATGGATTCTCGGCCAAGTGGAGCTCCGCCGTTTTCGCGCTCACCTCGATTCTCCTCTTCGGCATCTCATCGTTGTATCACCGCTTCAACTGGAAGCCGCGAACACGCGTGCTGCTCAAGCGCTTCGATCACGCCAACATCTTCTTGCTGATTGCCGGCACCTACACACCGCTCGCTGTGATGGCACTGCCGTTCGACAAGGGCGCCCTGCTGCTCATTCTCGTGTGGAGTGGAGCGCTGCTCGGCATCGGGTTCAGGATGTTCTGGATCCATGCGCCGCGCTGGCTCTACGTTCCGCTGTATCTTCTCCTGGGTTGGGCGGCCATGATGTACGTGGTCGACCTCGTGAACGCAAACGTGGCCATGATGGTTCTGATCATGGTTGGCGGCGCGGCCTATTCTGCCGGTGCCGTGATCTATGCCATGAAGCGCCCCAACCCTGTGCCGGGCGTGTTTGGCTTTCACGAAATCTTCCACACGCTCACCCTGGTGGCGTTCCTGTGCCATTGGACGGCCGTGCTCCTGATCGCGCTAAACCCCGTCTACTTCTGGTAACGAATCGTGACAGAGCGATGGGCCCCGAGGCGTTGCCGTCGCGACCCATCGTGCGTTGCTGTTAGCGGGGGAGGCTGTTAGAGCCCGAAGTCGCCAAAGTCTCCAAAGCCAGCGTCACCCATGCCGCCGCCATCAAAACCACCGCCGTCAAAGCCACCGTCGGCTGAAGCGAATTCTCCGGACGAATCACCGCCACCGGCTCCAGCGTCTCCGGAACCGTCTCCGCCTTCGGAGCCCGCCTGGGAGCCATCGGCAGCCCCGGAATCGCCAGCGAATGAGGGCATGAAGGCGCTCATCAGCGTGGAGGCAATCACATAACCGGCGATGCTTCCGAGCAGAGAACTGCCAAACATTGAGCCGAATCCGGGCGCCGCACCGACAGCCGGGCCACCCGCCTGACCGTTGGCCGCGCTGACGTTGGTCAACGACTTCTCCATGGTGCCGGGCCGACGCATCTCCGATCGCGTGGCTGAGACGGCCAGTGAATGGGCGTCGTCGGCCTTCGGGGCGTCGCCACGAGGAGCGTCAGCGGAAAGTTGAGCAAAGAGCATCTTTCGCTGCTCGACACTCAGTTGGGAAAAAGCTTCTTCGTGAACCTTCTCAATGGTTTCGGGCGGCGCCGTTCTCAGCAGGTATCGGTAACGCTCAACGGCTATTTCGTCGTCAGTGCGGGCCGCAGAAGCCGCCCTCACCTTCTTTGTCGTCTCGCGGTAGTCATCGTCTGCGTTGCTGCCAAAAAGGCGATCAAGGAATCCCATGGCTACAACGTAGGGAGCAAGTCTGAGAAATTCGTGAGACAAACCTGCAAGGTCTAAATGCGCACGCGATAGGTTTGAGATTGTGCCGAATACCGAGATTCCTGTCCTTGCCGACGTGGCCGAACTAGAGGCCGAGTTTGCTCGCCTCCGCTTTGCAAAATTCGACCACGAAACCGCTCTCGCACTGGGCGAAGACCTGATTCGACGATCTCGGGACAGGGGCTGGCCCATGGCCGTCTCTGTGAAACTTGGGGACCACGAAGTGTTTCACGTGGCACTTCCGGGCGCAAAACCCATCAACGACAACTGGATCCGTCGAAAGCGCAACCTCATCGAACTCACGGGGGAGCCAAGCTTCTTGGTGGGTCAGCGACTCGCCGCCGCGGGCAAGACGCTCGATGACCTCAATCTGTCGGAGGTCGACTTTGCTCCCGCCGGTGGCGGATACCCGCTCATCGTTGGCGACACCGTTGTGGGGTCAGCCATTGTCAGCGGCGTCCCACAACAGGACGATCACGCCCTGCTCGTCGAGGCCCTCGCGGCGTTCATCGATTAGCAAAGGAGCAACATGACTAACACGGTCCGCGCCATCGGCGCCACTTCCGAGGGCGAACCCCTCGAACTGATCGACATCGTACGCCGCACTCCGGAAGCCAACGACGTTCGCGTGGCCATCACACACTCGGGCATCTGCCACTCAGACATTCACACGGTTCGCGGCGAGTGGGGCGAGCGCCCCTACCCCGTGGTTCCCGGTCACGAAATTGTGGGCACGGTCCTCGAGGTCGGCTCGGACGTGACGCGCTTTACCGTGGGTCAGACCGTGGGCGTGGGCGTGATGGTAGACAGTTGCGGCTCGTGCCCCGAGTGCCTCGCCCACCTCGAGTGCTACTGCACCGGCACCGGCCCGCGCTTTACGTACGCCGACCCGGAGCCGCAGATGCCCGGGGCGTTCACCTACGGCGGCTACGCCCAGGAGATTGTCACGACCGAGCGCTTCGTCTACCGCATTCCTGAGGGCCTCGACCTCGCGGGCGTGGCGCCGCTCCTGTGCGCGGGCATCACCGTTTTCTCTCCCCTCAAGCACTGGGGCGCGGGTCCGGGAAAGACCGTTGCTGTGGCCGGAATCGGCGGACTCGGTCACCTCGCGGTGAAGTTTGCCCACGCGTTGGGCGCACACACCGTGGCCATCACGTCGAGCGAAGAGAAGCGTGACCTGTGCCTCAAGCTCGGTGCCGATGAGGTGCTGGTCTCGTCCGACCCGGCCGCCATGGCCGCGGCCGACTCACGGTTCGACATCATCATTTCGACGTTGCCCAGCGACCACGACATGAACCCGTACATTTCGTTGCTGGCGCTCGATGGCACCTACGTGGTCGTGGGTGCGGTCAACGACCTCAACCGTCCGCTTACCCTTCCGGGCCTCATGATGCGTCGCCGCTCCATCGGCGGATCCATGATTGGCGGCACCGTGGAGACCCAGGAGATGCTCGACTTCTGTGGCACGCACGGCATCACCGCCGACGTTGAAGTAGTTGCGGCCGACTACGTGAACCAGGCCTATGACCGAGTTGTCGCGGGAGACGTGGCGTTCCGATTCGTGATTGACGCCACGACCATCTAACTAATGTGGCTCCGACGGGCGTCGATCCCGTGACCTCACGATTTTCAGTCGTGCGCTCTACCAACTGAGCTACAGAGCCAGGCGGTTCGCTCCGGGGAGCGACGTCGCCAGATAAAAACCCTTCCGAAGAAGGGCCCCATCCGCGACCCTGACGGGACTTGAACCCGCGACCTCCGCCGTGACAGGGCGGCGCGCTAACCAACTGCGCTACA
>CAIOGW010000159.1 GCA_903857985.1 uncultured Microbacteriaceae bacterium
CGGAGACGACCTCCTGAAGACTCAGGCGAGTGTGGCGACAATTCTGATGGGCGTGGATAACGTTCAGGCCGTTGTCACGGGGCAACCGTCGCCCGACGGCAAAACGCTGGCTTTTTCGGTCGTGCCGACAGAGGGGCCCGCAGCTCAGTCCACTGAAACCGTGGTCACCGACCTACGCGCCACAGCCGCCACCATCTCCGAGGAAACGAGGGGCATGCTCGGTGTGACCGGCATGGCTGCCGTCAACATCGACATCTCGCAGAAGCTCGCGAGCGCACTCCCGCTCTACCTGGCGACGATTTTGGGGCTCAGCATCCTTCTCATGATTCTGGTCTTCCGCTCGATTGCGGTTCCGATTGTGGCCAGCCTCGGCTTTTTGATATCGGTTTTTGCCACCCTCGGAGCGGTGACGGCCGTTTACCAGTGGGGTTGGTTCGGCACGTTGTTTGGCGTGCACGACCCGGGACCCATCATGAATTTCTTGCCCACGATTCTGATTGGCGTGCTGTTTGGCCTAGCCATGGACTACCAGCTCTTCATCGCCACCGGAATACGGGAGGCGTTTGTTCACGGCGAGAGTCCGCGTGCCGCCATCACGAAGGGCGTCCGCGCCGGGCGTGCCGTCGTCATCGCTGCGGCCATCATCATGATTGCGGTCTTTGGCAGCTTCGCCTTCGCGGAGTCGTCGACCATCCGACCCATGGGGTTCGGTCTTGCTTTCGGCGTGCTGGTCGATGCGTTCCTCGTGCGCCTACTTCTCGTACCCGCCGCGTTGCGCCTCTTGGGGCGCGCTGCCTGGTGGCTCCCACGCTGGCTCAATCGCCTGCTGCCGGATCTCGATGTTGAGGGCGCCAAACTGCACAAGACAACGTCGAAGGATTCGTTTACGCTGGTTGCCTAGCGGGCTGCGTTTGCTGAGCCGGTAGCGTGTGAGCTGTCTGCGCCCTAGCGGGTTGCACTGAGCAGAAAACCCGCGTCCCGCAAGGCAGGCAGCTGCAGTGTGATCCACGGGCTAAAGGCCCAGGGAGTGGCCTCGACGGCAGCGAGCAAAGCATGGGGCTCCACCCAGGCGAACTCGCACACCTCGTCTGGCTCGGGCAGAGGCTCGTTGATGGCACGTGCTACGAAAACCGGACAGATCTCGTACTCCACTACCCCCGACGCATCAACGGCCCGATAGCGGAAGTCCGGAAGAGCCGACCTGACGTCGGTGACCACAAACCCCAGCTCTTGGCGCGCACGGCGCTGCAGGGCATCCTCGGGGGCTTCTTCCGGGGCGGGGTGCCCGCAGAAAGAGTTGGTCCACACGCCCGGCCAGGTTTTCTTTGCCAGAGCCCTTCGGGTGACCAGAACCTCGCCGGCCTCGTTAAACACGTGGCAGGAAAATGCGAGGTGAAGAGGCGTGTCGGTGGTGTGAACGGTGGCCTTGTCTGCCGAGCCAATGGGCTGACCTTCTTCCGAAACGAGCACCACAAACTCGGTCACGCTCGCCACACTCCTTAGGTTTGGTCGGTAGTCTCAGACTGTGAGTTCTAGCCTAGCGACCGCTCTCTACGACGAGGTCGCACACGAAACATCGGTAATGGTTATTCGCCGTTACTCGACCTCGTTTAGCATGGCCTCAAGACTGCTCGGCACGGGTGTCCGCGAGGATGTGGAAAACATTTACGGTCTCGTGCGCGTGGCCGACGAAATTGTCGATGGCGTGGCCGAGGGCGCGGGTCTCGCGCCCGCCGAGGTGCGCCGCCGCCTCGACGAGTTTGAAGCGGAGACCGAACGCGCCATGGCCAGTGGCTACTCGGCAAACCTGATCATTCACGCCTTCGCACTCACGGCCCGTAAGACGGGAATCGGCAGCGATCTCACACGCCCCTTCTTCGCGTCGATGCGGGCAGACGTGCTTAAGAAGAAACACACGAAGGCATCCTTCGACGCGTATGTTTATGGGTCGGCCGAAGTCGTGGGGCTCATGTGCCTCAAGGCCTTTTTGGTGGGGCACAGCGTGAGTCCCGAACAAGACGAGCGCTTCGTCGCCGGCGCGCGGGCTCTCGGGGCCGCTTTTCAAAAGGTCAACTTTCTGCGCGATCTGTCGGCCGATGCCGACGGCCTGGGTCGCGCGTATTTTCCCGGTGTTGACATCGTGAACCTCACCGACGAGGCCAAGAAAATACTTGTTGCCGACATTGACGCCGACCTCGCACTGTCGGGCGTTATCGTTCCCGAATTGCCGCGGACCAGTCGTCGAGCGGTGGCGCTCGCACAGAGCCTATTTGCCGAATTAAATAGGCGCATTGAGAAAACACCGGCGGCGGTGCTTCGCACTACTCGGATCAGTGTTCCGAATTCCGTGAAATCCCGACTCCTGGTTCGAGCCCTGATGGGAAAGGTCACATGACACGCGCCATAGTTATCGGAGGCGGCATTGCCGGACTCTCGTCGGCAGCCCTACTCGCCCGCGATGGATACGACGTCACGCTGCTCGAAAAGAATGCCTCGGTGGGCGGCCGCGCCGGCTCGTGGGAGAAGGACGGCTTTCGTTTCGACACGGGACCGTCGTGGTACCTCATGCCGGAGGTGTTCGACCACTTCTTTCGGTTGATGGGCACGAGCACCGAGGAGCACTACCAGTTGCGCCGGCTCGACCCCGGTTACCGCGTTTTCTTCGAAGAAGACGTGGCCGCGGGCACGCTGCCGCTCGACATTCGCGATTCACGAGAGGCCAACCTTGACCTCTTTGAGCAGCGCGAGCCGGGATCGCGTCAAAAAATGAGTGACTACCTCGACTCGGCGAAAGACACTTACGAGATTGCCTTGCGGCGGTTTCTCTACACAAGCTTTGCGAAGTTTGGCCCCCTTCTTCGCGCAGACGTTCTCAAGCGCATCCCGAAGCTCGTGAGCCTGTTGCGCGTGAGCCTTGCCGATTACGCAGCCCGCTACGTGACCTCACCCACCCTGCAGCAGGTGCTCGGCTACCCAGCCGTCTTTTTGGGCTCAAGCCCTTTCATCACGCCGAGCATGTACCACCTCATGAGCTATCTCGACCTCGAAGACGGAGTGCTGTATCCCGTAGGCGGCTTCCACAAGGTCATCACCGCCATTGAGAAGGTGGCTGAGGCCGCGGGTGTCACCATCATCCGTAACGCCACGGTGACGTCGATCGACACGGATCGTCCTGGAGCCGGAGCACGCGTTACGGGCGTCACGTACAAGGGACCTCGTGGCGGTAAGCCAAAGACACTTCTCGCCGACGTTGTGGTCTCCTCGGCCGACCTGCATCACTCGGAGACCGAATTGCTGTCGCCGGAGCAGCAGACGTACTCGCAGAAGTGGTGGGACAAGCGTGTGGCCGGGCCGAGCGCGGTGCTGGTGTACCTTGGCGTTCGCGGGAGAATGACACAGCTCGATCACCACAACCTCTTTTTCACAAGCGACTGGAATGACAACTTCGGGCGTATTTTCAACGAACCGCGGTCGATTCCGGATCCCGCTTCCATTTACGTGTGTCGTCCAAATACCACCGATCCGTTTGTGGCGCCGGGCTCCGACACGAACCTGTTTATCTTGATTCCGGTGCCCGCCGACCCGAACATTGGCAAAGGCGGAATCTCGGCAAAGGGCAGCCCGCAGGTTGAGGCAGCTGCGGACGCGGCCATCGCTCAGATTTCTCGGTGGGCGAAGGTTCCCGACCTAGCTGAGCGCATTGTGGTGCGGCGCACCATCGGTCCCGCCGACTTTGCCGGCGATCTCAACACGTGGCTCGGTACGGCGCTCGGCCCCAGTCACATCCTCAAGCAGAGCGCCTTTTTCCGCGCGGGAAACAAGAGCAAGAAGGTGCACGGCCTCTTCTACTCGGGCGGCTCGACCATCCCCGGAATCGGCCTGCCCATGTGCTTGATTAGCAGTGAAATCCTCATCAAGCGCCTGCGTGGCGATGGATCGACGGAGCCTCTGCCCGAACCGCTCTTTCCCACTGTGGACCGAACGGCCTAATCGTGAGCTGGCTGTACCTCGCGGCACTGCTGTTCTCGCTGATGGGAATGGTGCTTCTTGACCGTCGCTTTGGCCTTTTCTTTTGGTCGGATGCCCGACGTGCTGCCATCGTTTTGCCTGCGGGCGTTCTCTTCTTTCTGCTCTGGGACCTCGCGGGTATCGGTCTGGGAATTTTCTTTCGGGGACCGTCGCCGTTAGTAACGGGTATCCTCGTGGCGCCCGAGGTGCCCCTCGAAGAGATCTTCTTCCTCACGCTGCTGTGTTACCTCACGATGAATGTATTCGCGGGCGTGACCAAGCTTTTGATGCGAGGGGCGCACCGATGACGTACCTGTGGCTCAACGTGGTCTTTTTGGTCGCGGTCTGTGTGTTCTGGATTATCGCTATGGCCGCCCACGGCCGTCGCGCTCGCCGGCGCATCGCTGCGGGTGAGCTCACGACGACGCCTCGCCCCGGCCGCCGCGTGGCAGCCCTTTTCCTGACGCTGGCCGTGCTTCTCGTGCTCACCGCCATCTTCGACAACCTCATCGTGGGCTTCGGCATCGTGAGCTACGACGAGGCCAAGATATCGGGTGCACTGGTGGGAGTGGCCCCCCTCGAGGACTTTGCCTATACCGTCGCCGCGGTCTTTGCTCTTCCGGCGCTGTGGGTTCTTCTTCCCGCTAAGGAATCGCGATGATGTCGGCGTCGCGCAGGAGTGGAATGTTCCGCACTCTCGTCAGGTCGTCGCGCCCACTCTCGTGGGTGAACACCGCTTTTCCGTTTGCCGCCGCGTATCTCATGACCACGCAACGCGTGGACCTCACGTTGATTGTCGGCACGCTGTTTTTCCTGATTCCCTACAACGTCGCTATGTACGGCATCAACGATGTCTTCGATTACGAGTCCGACATGCGTAACCCGCGCAAGGGTGGTGTTGAGGGAGCGGTGTTGGATCGTCGCCTGCACCGCCTGATGCTGTGGGTGGTTCTCGCCACGAACGTGCCGTTCCTGGTTTTCCTTGTCGTGGTGGGTAACCCACTCTCGTTGCTCGTGCTGGCGGTGAGCATGTTCGCCGTGGTGGCGTACTCCGTGAAAGGCTTGCGCTTCAAAGAAATCCCGTTCCTCGACTCGGTCACGTCGAGCACGCACTTTGTCAGCCCAGCCGTTTATGGCCTGGTGCTGGCCGGCGCGGTTTTTACTCCGGCCCTCTGGCTCATTCTCGTGGCGTATTTCCTGTGGGGAGTCGCCTCGCACGCCTTCGGGGCGATTCAAGACATTCAAGCGGATCGTGAGGGAGGGCTGGCCTCGGTGGCCACTGTTATGGGCGCGCGCTTCACAGCGCGTTTCGCCCTGGCCGGTTTCGTGCTCGCCGGTGTTGCTCTCATCGTCGCGGGATGGACCGCCCCCGAGGCATGGCCGGCCTTCTACGCGGCTGTCCTCGCCATCCCTTACCTGCTGATGGTCTGGCCCTACCGCTCGCTTCCCGACGCCGAGTGTGAACGCGCCAACCGCGGCTGGCACGCGTTCCTCTGGGTCAACTTCGCCGCGGGCTTTGTCGTGACGATGCTTCTGCTGCTTGAGCTGCAAGGGATGCGCGTCGGGGCGTAGCGATCTACTTGCCGAATTTGGGCTTCAGCGGAATCATCAGCACGAGACCCACTGCCAGGACCCCGACGATGGCAAAGATTCCCCAAGCAGTGTCACCCGAAACGGCGATCGTGACAGCAAAGATGAGCCCCGTGATCCAGGCGAGGCCACGCCCCGTCGTGGCGTAGAGGCCGAAGAGCTCACCCTCTCGGCCCGGCGTGGTCAGGCGGCCGAGGAACGTCCGGCTAGCTGATTGCGTGGGTCCCACGAAAAAGCTCAAAATCAGGCCACCAATCCAGAACGTGATTGTTCCAAAATCCCGGAACGCAAACACGTAGAGGCCGCCAATGATGAGACCGATGAGGGAAGCGATGATGAGCTTCTTGGGGCCGATTCTGTCTTCGATCACCCCGCCAAGAAACACGCCGATTCCGGCCACGAGATTGGCGGCGATGCCAAAGAACATGATGTCTCTGGTTTCGAATCCGAAGACAGCGGCCGCGATGACGGCGCCCAGAGTAAACACGGCGGCGAGTCCGTCGCGGAAGATTGCGCTCGCGATGAGGAATCGGAACGTGGTGCGCTCATTACGCCACAGCTGCGCGATGTCGCGGAAAAGCTTTCCGTAGGAGGCGAACAAACCGAGCGGCTTGCCCATGTCGAGCGCCGGCGCCTTGGGCGTGCCTACCAGGACGGGAATAGTAAAGAGAATGACCCAGAGGCCCGTGAAGAGGAACGCCATGCGGACATTCAATTGGCCGTCCATCGTGATGCCGAAGATGCCGGTACCCTCGCCCAGACCCACGAAGCCAACCAGTACGACGAGGAGAGCAACAATTCCGCCGATATAACCCAGCCCCCAGCCGAATCCGGAAACTCGGCCGATGTTCTTCGGCGTCGAGATCTGAACGAGCACCGTGTTGTAGTTTACGAAGGCAAATTCATAAAAGATGTTTGCGATGGCGTAGAGCACGAGCCCCATGACAAAGAAGCCACTGTCAGGAACCAGGAACACCATCAGGATGGCTGCGAGACCGACAATGAAAGTATTTACACCCAGCCACGTCTTCGTCTTGCGGGACCTGTCGGCGCGCTGGCCGAGAACAGGAGCCACGAGGGCCACGACGATTCCCGAGGCCACGTAAGCCCAGGAAAACCCCGATTCGAGGCCCGCTTCGGATGCCTTGTCAGCGGCAAACAGGGCCTGGACGATAAAGATGGGGAAGACGAACGTGGTGATGATGACGCTGAAAGCGGAGGTGCCCCAGTCCCAGAGGGCCCATGAGAAAACCTGACCGCGTTTACGTGTGGGCGCAACTGTGCTTGACATGAGTGCAACGCTACCGGGCAACGGGTCTTCGGGATAGGGCGAACGAGGACTCCGCGATTGTATTCATCAAAAATTCTCCTCGGCGCGACGGCGCAAGCCTTGTGAGAACTTGAGTGATTTCGACTCAAGTTAACTTGACATAGTTATCCACAGGTGGCAAACTTGACATATCGAGACTCAAGTCTCGGTCACGACTTCACAACAGCCGCACCATCTCTCGACCCGGCACACCGGTGTCGAGCAGAACAGAAGGAGACACAACATGTCACGAGCAGTAGGAATTGACCTCGGAACCACGAACTCGGTCGTTGCCGTGCTTGAGGGTGGAGAACCCACCGTCATCGCCAACGCCGAAGGCTTCCGCACCACCCCCTCGGTGGTCGCATTCACCAAAGACGGCGAAGTTCTCGTGGGAGAGCCGGCCAAGCGCCAGGCCGTCACGAACGTCGACCGCACGCTGGCCTCGGTCAAGCGCCACATGGGTACCACCCACACCGACCAGATTGACGACAAGAAGTACACGCCGCAGGAAATCTCAGCGCGCATCCTGGGCAAGCTCAAGCGCGATGCTGAGCAGTACCTGGGCGACACTGTGACCGATGCGGTCATTACCGTACCCGCATACTTCAACGACGCCGAGCGCCAGGCCACCAAGGAGGCCGGAGAGATCGCGGGCCTCAACGTGCTGCGCATCATCAACGAGCCCACCGCTGCCGCACTCGCCTACGGCCTCGACAAGGGTAAAGAAGACGAGCTCATTCTGGTCTTCGACCTCGGAGGCGGAACGTTCGACGTCTCGCTGCTCGAGGTGGGCAAAGACGATGAGTTCTCAACTATTCAGGTGCGTTCCACCTCGGGTGACAACCGCCTCGGTGGTGACGACTGGGATCAGCGAGTTGTAGAGCACCTCATCAAGAAGTTCAAGGAGACCTCGGGCGTCGACGTGAGCACCGACAAGATTGCCCTGCAGCGACTCAAGGAAGCGGCCGAGCAGGCCAAGAAGGAACTGTCCTCGTCCACCACGACGAACATCCAACTGCCCTACCTGTCGCTCACCGAGAATGGCCCCGCCAACCTCGACGAGACGCTTACCCGCGCACAGTTCGAATCGATGACGCAGGATCTCGTTGACCGCACCAAGAAGCCCTTCGAGGATGTCATCCGCGAAGCCGGCGTCAAGGTGGCAGACGTCGACCACGTTGTGCTCGTGGGTGGATCGACACGTATGCCCGCCGTGGTTGAGCTCGTCAAGAGCCTCACCGGCGGCAGGGAGCCCAACAAGGGCGTGAACCCCGACGAGGTCGTCGCCGTGGGCGCCGCCCTTCAGGCCGGTGTGCTGCGCGGTGAGCGCAAGGACGTGCTGCTGATCGATGTGACTCCGCTAAGCCTCGGCATCGAGACCAAGGGCGGCATCATGACCAAGCTCATCGAGCGCAACACGGCCATCCCCACCAAGCGCTCGGAGACCTTCACCACGGCCGACGACAATCAGCCGGCCGTGTCGATCCAGGTGTTCCAGGGTGAGCGCGAGTTCACGCGCGACAACAAGTCGCTCGGAAACTTTGAGCTCACGGGCATCGCCCCCGCACCCCGCGGCATGCCTCAGATTGAGGTCACGTTCGACATCGACGCCAACGGCATCGTGCACGTGTCTGCCAAAGATAAGGGCACGGGCAAGGAGCAGTCGATGACCATCACCGGCGGATCGTCGCTGGC
>CAIOGW010000160.1 GCA_903857985.1 uncultured Microbacteriaceae bacterium
CTCAACCTGAACGTGCTTGTGCGCGCGAATGGCCTGCAGGGTCTGCTCGTGGTGCATCTGCGTGGGGGTGGCCAGAATCACGCCGTCGAGGTCGGGCTGCGCCAACAGCTCGGCATAGTCGGTGAAAGCCTTCTTGGCACCGTACTTGGCGGCCACTTCCTCGGCTACGGGCATCTTGCTGTGGCCCACGTAGGCGATGGTGACTTCGTCGATCTGCTGCAGGGCATCCAGATGCTTCTGGCCAAAGGCGCCGAGGCCCACAACCGCCATGTTTATGGTCACTGATTAGTCCTTCGGAGTCAGAATGAGGTGACCAACAGAGGTGTTGGACGCCGGAACGTGGTTGAAGCGGTAGACCTCGTTGACGTCGTCGCCCAGGGCCCCCCGCATGATGAGCCACATGATCAGCTCCACGCCTTCAGAACCGGCCTCGATCATGTATTCGAGGTGCGGCTTGTGCTGAAGAACCTCGGGCTGGTCAATGAGGTCGTTCATGAACTGGAGGTCCCACGGCAGGTTGATCAGGCCGGCACGGGCGCCCTGAATCTGGTGACTCATGCCACCGGTTCCCCACACCCGCACCGTGATGTCTTCGTCGAAGTTCTGCACGGCGTCGCGGATGGCCTTGCCGATGGCGAGGCACCGCTCGCCCGAGGGCTGCGGATACATCACCACGTTGACGGGAAAGGGAATCACCCGGGTGGGCCACGCGTCGGGCTGGCCATACATCAGCGACATGGGCACGGTAAGACCGTGGTCAACGTCGAGCCGGTTGAGCACAGTCATGTCGAAGTCGTCAAGGATGAGCGAGGCGGCAAGGTGCGTGGAGAGTGCCGGGTGACCCATCACCACGGGCACGGGGCGGGGGCCGTAACCCTCGTCACAGATTTCGTATTTGCCCGCGGTACCAATTCCGAACGTGGGCATGATGTCCATGCCGAAGTAGGAGGCGTGGTCGTTGTACACGATGATGTCGACGTCGGCCGGGTTGTCTTTGATCCACTGCTTGGAGAACTCATAACCCTGAAACATGGGACGCCAGTAGTCGTCCTCGGTGCGACCCGAGTCAACGGCGTGACCCACGGCGGGAACGTGGCTTGTGGCAATGCCGGCAACGATGCGTGCCATGGTCTAAGCCTCTCCCCGTTCCTTCTTCGAACGCCAACCCTCGATGTCGCGACCACCGGCGACCATCATGGCCTGATACTCCTCGACGTTCATGTCGGTCATGGTGCTGACGGCCTGCACGTAACTCATGCCCTCGGCCGCAAAGATCTTGGAGAGAAAGTAGACGTTGCCGCCACCGTCGAGCATCTTCTGAAAGTCGCGCGTGAGCACGGCCTGCTTCTGTTCTTCGCTCATGTCCCACTCGTCGAGATACTTACGCTCATCGGCGTGAAAGCGGTCGCGATTCTCCTGTGTGCGCAGGCTCATGCAGAACTCGTTGAGTTGAAAGCCCTTTTGGGCCATTTCCATGGTGAAGATCGTGGTGCCCGGGATGTCCGTGAACTGTTCGAAGTTCGGCTTCATGGTCAGCTCCAGTAGAGGTTGGTGGGATTCGTGACCAGCAGCTTCTGCTGCAACACGGTGGTGGTCGCAATCGACGGAACGTAGTCGACGAGAATGCCGTCGTCCGGCATTTCCTTCTTCATGTTGGGGTGTGGCCAGTCCGTGCCCCACAGCACACGATCCGGAAACTCCTCAATGATAGTTTTGGCGAAGGGCACCACATCGACATAGAGCGGACTTCCGCTGACCGAAAGTCGGTCGGGGCAGCTCACTTTTGACCACACGTTCGTGTTCTCGCGCATAAAGCGCAAGAAGAGATCGAACTCAGCGTTGTCTACCGGCTTCGTGACATCGGGGCGACCCATGTGGTCAATCACCACGGGCACGCCGAGCGACGTAAAGAAGTCGTACTTCTCCTGCAGGTCCGACGGCTCGAAGTAGAGCACCACGTGCCACCCGAACGGCTTGATCTTCTCGATGATCTGGCGGTAGTAGTCATCCGGCTTGGGATCGACCAGGCGCTTGACGTAGTTGAAGCGCACGCCGCGCACGCCCAACTCGTTCATGCGCGCCAGCTCGTCGTGGGTGACGTCCGCCTTCACCGTAACCACGCCGCGGGCGCGGTCGTTGGCGCGCTCGAGAACGTCGAGCAGGGCCGAGTTGTCGGATCCGTGGCACGTGGCCTGCACCACAACGTTCTTGTCGAAGCCTAAGAAGTCGCGCAGCGCAAACAGTTGCTCCCAGCTGGCATCGCACGGGGTGTACTTGCGCTCGGGCGCAAACGGGAAGGTGTCCCCCGGGCCAAAGACGTGACAGTGGGCATCAACCGCACCGGCGGGAACCACAAACGTGGGCTTGGTGGGGTTGGGGTGCCAGTCGAGCCAGTCGGCGTCTTTGGTGAATGCCGGGCTCACAGTCCGCGCTCCTTAAGTTTGGCGTCCATGCGCGGGAAGACCGCGCGTGCGTTCGATGAGAAGATGCTGTGGCGCTCGGCATCCGAGATGGTCGCCGCATCGATGTAGCGCTTGGTGTCGTCGAAGTACTGACCGGTCTGCGGGTCGATGCCGCGAACCGCGCCAATCATCTCCGAGCCAAACAGGATGTTCTTGTTGTCGATCACCTTCACGAGCAAGTCGATGCCGGGCTGGTGGTACACGCACGTGTCGAAGAACACGTTGTTCATGAGGTGGGTGTCGACGCTGGGCTGACCCAGCATGTCGGCCAGGCCACGGTAGCGACCCCAGTGATAGGGAACGGCTCCGCCGCCGTGCGGAATGATCAGGCGCAGCGTGGGGAAGTCGGCAAAGAGGTTGCCCTGCAACAACTGCATGAAGGCCGTGGTGTCGGCGTTCATGTAATGCGCACCCGTGGCGTGGAAGTTGTGGTTGCACGATGCTGATACGTGGACCATGGCCGGCACGTCGAGTTCCACCATCTTGGCGTAGAGCGGGTACCAGAACTTGTCCGTCAACGGCACGGTCTGCCACAGGCCGCCGCTGGGATCGGGGTTGAGGTTGATACCAACAAAACCCAGTTCGTTAATGCAGCGCTCCATCTCGGCGATGGTGGCCGTGAGGTCGGCTCCCGGAGACTGAGGCAGCTGAGCCACGCCGATGAACGTGTCAGGAAAGAGGTCGACAACGCGCTTGATCAGGTTGTTGCAGGCCACCGTCCACTCGAGGCTGACGCGCTGGTCGCCCTCGTGGTGACCCATGGCAGAGGCGCGGGGCGAAAAGATGGTGAGGTCGGATCCGCGTTCGGTGATGAGCTTGAGCTGATTCTGCTCAATTGACTCACGGATGATGTCGTCCGAGATCTCGGGGTACTCCGGGCTGGGCATGCCCGCAATGTAGGCGGCCAGCTGGGCAATGCGCCATTCGTTGTGCAGGTCGGGGGCCGTTGTGTAGTGGCCGTGACAATCGATGATCATGCGTTCTCCCAAGCGGATTCGAGGACATAGACAGAACCCGACATGAGCATGCGGGCGGTGCGAAGCAGTGCGGATTTGGTGACGACGGGCGAGCCTGACGAGTTGTCGACCTCCATCTGCACGGTGAAGAAACCGGTGGGATGCTCCACCTCAACCTCGAGGCTGGTGCCCACAGCCCCAAGACCGGCAATCTGGGCGGCCACACTGCCCTCGAGCATGCACGCGGTGGCCACGGAGACGGCACCGAGCACACCGATGGACTCGTGCACGCGGTGCGGAATGAACGTGCGCGTGTTGAGCAGCCCACCCTCGCGCGCCTTCGAGAGCAGGCTCATCTTGGGCACGGTCTTGTTCGTCACATCACCGAGGTTCATGATCGGACCCACGGCCAGACGAATCTCTTCGACGCGAGCTCGCAGCTCGTCGTTGGCCTCAATCTCGGTCGGCGTCTCGTAGCCCGAGATTCCGAAGTCGGAAGCGTTCAGGCACACCACGGGCATGCCGTTGTCGATGCAGGTCACCTGCACGCCCAGCACCTCGTCGACCACGTTTCCCGTGGGCAGCAGCGCGCCACAACTCGATCCGGCCACGTCTTCGAAGTTGATGTTGATGGGCGCGTGCGTTCCGGGAACGCCGTCGATGCGCGCGGTTCCCGCGTAATTGACCTTGCCGCCGGGCGTCTCCACGAACGCGGTAGCCTTCGAGTCGGTGTTGACCATGTAAATCGCGACGGGGGTGAGATCCCCGGTTGCGGCTACGAGACCGCGCTCGATGGCGAACGGTCCCACACCAGCCAAGATATTGCCGCAGTTCTGCTGATCGCTCACTTCGGCGCGGTCGGGCCAGACCTGCAGAAACAGGTAGTCCACGTCGATGCCGTCGCGCTCGGAGGCACTGACCACAGCAACCTTGGAGGTCAGCGGGTGTCCGCCACCCACGCCGTCGATCTCGCGAACGTCGGGCGAGCCCATGGCGGCGAGCAAGAACCGGTCTCGGGCTGCCGTGTTCGTTGGCAGGTCGCCCGCCAGAAAATAGAGCCCCTTCGAGGTTCCCCCGCGCATGAGGGCGGCGGGAACCGCGACCTCGCTATTGGTCATGCCTGGTAGTCCTCGTAGACGAGTCCCTTGGCGGCGAGCTTCTCGCGCATGTCGTAAATATCGAGTCCCAGCTCGCCAGCGGCAAGACGCTGACGCTTGCCGGCCTCGTTTGCCTCACGCTCGCGAGCCTTCTCAAGAACCGCGGCGGCATCCTCGCGACGCACCAGGCACACACCGTCGATGTCGGCAACGAGCACGTCGCCGGGGCGAACGAACTGGTCGGCAACGACAATGGGCGTCTGAACGTTGGCGATGGTCTCCTTGACCGTGCCCTGCGAGCTGATTGTCTTTGACCACACGGGGAAGCCCATCTCGGTGAGCGTGGCAACATCGCGCACGCCGGCATCAATCACGAGTCCGCGAACACCGTGAGCCATAAGGCTTTCGGCAAGCAGATCGCCCACATAGCCGTCGTCACAGGGGCTCGTGGGGGTGACAATAAGAATGTCGCCAGGCTGGGCCTGTTCCACGGCCACGTGAATCATCCAGTTGTCACCGGGGGCCACCTCGCAGGTAAGCGCAGTGCCGGCAATCATGGCCGGGAAAATGGGGCGAAGGCGGCGGTTGAGTAGGCCGATCCGGCCCTGTGCTTCGTGCACCGTCGCCGATCCAAGCGCGGCCAAACCGTCAACAATCTCGAGGGGCGTGCGGGGTGTTCCGCGAACGACGCGTGCCATGATTCTCCTTCGACGTAGCCAAGTCAGACCTCACCAAGATATCCGCACGCGTGGTGCCACAACCTATGCGCTCTTCCGGATACCGGAATGTGAAAATCAGTGATTTAGTGACACGCTCGGGTAATCACGTACCTAGTGATCGTCAAGTTCCTTGGCGATAGACGTCGCAGCCAGTTGCAGCGTGGCTACCAGTCGGCTGACATCAAGGCGGGCGAGGTGAGCCACCACGCCCACCGCGGCAATGGCGCGACCCTTGCGCACAATCGGCACGGCAACCGAGCCGGTGCCAGCGGTCATCTCCTGGCGCGTCACCGAGTACCCGTTGGCGCGCACCTCGATGAGTTCCTTCTCCAGCTTTACCGGATCCGAAATGGAATAAGGCGTCGGGCGCTCGAGGCGCCGACTCAGATACTTCTCAATGCTTTCCTTGGGCTGGTAGGCCAACAGAACCTTGCCCACACCCGTGGTGTGCAAGGGCAAGTGCCCGCCGGAGCGCGACACAATGGGGACACTGCGCTCCCCCACGAGACGGTCGACGTAAAGGGCCTGGCCACGGTCAAGCACGGCCAGCGTGATATTCTCGCCGGTCTCCTCATACAACCGGGCAAGTGTGGGCAGCGCGCGCTCGCGCAACTGCTCACTCACGGGAGCCAACTGGGCAATCGACCACAGGCGAGTACCGATGCGGTAGCGCTTGTCTTGACCGCGAACGAGAAAGCCGCCGGTCACCAATTCGGCCACCACACGGTGGGTGCTCGACATGGGCAACTTGGATGCAGCCGAGAGTTCGGAGAGCGTGAGCGCGTGAGCGCGAGACGTGAAGCAGGCGAGTACCGCGATGCCGCGGCCGATCGATGAGACGGGTGCTCCTGAGGTAGTGCGTGCGGGAGTCATGAGTGCGAAATCAGCCCTTCGGGGAGGTCAGGAAAGGCGTTTGAGCCCCGTCTCCGGGCCTTCCGCCTAGCGGTAACCGCTATTGACAGCATCACACGGATGCGGGCGGCTGTCCAACCGGCCTCACTAGGCTTGCCGGGTGACCGAGATACCCACGTTCCGCATCAGCCACACCGTGCCACTGTCTCCCGCCGAGGCGTATGCCCATTGGACCGAACCCAAGCACTACGCCGCGTGGTGGGGGCCTTCGTCAATCGACATCGTCAACCTGGAAATGGACATGCGACCCGGCGGAACCGTTCACTACGGCATGCGCGATAAGGCGACGGGTGAAGAGTCGTGGGGCAAGTGGGAGGTTATCGCCACGGAACCCGGGAAACGCCTCGAGTTTCTAAACATGTTTGCCGACGCGGACGGCACTCCCGTGCTGCACCCCATGGCCCCCATCTGGCCGCTCAAGACGCTCTCGGTGACGACCTTCGAGGCCGTCGGCGAGGGAACGCGCATGGACATCACCTGGACGCCGTTTGAGGCAACCGACGAAGAGAGTGCCGTTTTCGCCGCCAACTTTGAGGGGATGACCGCCGGATGGAGCGGGTCGTTCGCCACGTGGGACGCCTACATCGCGAGCCGCTAAGCGCTGCGCGGCATCTCCCCGGCCCACACCGCACGAACGTTCGTGAACTCGTGCATGCCCTCGATCGACAACTCACGGCCATAACCGCTCAACTTGACCCCGCCGAACGGCAGGCGCGGATCTGACACCACGATGCCGTTGATAAACAGCGCGCCCGATTCGATGCCCTTGCCCAGCTCGAGTCCGGCATTCATGTCGGCCGTCCAGATGCTCGCGGCAAGTCCGTACTGCGACGCGTCGGCTAGTTCGATGGCCTCCTGCGCGCCGTGCGCTTTCACGATGGCCATCACCGGACCAAACGTCTCTTGGTTGAACACGGGCATGTCGGGAGTGACGTCGGCCAGCACGGTGGGGGCATAGAAGTTTCCGGGCCCCTCGATACGGTGGCCACCCGTGATCACGCGGGCACCCATTTTCACTGATGCCTGAACCTGAGCGTCGATGTCGTCGACGAACGAGGGTTTGGCCAACGGGCCAATCTGTGTGTCGTCAGCCACGGGGTCACCGATGCGCAGTGCCGCCACGAGTTCACCCACGCGCTGCTCAAAGTCAGCAATCACCGCGGCGTCAACCACGAAGCGCTTGGCACACAGACAGCTCTGCCCGGTGTTCACGAAGCGTGCGCGCACGGCCAAGGGCGTGATGGCGGGTACGTCGGCGTCACCCAGAATGACGAACGGATCGCTGCCACCCAGTTCGAGCACAGTCTTCTTGAGTGCGCGCCCGGCAGCCTCGGCCACCTGCGCGCCCGCGCCCTCGCTTCCGGTGAGGGTCACGGCAGCCACGCGCTTGTCAGCGATGATGTCGTTGACCTGGGAGTGCGCGCTGAGCACGAGCGTCTGGAATAAATCGGCCGGGTAGCCAGCACGCTCAAAGATGCCCTGGATGGCGAGTGCCGATCCGGTGACATTCGAGGCGTGCTTGAGCAGGCCGCCGTTGCCTGACGTCAGCGCTGGAGCGGCGAACCGAATGACCTGCCAGTAGGGAAAGTTCCACGGCATGACAGCGAGCACCACACCGATGGGCTCGTACGCCACAAACGACGTGACCGCCTCGGTCTTCACCGCCTTGTTGGCGAGAAAATCAGCCGTGTTGTCGGCGTAAAAGTCGCAGGTGACGGCACACTTGAGCACCTCGGCGCGCGCTTCGGTGATGGGCTTACCCATCTCCACGCTGATCAGACGCGCGTGGTCTTCCACCTCGTCGCGCAAGATTTTCGCCACATTGCGCAGCAGCGCGGTTCGCGACGCGATGTCGGTCGTGCGCCAGGCGCGCTGGGCATCCGCGGTGCGCTGCAGGGCAGCATCAAGTTCCGCCGCATCCAACCCGGGGTACTCGGCCAGCTTTTCGCCGGTTGCCGGGTTGACCGTGGTGACAGTGCTCACAGACGGTCCTCGGAGTAGGTGCGTCGAGCCGGCGGCACGCGGTACTCGGGGTTCGGGCTGTCGCCCGCCACCACCGTGTTACGAATCGCACCCAAACCCTCGATGGTCATCTCAACGACATCGCCCACCTGAAGAGGCGCGGGAGTGTCGTACTGCTTCGATCGACTCCAGTGCTCGCTCATGGCGCCCATGCCCGCGGTGCCCGAGGCGAGGACGTCGCCGGCACCCACGTTCGTGCCGCGCGAGGCGTGCGCCAGCAGCTCCTCGAACGACCACGACATGTTCTTGAGCGAATCGCGCCCGTATTCGACATCGTTGACCTTAACCACCATTTCGAGGTCGAGTCGATCGCCCTCGCGATACTGCTCGAGCTCATCGGGGGTCGTGATCCACGGGCCGAGCGTGTTGGCAAAGTCTTTGCCCTTGTTGGGGCCGAGGCCGACCTGCATTTCGCGGCCCTGGATGTCGCGTGCCGACCAGTCGTTAAATATGCAGTAGCCGGCGATGTAATCGCCCGCCTGCTCGGCGGTGATGTTGCGTGCCATTTTCTTCACGACAATCGCCGCCTCGAGTTCGAAGTCGAGTCGCTGGGTGAGCGGCGGAATGGGCACGCCATCGGTGGCCCCATAGAGCGACCACGGATTCATGAAGTAGTAGCCGGGCGCCTCAAACCATGCCTCGGGAATGGTGCCATCGCCGTCGAACGACTTCTTCATTCCGGCCACGTGGGCTTCGAACGTGAGGAAGTCGCGCATGGCACGCGGCTCGACGGGAGGAAGAAACTGGACTTCCTCGATCGGCATCCGGTGGCCACGGCCAGCACTCGACTCAAGTGCATTGCGCTCGGCAATGGGCAGGTTCAGGATGTCGATTACGCTGAGCGCACTATCAACCTTCTGAACTTTTCCGTTGAAGACAACGCCCGTGAGGGGCATGCCCTGGTGCAGGTACCGACCGATCTTCATGTCTAGAAGTCCAGCGTCTCGTAGAAGTCGCGCTGACGCGTTTCGAGAACCGGGATGGCGACTCCCAACGCCCACTCCTTGAAGTGGTCATATTCAGCGTGTGCCTTGAACGCGTCCTCGCTCGTGTACACCTCAAAGATGCGGAACGTGTTGGGAACCTCGGGGTCTTGGTAGGCCTGGTAGTAGATGTTGCCCTCTTCGGTGCGCGAGGCGGGCGAGAGGTGCTTCAGCGCCTCGGCCACCTTGTGTGCTTCGCCCTCTTTGGCAATCCAGGTTGCACTGCAGACAAATGCCATGGTGTGGGTTTCCCTTCATTGAGCCCTCAACGGGCGGCTATTTCGAATGTAGACGGAGATGCGGGCGATTCGTTATCGCGTGTGTGGATACGTCTTATCGGGGCAGTACGTATCAGGGCAGCACGACCACTTTGCCGCGGAGGTGTCGACTCTCCAACAACGCGAAAGCGGCATCGAAGTCGCTCAGTGCAAAACTGCGCTCGATGGGAAGGACCAACTCTCCCGAGGCGAACCGTGCCGCAAGTGCGCCGAGTGTGAGGGAGCTTCGTTCGTAACGACCCGGATTTGCCAGTCCGAGTTCGGCGGTAGCTGCGTGATCGACGATGGTGCAGATCCGATCTGCCGGCACGCCCAGTTCGAGTGCCGTGTCGATGAAGTCGCGACCCCAGTTGTCTTGCGCCAAGGTGATGCCCTCGGGCGTGATCTCTCGGAGTCGATCAGCCAAGCCGGGGCCATAAGACAATGGCTCAACACCCAGCGAGCGCAAAAATTCGTGGTTGGCTTCTGACGCGGTGCCGATAACCCGGGCGCCGGCCGCGAGAGCGA
This sequence comes from uncultured Microbacteriaceae bacterium, assembly GCA_903857985.1. Classification (GTDB taxonomy): domain Bacteria; phylum Actinomycetota; class Actinomycetes; order Actinomycetales; family Microbacteriaceae; genus UBA963. The sequence goes on from CAIOGW010000160.1 coordinate 9,937, forward strand.
GTTGGCAGTAGACGATACCCACGGCACCGGCGGCTGCCGAAACAACGACCGTGTCACCGACACCGGGGTTCATCAGGGCGATGCAGGCCTGAGCCGTTTGCGCGGCGACAGAGAGCGCACCTGCCAGTTCCCACGATAGGGATTCGGGCTTGGGAGTCACGGCGAGCGTCGATACCGCGGCCTGGTCGCGCATCGACCCCGTCTCAATCCAGCCCATCACGTCGTCACCCACGCTGATCGGAGTTCCGTCGGCATAGGACGAACCGTCAGTGACCGCGGTCACGGTGCCGGCGAAGTCGGAACCCACACATCGCGGAAACTCCACGGGCATGGGAACGATGCCCGAGCGAAGTTTGACGTCGAAAGGATTTAGTCCGGCAGCCCGAACCTCCACCTCAACCTGACCTGCCTCGGCGACGACGCGATTCACTTCGGTGAGTGACATCACCGAGCGGTCGCCGAATTCGCTGTAGACGAGGGCGCGGGTCATCTAGGCGTCTCTCGCAGTAGGACCAGAACTGCCCGACGTGAATTCGATCATCCACCCCTCGATGGTGCCCGAAGCTTCAAACTCAGCCACGTTGACGACGCGACGGGCATCATCCAAATTGTTGAGGAACGGTGTGGTGACGAGCGCATCAACTAAATCGAGACTGGCTGCGTCATCCACCAGATCGGCCCCCAGTACCAAGATGGTGACGTCCGCGTGTTGACGGGCATCAACGACGACATCACGGCGATCGGTGTGAACGGCGCGAACCCCCGCAACCTTGTTGGTCACGATGGCTTCGGCCGCACCCGTTCCGCCCACCACAATTCCGCGGGCATCCACGCCTGCATCCTCATCCGTGATCACGGCTTGGGCGGCGCGAATGGCATAGATCGTGTAGTCGTCGTTGTCGTCGAACTCGTCAGCCGCGTGCCACACGACATCGTGACCATCGGCGCTCAGTCGCGACTCGAGCGCCCGGGCGCGCGCGTAGCCCTGATAGTTGGCAGAGATGTGAAACCTCATGAGGAGACCTCCCAGTGGTTGCGATTGACGGTTGCTGAGTCTTTGGCGAGATAGCGAACGAAGCGTCCGTTGGGGTCGCGTTCGGCAATGATTTTCTGAAGCCGGGCAAAGTTCTCGTCGGACAAGAACTTGAGTTGGCGGTTGGTCATGTCGCTGTCGCCGAGGTACTGGCCCACGGTTACCGGCTGCGCGGCCACCATCGCCTCGTTGAGCCAGGCGCGATTTCGGGCGTCCTGCGTCGAATCCTCGTAGGCCAAGTAGGTGGCGATATAGGCCGGGGCTTGGAGTGAGAACGCCATGTCGGGGAGTTCGCGCATGAGACCGTTGCCAAACCAAATCGTGAAGGCGTCGGGCTCGGGTGACGTCGTGAAAACGGGGGTGAGCGCCGCAACGATATCGTCCGTGGATCCGTCGACCCAGGCGTTGTCTGCGTAGTAGCGCCAGTTCTCCGGGTTCATCTGAATCTGCGACTCGCGCTGTTCGGCGAGCGACGACTCGGTCACGATGTTCTCAAACGCGCGGTCGATAATGGGGCACGTCTGCAGGGGCGCCAGCGCCTGCTGCGCGGCTTCGGTCGAATCCGTGAGAGCCACCCCGGTGACGACAAACACGCGCTTGCGGGGCTCGCCGTCGACCGAAGGTGGACACAAGCTCACACACACAATTTCGACATCGGGCGAGATTGTGGGCTCGACCGCATACATCCACGTCATCACCTCAGCGAAGTCACCGATGTCGTAAACCTGAACGCTGTGAAAGAGGTGCTGAAAGCGCGGCCGGGTCTTCAGGTGAAACTTCGTGACGATTCCCGGGAAGGAGGGCCCAGCACCGCGGGCAGCCCAGTACAGGTCGGAATTCTGCTCGGCGTCGGCCCGAACCAGTTCCCCCTCGGCGGTGACCACGTCGATGGCAACGACGGACTCGGCGGCCCATCCCCAGCCACGTTGACACCAGCCCTGACCACCCTGCAGCAGGAAGCCACCGATGCCGACGGGCGGACAGTGGCCGCCGTTGAAGAAGCGACCCCTCTGGGCCAAGTACGGGTCAAGTTCGTTGCCGCCCTGAATGGCCGGTCCTCCCGAGACGATGCCCGTTGCCTCGTCGTACTCGGCCGAGTTCAGCTTGCCCAAATCAATCAGGAGCGTGTTGTTCTGCACGCTCCACACCGCCCACGAGTGTCCGCCCGAGCGCACGGCGACCGAGAGACCGTTGTCGGCCGCATAGCGAACACCGGCGGCAACGTCGTGCTCGTTTTCGGCCACGAGAACGGCACTGGGCAGGCGGTCGGTGGGCCGCCGCGCATTGAAGACCCGCGCGAAAACGGCCTCCTCAAAACCGGCGTCGCCGGGAACGTAAAGTTTTCCGCTGAAGCCGCTCATCCGAGAACCGACCCTCCCCCATCAACAACGAGGTTGATGCCGGTGATCCACGACGCCTCGTCAGACGCGAGAAAAAGAGCCGCGTTCACGATGTCTGCCGGCTGACCGACCCGGCCCAGCGGGATGCGCGCAATGTTGTCTCTGAAGGGCTGCGGGCCACTCTCCACCAGCCACTCGGTGGACGGCGTCACCGTGAACCCGGGGCTGACACACACCACGCGGATCTTGTGCGGACCACCCTCGACGGCCAGCTGCTGCGTGAGGTTGATCACGCCTGCCTTAGCTGTGCCGTGCGCGTTTTGCGGCATGAACTCCACGCCACGCGTACCCGCGATCGACCCCACGTTGACGATCACTCCCGCGGTTTTCTTCAGGTGCGGCCACGCCGCCTTGCACGCATAAAAAACGAGATTGAGCTCGTTGTTCATCACGTAGTCCCAGTCGTCGATCGATAACTCGTCGACCGCGCCGAACCTCGGCATCGAGGCGTTGTTGTAGAGAACGTCGATGCGCCCGTGCACGTCAGCCGCCGCATCGATCCACTTCTGAGCCTCACCGGCATCAGCAAGATCGACCGGTGCAAAGTTCGTGATGTCACCGCCGGCAGCACGCACGAGGTCGACGGTCTCGTTGGCCCCGTCGGCGATGAGGTCGCATCCCACGACTTTGGCGCCCTCGGCAGCAAAGCGCAGCGCGGCTTCGCGCCCCATTCCGCCACCGATACCGGTGATGAGCACAACCTTGCCGTCGAAGCGTGCCATGACGACCCCTTCGTCGAACCTAACGATGTGTGTAGCGGACGCTGATGAACCAGTTAGACCGGAGGAGCAACGAAGAGTCCGAGGTCGACATCGTTGAACGATTCGCGAGCAATCAACTCGGTGAACTCGTTGGCCGTGCCCCACTGGTCTTGCGTGGTGACCTTCGTGACGTCAAGCACGCTGGGGTGCCACGCGTCTTCGTCTTCAATGACGGCAAGTTCGGTGGTGTATTCCACCGTGTTGCGCGCAGGAGACAGGAAGTACGCGAACGTGTTGTCGCCGGCGTTGTGGCGGCCGGGGCCCCACACCATGCGGGTTCCCGAGCGCAGGATCTTGCCGCAGCCGCGCATCCATTCCTCAACGCCGCGCATCTCAAACGACATGTGGTGCAGCGAGGCGTGCGGTCCCTGGGCAATCGCCAACGAGTGGTGTGCCGGGTTGCAGCGCAGGAAGTCCATGATGGGCCCCATCTGCGGGTGGGCCAGAGTGTCGCTCACTGCGAAGTCGAGGTGCTCGACGTACCACGCTGAGGTAGTTGCGAGGTTCGCGGTGTTGAACACGACGTGTGAGAGCTTGACCGGGATGGGCTCACGCTCGTTGATCTTACGGCTCTGACGAAGCTCCACATCGGCCGACACCTCGACCGTGCGGCCGTCCACATCGAAGAAGCGCATGCCGTAGCCACCGCCGAAGTGCGTGAGTTCCTGGGGTGGGTGAACGAATTTCACGTCCTTGGCCGTGAGCTTTTCGAAGAGCGCGTCAACGTCGGCCCGCGAGTGCGCACCAAACGAGATCAGGTCGATGCGCTTGTCGGCCTTGCGCAGGCGCACGCTGAACGGCTCGGGCGAACCCTCGGCGGCCAGATAGACCGTGTCGCCGTCGCGGTGAGCGACGCTCAGCCCCCAGTGGGTGCTGAGAAAGTCGAGTTCGGTCTCGAGGTCCGCAACGGCAAGTGCCAGATAGCGAAGGTGGGAAAGCTGGCGAACAGTCATCAGTGATCTCCTTGACAAGCACCGCGGCGGGTGCGCTGTTTATCCACTTGTGAGAATAGGCGCTCGTTCGCGTCAGCGGTATATCGGGCTACGGATAGTAACTATCGACTACGAGGTCGGCGAAGGAGTGACCGCTCGCGCCCGTCCCATGATGAGGGCCACGAGCACGAGAACCGTAGCGACGCTCCCCACTTCGGCGAGCGCCACGAGCGGATCGGTGTTGACGATTCCGGCAAGCGTTACGGCCACCGCCGCGGCCAAAAACTGAACGCTCCCCATCAGCGCAAGCGCCGTGCCGCTGGCGAAGCGCACGTGTTCCATGGCCATGGCGGTTGCCGGACCAAAGATGAAGCCCATTGAGGCAGCGAGCACGAACAGGATGGGGAGAACCGTCCACGGCGACGACGCGCCTGTGAGCAGAACAATCCAGAGGCTCGCGAAGGCCGCGAGTTGGGCAATGACACCCACACGGATGAGTCGCCGGGGTCGAACGACCTTCGCCAAGCGCGTGGTGAGCAGCCCGGCAAGGACGAGTCCAACACCGTTGATGCCGAAGCTCGCCGAATAGACGGCGGGTGGCAGCCCGAGGTTGTGTTCAACAATGAACGACGACGTTGAGATGTACGTGAACATCATTCCGAAGCCGAACCAGATCAGAATCGCGAAGGCGAGATACTGGCGATTGCGCAGAATGCTGCCGGCCGTGCGAAACATCTGAGTCACGCCGCCCGTGTGTCTCTTGTCTCGAGGTAGCGACTCGGGAACGGCAAGAGCCACGAACACGGATGACGCCACGGCAAAAATGGCCAGGCCAAAGAAGATGGCGCGCCATCCTCCCAGCGCGAGCAGGAGCGTGCCGCCCATGGGGCCGATGATCGGACCAATGCTCACCACCATGCCGAGGATGGTGAAGGGTCGCACCGCAGCCTCGCCGTGAGTGAGGTCGGCCACGACTGCGCGTCCGCCAACGACTCCCGCCGACGCGCTGAGGCCCATGAACAAGCACAGCGCAATAAGCACACCCGCGTCGGCGGCAAAGCCGGCGAGCGCACTCGCCACGGCCATGAGCAAGCCACCACCGACGATGACGGTCTTGCGACCGATGCGATCAGACAGCGAACCGAGAAAAAACTGCCCGAGGGCCATGCCGATTGTGAAAAGTGAGAGGGTGAGTCCGATGTAACTCGGCGCGACCTGCAAGTCGTCGGCCATTGCGGGGAACGCCGGCAGGTACGCATCAGTGCCAAACGGGCCGAGGGTCCCGATGAACCCCAGGGCAGCCAGCATCACTCCCGTGAGGGCGAGGGCGGGTTTGGTCGTCACCTGCCCATCGTGGCACAGGCCCAACACGAGCGGAGCACGTGGCTAGGCTAACAATCGACAGTCGTGCAGGAAGGGGAGGTCGCGTGTCACTCACCGGCAAAGACCTCAACCTACTCATTGCGCTGCGCGCGCTGCTCGAAGAAGAGCATGTGACGCGTGCGGGTGACCGAATCGGCATGGGCCAATCGTCGATGAGTGCCGCCCTGTCTCGGCTGCGCATTCAGTTCTCGGATGAACTGCTGGTGCGCGTGGGGCGCGACTACCAACTGACTCCCCTGGCGCGTCAGCTGCTGCCCCAGGTTCAGCTCACCATCCCCCTCATCGAGAACGCACTGGGTAGCGGAGGCCCGTTCGACCCTGCCACCAGCACGCGCGTGTTCACGCTGCTGATGACCGACTTTGCCGCGCTCGAATTGGCTCAACACTTTGACCGTGCCCTCGCACTGGCGCCACACATCAGCATCGAAGTGCTCCCCCTTCCGTCCCAGCCCACCGACAGTCAGCGCGACATGCTCAAGCACGACTTTGTGGCAACGGTGCCCGGCATCGGCATTGACGGCGAGCATATGGAACTTTTCGTCGACCACTACGTGTGCCTTGTTGCTCCCGACAATTCAGCGCTCGTCGACGGTGCCCTGAGCTGGGAAGCCTTTCAGTCGCTCCCTCAAGCTATTTGCGACTTCGGCCAAGCACACGTGAACCCCGCCGAGCGAAAGATGCGCGAACTGGGGTTCAGCCGCAATGCGCGCGTCACCACAGCGAGCTTCATGCCCCTGCCGTCGATTGTTTCGGGCACGGACCTAGTCGCCGTGGTGCCATCGCGCTTGGCCACGCGATTTGGCCCGCTCACAAGCACAATTGCCGTAGCGGCGCCGTTCGGTCACGTTGACATCATCGAGACCCTGTACTGGCACCCCACGCACAACACCGACAGTGCTCACCAGTGGCTTCGTGACGTTTTTCGCGGCGAGCTCACACGCTGATGCTGTGCTCACCCCGCAGCCGATAGCTGTTATCACGCGCTAGACCTGTGCAAGCCAGAGCGGAGGGCATAGCGTTACTGATGCACGGGAAACGCGAAGAAGGGCTCTCCATGTCTGTTAAGAATGTTCTTGTTGTCGGCGGTGGCATCTCGGGAACGGTTGCCGCTGTTGCGCTGGCCCAGAAGGGTGTGCGCGCAACACTCGTCGAGATTTCTCCCGAATGGTTCGGAGTGGGCCACGGCATCACCGTTCAGGGCAACGCCCTTCGCGTGTTCAACCAGATCGGTGCCCTCGACAAGATGCTCGAGAACGGGCTGGGTTTTGACAACCTCACCCTCTTTCACGCCAACGGCAGCGTGATTAACGCCATGGACGCCCCCAAGATGGGTGGGGCCGACCTGCCCTCCACCATGGGTGCCCTGCGCTCGGACCTGCAAGAGGTTCTCGTGGACATGATCCATGACCTGGGTGTTGAGGTGCGCCTTGGCACATCCATGGAAAAGTTCGAGAACAAAGCCGACTCGGTCGACGTGACGTTCAACGATGGCAGCGTGGAGAACTTTGACCTCGTTATTGCGGCCGACGGCATCAAGTCGAACACCCGCAAGATGCTCGGCAGCAAGCACGACAAGAAAGACACCGGCCTCGGCATTTGGCGCGTCGTGACCAAGCGTACGCCCGACATGACGTGTTCGGCCGTGTGCTACTTCGGCGACGAGTACAAGGCGGGCTACACGCCCATCTCGGAAGACCTCTGCTACGCCTATGTGCTGACCAAGCCCGAGCGCCCCGACAACGGACTCTCGGATGCCCAAGAGATGAAGCGCCTGCTCGCGAGCTACCACGGCCACTTCGACTTCATCCGCGAGAACATCCGCGAAGACGACTACATGAACTTCCAGCCCATTGAGTGGTTGTTTATCGAGGATGAGCCGTGGCACCAGGGTCGCGTCATCGCCATCGGCGATGCCGTGCACGCCTGCCCGCCGCTCATTGCTCAGGGGGCGGCACAGTGTGCGGAGGATGCCTATGTGCTCGCGGATTACATCACCCGCGACGGCGACATGGAACAGTTGCTCACCGAGTTCACCACGGTGCGCAAAGAGCGCGTGAAGATCGTGGTCGACGCCTCGATGCAACTCGTGGAGTGGGAGATTCACCCCGAGACCCCGGGCGCGAATCCCGGCATGCTCATGGGCCAGGCAATGGGTGCGCTGACCGCACCCGCGTTCTAGGGCGCACCGTGGCTGTGCCATTGCCCGAAGGAAATGTTCCGCGCCGAGTCGTGACCGGTCACGACGAGAACGGCGTCTCAGTGGTGCTCTCCGACGGCATCGTGCCCGTGCACCGCATGATGCCGCAAGACGGTGTGGGGTTCTACGAAATCTGGAACACCGAGGGCGCGCCGGCCACAATTACTCGCGAAGAGCCGAACGAGCCCACCGAACGGACGCTGCGTGTGCCGCCACCCGAAAAGGGCACCAAGGTGCGCATCAACGAATTCTTTCCGGGATTCATTAACGAACTGGGCAACCAGTCTCCCGTTCACCGCACCGAGTCGATTGACTACGGCATCGTTCTCGAGGGCGAGATCGTTCTCGTTCTCGACGACAGCGAGGTCACGCTCACGGCCGGCGACGTCGTGATTCAGCGCGGCACGGATCACGCGTGGGCAAACCGCAGTGACAAGGTGTGCCGCGTGGCGTTTATCCTCGTCGACGGCGAATTCGCTCCCGACCTGCTCGAGGTCCTTCCCGCCGACGTGCAGAACAAACTCATGCACAACGGCCCCCACGATGGCCCCCACGACTAGTGCCGGAGGCATAACATCGTGCATTTTGATCACATCGGCCTCAACGTGGGCGACCTCGAGGCTCAGGCCACGTGGTACGAGAACGCGCTCGGACTCACCCGAACGCTCCCCTTCTCGGTGCCGCCCATCGAACTGACCGGCCTGTTTCTCATCGACGGCAACGGTTTTGCGCTCGAACTCATTCATCGCCCCGGCAACGTTGCGGGCATGGATGCCGCCAACCCCGGTGAAGCCGCCCTCACGCGGGGATACGGTCACTTCTGTCTGCGCGTGGACGATGTCGACGCCTCCTTCGCGCAACTTGTTGCGGCCGGAGCGGAAGTAGCCATTGC
>CAIOGW010000161.1 GCA_903857985.1 uncultured Microbacteriaceae bacterium
CCTTTTTGCCCAGGGGGTTATTCGACGGTCATCATTCTTGACGCTGAACGCCAGCTGTACAGCGACAAGATGCGCGTTGTCGAGAATGCCCTGCGACTCTGGGCCCACGCCATCGCGTGTTGCGCTCCTGGGGGTCGCGTTTTCGTGCAGGGCGCCGGCGTTCGATTGGGTGCCGTTCTCGGCTCGCGCACGTGGTTCGACTACATGAAAGCCGAGGTAGCAGAGCGCACTGAGCTTCATCTACCTCCGTCGTCTCGAATGGCACATCTCACGGGGCATTCGCAGGTGGTCACGCGTGCGTTGGACGCGTTGCCCGATGCTGGTGTCTACTCAATTCTGGGCCCGATGCCGGATGGCGACGGTCAGGTTCGAGCAACCGTTTTGTTTTCGTACGCGCGTGGCAGTGATGTGACGCAGAGTCTTCGTGCCAGTGTTGTAGCGGCCGCGGCGGCACGAAAACGTCCCGGGTCGACACCAGCGCTCAGGGTGCGCCTCGACGATGCCCACGTGGCTGGTCATGTTAGTTAGCAGGATCGGAGGGTCACGATGCGCGTGATATTTGCGGGAACCCCGGAGGTGGCTCTTCCCACTCTGCGGGCTCTGTCTTCCTCCGCACACGAGCTCGTCGGAATTCTCACACGTCACGATGCCCCTGTTGGGCGAACGCGCACGATGACCCGGTCACCCGTTGCCGACTGGGGTGACGAACACGGAATTCAGGTCACCACGGCAAATCGCCCCGACAGCGACACCCGAGAGGCCATTTCTCAGTGGTCGCCGGACATCGGTGTGATTGTTGCCTACGGTGCGCTACTCGATGCACAGATGTTGAATGTTCCGAGACGAGGTTGGATTAACCTGCACTTCAGCGACCTTCCGCGATTTCGCGGCGCTGCACCCGTCCAGCGTGCGCTATTGGCCGGTGAAACGCAGATCTCCACATGCGTTTTTCAACTCGTGGAACGCATGGATGCGGGCGCAATTTTTGATCGGGAGCGTCATCCGATTTCGCCGGAGGATACGAGCGGCGACGTCTTGATGGCACTGGCCGACAGTGGAGCGCAGCAGGTCGTTCGGGTGCTTGACGGCATCGCGGCGGGAGCACTGCAGCCTGTTGAGCAGTCCGGAACGCCAACCTTCGCGCCGAAGCTCACCTCACGGGACGCGCGTCTCGACTCTGTGAGTGACGCCGCCGTAGCTTTTAACCTGTTCCGCGCTGTAACTCCCGAACCGGGGGCGTGGCTCGAAACCACGACGGGACGTATCAAAGTTTCAGCAGCTCGAAGTGTTGCCCATTCGGAACATGTTGAGCCCGGCGTGATTGTTGAACACGAGGGCAACGTTTTCATGGGGTTCCTCTCTGGCACCCTCATGCTTATTCGCGTGACTCCGGCGGGCAAACGGGAGATGGCGGCCACCGAGTGGCTGCGTGGCGTCCGGGAGCCTCGCGTTACCGTGATGTCGTCGTGAACGCTCGCCGCGTTGCGTGGCGCGTGCTTCGCGACGTCGACGAGAACGACGCCTATGCCAATCTCGTGACCCCCCTAGCTCTGCGAGAGGCCAGACTTTCACGGTCTGACGCGGGTTTTGTGACCGAGCTGGTCTACGGCACGCTTCGCATGCAAGGACTCTACGACGCAGTTATTGCCTCCGCAGCGGGCCGAGATGTTGATCAGATTGACTCGGCCGTTCTCGATGTGTTGCGGCTCGGCGCTCATCAGTGGCTACACCTCCACACCCCCGCCCACGCCGCTGTGAGCGAGTCGGTCAACCTGGCAAAGAGCGTGCAGTTGGCTCGCTCCGCGGGTTTTGTTAACGCTGTCATGCGTCGCATCACGGAACGAGAGTCTGACGAGTGGATCGACAAGGTGGCGCCCGCTTCTCTGTCCACGAGCGAGCGACTTGCCGTGACCTATTCGCACCCGTCGTGGATCGTTGACGATCTGACTCGCGCGCTCGATGCGCGGGGTCATGCCGGAGAGATCGAGGCGCTCCTGAGTGCAGACAACACGGCCGCTACCGTGTCACTGGTCGATTTGCGGTTGGCACGCGGAGCGGACATGAGTGAATCTCGGACCACCGCGTCCTTTGGTGACACGTGTGAAGTTGACGACCGCACACCTTATTCGCTCAACCTCATCAGTGGGGATCCCGGTGCCATCGTGAGGGACTCGGGCGGACAAATCCGCGTGCAAGACGTGGGCTCGCAGCTCGCCGCACTGGCCTTGTGGGGTGCGCGAGACACCGCCCGAGATGAGAAGTGGTTGGACATGTGCGCCGGTCCCGGCGGTAAGGCAGCGCTGCTGGCCGCACTGGCAGAACGGTCAGGTGCGCACCTCGTGGCCAACGAAATGAGCGACCATCGTGCCAAGCTGGTGCGCCAGGCTGTGGCACCATTCACCAACGTGAGCGTCTCGGTGACTGACGGTCGCGCCTTTCTTGCTTCGTCAGAGCGGTTTGATCGAGTTTTGGTCGATGCTCCGTGCTCAGGGCTGGGTGCACTGCGGCGGCGGCCCGAGGCACGCTGGCGGCGAACTCCGGCCGATGTTTCCGACCTGGTACGTCTTCAAGAGCAGTTGCTTGAATCTGCTGCTCACGTCGTTGCTCCGGGCGGACTGCTGGCCTATGTCACCTGCTCACCCTCTGTGTCGGAGACTACGGACGTTGTGACCAGCGTGATGTCTGGACGCACAGATTTTTCTCCGGTGGCGGTGGCCCCCGTCATCCGTCGGATCACGAACGACGCGGTGTCGCCCAGCGATGCCGAGGCATACGTGCAACTGTGGCCACACATCAACAACACCGACGCCATGTTCATCAGTATCTTCGAACGGTCGGCAAAGTAGGCTCTCGATCATGGACGTGCGCATAAATCCGAGCATCCTGTCTGCCGACTTCGTCAACATGCAGCGAGACTTAGAGCGGATCAGCAACGCTGATTACGCGCACGTTGATGTGATGGACAATCACTTCGTCCCCAATCTCACTTTTGGGCCGCAAATGGTCCAGCGGATTCAGGAGACGTCTCCCATCCCGCTCGACGTTCACCTGATGATTTCCGACCCCGACCGCTGGGCTCCCGGATACGCCGAGCTGGGCGTGTTTTCGGTGACGTTTCACCTTGAGGCCGCCGGCGACCCGGTTGCGCTCGCACGATCGCTGAGGGCGCGCGGATCGCGCGCGGGAGTTGCCATAAAGCCTGATACCCCGGTTGATGCGCTTCTCGATATTGTGCAGGAATTTGATCAGATTCTGGTTATGACGGTAGAGCCGGGATTTGGTGGGCAATCGTTTATGCCTACCGTTTTGCCGAAGCTGGGCGAACTGACGCGGGCGATTTCGGCGCAGGGTTGCGACGTGTGGCTTCAGGTAGACGGGGGCGTCACGGAGGAGACAATCGTTCAGGCAGCTGAGGCTGGCGCTGACACGTTCGTCGCCGGGTCGAGCGTGTTTGGTCACGCTTCTCCCGACCTCGCCATCGACGCGCTGCGTCTCGCCGCGGGCGAGCACGTTCATGCGCGCTAATCTTGATACGTGAAAACGTTTGATGGTCTTTTTGACGAGCTCTCCCAGAGGATAGCGACGCGTCCCGAGGGTTCGCGCACTGTTGCCGAGTTCGACGCTGGAATTCACGCCATCGGTAAGAAAATCGTTGAGGAATCCGCTGAGGTGTGGATGGCAGCGGAATACGAAGATAACGACCGCACGGCCGAAGAGATTTCGCAGTTGCTGTATCACGTTCAGGTGCTCATGCTGCGAAAGGGTCTCACCCTCGAAAACGTTTACTCCCACCTCTAACGCGTTTTACCACTTGGTCAAGGAATCCCATGCTTCGAATTGCTGTCCCCAACAAAGGCTCACTCGCCGACGTCGCCATCGAGATGCTGCGAGAGGCCGGTTACCTAACACGCCGCGATACTCGAGAGCTGCACGTTGAAGATCCTCGCAACGACGTCGAATTCTTTTATCTGCGTCCCCGCGACATAGCGACGTATGTAGGTTCGGGTGCACTCGATGTCGGAATTACGGGACGCGACCTATTGCTCGACTCCGGTTCGAGTGCCCGTGAAATTGCCGATCTGAGCTTTGGCCAGTCCACGTTTCGTTTTGCCGCACCGGTGGGCACGATGACCAAGGTCGCCGAGCTCGACGGCCGACGCGTGGCGACGAGCTACCCCGGGCTTGTCGGTGCCTTTCTCGAGTCCGCTGGTGTCAGTGCCACGCTTGTCCCACTGGATGGTGCTGTCGAGTCAGCCGTGCGCTTGGGAGTTGCCGACGCCGTAGCCGACGTCGTCTCGACGGGAACCACACTTCGCAAAGCAGGGCTCGAAATTTTTGGGCCGGTGATTCTCGAGAGCTCGGGCATTTTGATTTCTGGCGGAAGCACCGACGCTTCGGCCACAACACTGCTGCGACGACTTCAGGGTGTTCTGGTTGCCCGATCGTACGTGCTTATGGATTACGACTGCCCGGTGTCGCTACTCGAGCGTGCCTGCGCCCTTGCGCCCGGCATCGAATCACCTACGGTGTCGCCGCTACGCGATCCCGAGTGGGTGGCCGTGCGCGTCATGGTTCCACAGGGTGAGCAGAATCAGGTCATGGACTCTCTCTACGAGCTGGGTGCGCGCGCCATTTTGATCAGCGCCATACACGCGGCCAGGCTCTAGCGTGTCGCTTTCCGTGCGCATCATTCCCTGCCTCGACGTGTCAGCAGGTCGAGTCGTTAAGGGCGTTAACTTTCGCGACTTGCGAGATGCCGGAGACCCGGTAGAGCTCGCGCGCAACTATTACGCGCAGGGTGCCGATGAGGTGACATTTCTTGACGTGTCGGCAACCGTCGACGGTCGCGAGACCATGTACGACGTCGTAGCCCGCGCCGCAGACGAAGTCTTCATTCCGCTGACCGTGGGAGGGGGAGTGCGAAGTTCCGATGACGTTGCTCGACTTCTCGCCAGCGGAGCCGACAAGGTCAGCGTCAACAGTGCTGCCCTGGCTCGCCCTGATCTTCTTGACGACATAGCCTCACGGTTCGGGGCCCAGGTTCTGGTTCTCAGCCTCGACATCAAACGTTCCGACAACACTGCCAGTGGTTTCATCATTACGTCTCACGGCGGAAGAACGGAAACGGAGATTGACGCGGTTGACTGGACACGTGAAGCGCAAGAGCGTGGAGTTGGCGAGTTGCTGGTGAACTCAATCGATGCCGACGGCACGAAAAGGGGATTCGACCTCGAGCTGATTTCACTCATCACGCTGAACTCTCACGTTCCGGTCATTGCCTCCGGGGGAGCCGGTCGTGCCGAAGACTTTGCGCCAGCGGTTGCGGCCGGCGCAGACGCGGTTTTGGCCGCATCCATTTTTCATTCCGGTGACGTCTCAATCGCAGCAGTGAAAAATGACTTGGCTACTCACGGTTACGAGGTGAGAGCAGCGTGACTATTCCTGAGGGCGTCGTATTCAACGATCAGGGGCTCGTCTCTGTCATTGCGCAAGACGAGCTGACCGGCCGGGTTTTGATGCTCGCGTACATGAATCGTGAGGCGCTAGAAACCACTCTGAAAACTGGCCGGGTGGTTTACTACTCGCGTTCCCGTGGCCAACTCTGGCGTAAGGGTGATACGAGTGGACACGCTCAGTTTGTTCGTCGTGTCGAGCTCGATTGCGATGGTGACGCGCTATTGATCACGGTGCACCAGGTTGGTTCTGCCTGTCACACGGGAGAAACATCGTGCTTCGACACGTTGACCGTGGATGCGATAACCAACGTCACGCCCGACGTCAGTACTCCACCCTCCGTGTGAGAATAGTTTCACCATGAGTCAAACGTCGCGCGCCGAATTCGATGCTCTTGTGAGCAACGGAGAACGGGTCATCGCGGTGAGCCGAGAGGTGTTTGCCGACGGCGATTCACCGGTATCCCTGTATCGGCGACTCACCGATGCGCGCCCGGGCTCTTTCCTTCTCGAGTCGGCTGAACAGGGCGGCATTTGGTCGCGTTACTCGTTCGTCGGGCTCTCGGCGTGGGGATGTCTTACTGAACAGGAGGAACAATCCGTATGGCTCGACAACGGATTGTCCGAAGAGCGTGCCTTCGGAGGATCCGTCCCGCCACGGCGACTCGACGCGCTCGACGCGTTGTATGCACGATGGGCGTCGCCGGCCCCGACCGAACTGCCACCGTTGACGAGCGGTTTGGTCGGGTATCTGGGGTGGGACACCATCAGAGAAATCGAGTATTTGCCCAATGCGCCAAAGGACGAATCGGGAGTTCCGGGCCAATCACTGTTGTTCGTCCGTGACCTGCTGGTGTTCGACCACCG
>CAIOGW010000162.1 GCA_903857985.1 uncultured Microbacteriaceae bacterium
GATCAGGGTCTGATTTCGGGAATTGGCAACATCTACGCCGACGAATCGCTGTGGCGCGCACATTTGCACTACGACCGCGCCACGGATGCGCTCACGGCGGCGAAGGCACGCGAACTGCTCGGCCACGTGCGAGAGGTTTTGGCCCAAGCGCTGGCCGAGGGCGGCACGAGTTTCGACGCTCAGTATGTGAACGTGAACGGCCAAGCCGGCTACTTCGAGCACAGCCTGAACGCCTACGGCCGACAGGGAGAGGCCTGCTCGCGTTGTGGGGCCACCCTGCGACGCGAATCGTTCATGAATCGGGGCTCACACTTTTGCCCAATTTGCCAGCGCATGCCGCGCAAGCGATCCGCCAAGTAATCTAGAGCCACAACAGTCACACCAACGCACGTAACACCAACGCACGTAACGCCAACGCACGTCACACCAACGGAGGTGACCATGGCAGAGCCCGAGCAGATTCGCGGAGCCAGCGTCACGTCCCGCGCGCTCTCCGTGCTTGGCGCCTTCGAGGGCTCAAGTGGTTCGCTCACCGTGGCGCGCATTGCGGCCCGCGCTCAATTGCCGCTGTCAACCACGTACCGCATGGTTCACGAGCTTGAAGAGTGGGGTGGCCTGCGCAAGGGTTCTGACGGCAAGTACCAGGTGGGCTTTCGCATCTGGGAGCTGGGTCAGCTCGCCGGTCGCCGCCTGCGCGATCGAGCGCATCCGTTTTTGCAGGATCTCTTTGACCTCACGCACGAGAACGTGCACCTGGCCATTCGGGAGGGCACCCAGAGTCTTTACGTCGACAAGATCTATAGCTCGCGCAAGATGCCTCAGGTCTCGCGCATCGGCGGGCGCCTGCCCCTGCACGCCACGGCCGTAGGGCGGGTGCTTCTCGCCGACCAGCCCGACTGGTTTGTCGACGCCTACCTACAGCGCGAGCTCGAGGCGCCCACGCCCAAGACCGTGACGGATCCGCGCATCCTCACGCAGCTCATCGGCGACGTGCGCCGCGATGGCTATTCGGTGACGATTGAGCAGATGCGCATGAACGCACTCTCGGTGGCCCGACCCGTGGTGTTCAACGGCCAAACGGTAGCGGCCCTTGGACTTGTCTTCGAGGCGCATCGGTACCGCGAGGTGCAGCGTTTCATGCCCCAATTGCGCGGCACGGTGGAGCGCATTGAGTTTGCCATGGCGGGCCGCCCCCTCACCATGGGCGAGTAGCGCCAAAAATCTCCGAAAGTCGTTCTCACTGAGTGAGAACATTTTGTCGCACCGGAATGATTCCGGGAGCAAGATGAAGTATTCCGCGTTCAAGGAGGAACCGATCATGGCACCTACGGCTACCGAGGCAATGCCCTTTAGCAAGGACTATCACGGGTTCGAACCGTTCAAGCTCAACAATCCTTTTCCGTCGTATACAGCGCTCCGCGAAGACGCCCCCGTCATGTGGGATGACCGCATCGGCATGTATGTGGTGACGCGCTACGACGACGTCAAGGGTGTTTTTGACGACTGGGAGGGCTTCTCGTCGAAAGACGCGCAGTCGCCCATCCGCCCGCTGGGCGAGGCCGCCAAGAAAGTGCTGGCCGATGGCGAGTTCACAACCTACTCCGGCCTGTCGGCCCGCATCCCACCGGACCACACACGCATTCGTGCCGTGGCATCAAAGGCCTTCACGCCGCGTCGCTACAAGGTGCTCGAGCCCTACATTCGCGAGAACGCCGACGCGCTGATCGACGCCATGGTGGCCAAGGGAACCAACTCGGGCAATATTCTCACCGACCTCGCGTACGACCTGCCCACGATCACCATCTTCACGCTGATCGGTGTTCCCAACGAGATGACCGACCTCGTGAAGGACTGGGCTACCTCGCGCGCCGCGCTCACGTGGGGCGACCTCACCGACGACGAGCAGGTTCCGCACGCGCGCAACATGGTGGCGTACTGGAACTTTTGCCAGAAGTTGGTGGCCGATGCCAAGGTGACGCCGGGCGACAACCTGGTGACCGACCTCGTCAACCTGCAGGCTGCAGGCGAAGAAATCTCAGATCACGAGATTGCCTCGTTCCTCTACAGCCTGCTCTTTGCCGGCCACGAGACCACGACCACGCTCATCTCCAACGCCGTGCGTCAGCTGCTCATCCACCGCGAAGCGTGGGAGCAGATTTCGGCTGACCCGGCAAAGATTCCCGGCGCGGTCGAAGAGGTGCTGCGCACCGCAGGCAGCATTGTGGCGTGGCGTCGCACGGCTGAGAAAGACGGTGTCGTGGGCGGAGTAAACATCCCCCAGGGATCCAAGCTGCTGCTCGTTTTGGGTGCCGCCAACCGCGACGGCAGCCAGTTTGCCGACCCAGACAAGTTCGACATCGAGCGCGAAAATGCTCGTAACCACCTGTCGTTTGGCTTCGGCATCCACTACTGCATTGGCAACTTGCTCGGAAAGCTCCAGACGCGCGTTGCGCTCGAGCAGCTCACCAAGAAGTTGCCCGGTTTGCACATCACCAACGGTCAGGACATCGAGTTTGGTGACAACCTGTCGTTCCGCGTTCCCCTCGCCGTGCCGGTGACCTGGTAGCCAGACTTCTTCTCAACCATCCGCCCCCACGCACTTCCCTTCCTGATTCCGACACACAAGACAAAGGAAAGCAATGTCGCTTTACACCTTCCCCTTTGACAGCACCGAAAAGCCCGAGCACGATCGCCTCGGCGGCAAGTGCACCTCGCTGGTCATCATGACGAGCGCGGGCATGCCCGTGCCTCCCGGATTCGCGGTGACCACCGACGCGTTCGAGGCCGTGATGAACCAGACAACGCTGCACGATCAGATTGCGGCACACCTCAAGGGCTTGAACTACGACAGCCCCGACGACATCGATCGTCAGGCCACGTTGATTCGCGAGCTCATCCTCACGCAGGAGGTTCCGGATGCCGTGCGCGACGAGGTGGTGACCGCGTACCACGCACTCATGAAGCTCTGTGGTGGCGAGGTTGCCGTAGCCGTGCGCTCGAGCGCCACCGCCGAAGATCTGCCGGACGCCTCGTTCGCCGGCCAGCAGGACACGTACCTCTGGATTGAGGGCGAGCACAACGTGATGCAGAAGATTCGCGAGTGCTGGGCCAGCCTCTACACGGCCCGCGCCATCAGCTACCGCGAAGCCAACAAGATTCC
>CAIOGW010000163.1 GCA_903857985.1 uncultured Microbacteriaceae bacterium
CGCCCAGAGGCTGAAGACAAAGGATCGGCAGAGACCGCCGAGCTTCTGCCCCGTGGCGTTCCAGTCATTCACTGCGTTCTGTTCGTTCATTTTGCATCCTTGTGTGTGCGAAGCGGGTTTGCTGACGTGCTGTGTACTGTTGTAACAGTGCAACCAGACAGTTCTCAAGAGGAGCTCCAACCTGCGAAAACATGGGAGATGGAGCACGCAGCCGCTATCGGCCGGGCCATTAAGAAGCAGCGCGGTCAATGGCCTGCCATCTGGCTCGAAAGACGGACCGAGCAACTCGGTTTGAAGATGACCCGACAGGCAATCGCCGATCTTGAATGCGGGCGGCGGCGCTTCGTCACCACCGGCGAGTTGCTGGTTCTCGCCGCGGCGTTGAACACCACTCCAGTCGCACTGATGCTCCCGAATGCAAGCGATGAGCCGGACAACGTTGTCGAAGTATTGCCCGGTGTTGTAGTAACGGGATTTCAAGCCGTGCAATGGATTTCAGGGCATCGGGGCGGCTTCACCGAGAACGACGATGAGGCGGATGAAGACGCCGATGCAGTCGAGTCGACCAGACGACGCGCCGCGTGGGTCAAAGCAAGTGCTGAGTTTGACATGGAACTGCTACGCGGCTGGAGGCAGCTGGACGTTTTAGACCAACGGCGGACCCGGATCGTCGCCAACGGTGGTGGCAAACTGACTCCCGACGAACTTGAGCTGCTGGACTTCTACAACGCGGAGATCGAGAACTTGAGGCGACTCCTACGCACGCTCGACGAGGCGGCCATAAGGCCAGGAAAGCATGCCTAGGCAACGGATGCGCCCAGGGGAACACGGCCAGGTCACCGTGAAATCCGACCGCAGCCGCTGGACCGCCGCGACGTATGTGCGGGACCCCGACGGTCGGCGCCGTCGAGTTGAACGATCAAGCGATAGGTCCGCCGAGGATGCGCGGCGTCAACTTCAACGGCACCTGACAAACCGAAGGGCGCCTCTCACAGACCAGGCTGTCACCGAGCGGACCTCCCTGGCGGAGCTCTTCGAGGTTTGGATCGACTCGAAAGTCACCGAGGACGGCGTAGCAGCTCAGACCGCTGACCTGTATCGGGAATGTTGGCAACGTCATGGAGCCGAGCAGTTGGGCGAACTGCGCACCACCGAACTGCCGACCAGCCGGGCCAATGGGTACCTAAAAGCAATAGACGCCAAATCACAGGCGAAGCGTCTGCGTGTGGTGCTGTCAGGGATGTTTGGTTTAGCTGTTCGATATGACGTCATCGCGGTGAACCCAATCCGGGAAACAAAGACGCAGAAGACCAAACGAAAGCCTGCGAAGGCGGCGACGACTGCCGAGTTTCACCAGATCCGGCGGGCCGTCTGGAGGTATACGGAAGCGCAGCCGCAAGAAGGTAAGAAAAAACCAGGCCCGCGCCCTGCACCGCACCTGCCCGCGTTTATCGAGCTCCTAATGGCTACCGGGTGTCGCGCCAATGAGGTACTGGCGTTGCGTTGGTGCGATATCGACCTCGACAGCAATCCCCCGACAGTCACGGTGAGCGGGACTCTGATCGACCACAACAAGATCAAGGGGAAGCCCCTGCACCGCCAGGAATTCCGGAAGGGCAGCGCCCCGACTCATACCGTAGTGCTACCGAGTTTCGGAGTAGAAGCGTTGAAATCCTCTGCCTCGAAACGTCAGCCGATGAGCCCGGTCTTTGCCAACCGAAATGGCACGTGGATGTCGCTGGCGAACTTGCGGCGTGCACTGCGCGAGGCGCTCCCCGACGAGTTGCGATGGTTCACCCCGCACAGTTGCCGGCGAACCGTAGCGACCGTGGTCAAAGAGGCGTACGGCGCAGACGCGGCTCAAGCTCAACTTTCTCACGCAAAGCTGGCCACGACGGAGGGCTACTTCCAGCCGCGGACGATCGGGCCCGATGCTCGGGAAGGTCTGGACCGCTTTGCGGCAGGTGAAGAAAGTGATGACTGAAAGTGTCAGGAAAGTATCGGATTTCGGACGTTTCGGACCGCGCTGCGGATACATTTCCCCTGCTAGCGAGTGCGCCCGAAGGGATTCGAACCCCTAACCTTCTGATCCGTAGTCAGATGCTCTATCCGTTGAGCTACGGGCGCCGTATTCAGTTGTTCGTGGCCGACGAATCAGCCGCGGCGGAGGCGAGAGGATTTGAACCTCCGGTCCCCTTTAAGGGGGACAACTCATTAGCA
>CAIOGW010000164.1 GCA_903857985.1 uncultured Microbacteriaceae bacterium
GCGCGCACCTGGGCACCCGCCATGATCTCCGCCGTATCGCGGGCAAAGACGTCCGAGTTTGCCCGGGCATCAAAACCGATGACGACCACGGGCATGTCTGAGCTGCGCCGCGTCGTGTGAATCGCCGACGGGCCGGTGATCGAGGCGCCGGCATCGCGCAGGTAGTGGGCCAGAGCCGCCGCGGTTTGCGCCACCACGACACGGTTCATCCGTGCCGGGCCCGCTCCGAGGCGCGCCCTCAGGCCAGAAGTTCCAAACGAGAGACGACTTCCAAAGGCGGCGTGAAGTTTCTCGACAGCGTACCTATCGCCCGCCTCAGCACGAGCGGTCAGCACGGTCGTTTCGGCCCGCGTGCTCGGATCGGGGTCCATCTCGGCCCACGCGCGCGCTTGGGCAATGAGGTCTTGGGTTTTGTAATCCACCACGGCTAACTCGTCTCGTCACTCTCGATACTGTGGAGGACGAATCCGTCAGTACCGGCGCGGGGGGCATGCAGATGCTCACCATGACGCCACGACACTGAAGACATGGCTTAACTGTAGGGGCGTAATTGGTTTAAGTGTCTCCCTGCCCCTTCGAGATGAAGGGTGAACCGTCCGTGCGAGCGTGACCGGCAGAATGGTCATATGGCCTTTGATTTTGAGCGGAAACAGCGTGTCGTCATTCTCGGTGGTGGCCCGGGTGGTTACGCAGCCGCTCTTTCGGCGGCACAGCTCGGTGCCGCCGTGACGCTCATCGAACGAACGGGTGTGGGCGGTGCCGCCGTTCTCACCGACGTTGTTCCCTCGAAGACGCTGATTGCAACGGCAACGGCGGCTCAGGGACTTAAGACGGCCACCGATCTGGGTGTCCAGTTTTTCGTGCGCGGCCACGGTGACTCACCGCAGCGGCCCGAAATCGCCGTGAATTTAGCCGAGGTCAACAAGAGACTTCTCAACCTCGCAGGTGAGCAGTCACACGACATGGGCCTGACCTTGAAGGCAGCGGGTGTCAACGTGATTTCCGGTCACGGTCGGCTCGACGGCCCCGAGGCCGTGATTGTGTCGACGGCACCGGGCGGCACCGACTTTGACCGCATAGAGGCCGACACCGTGATTGTTTCAGTGGGAGCATCGCCGCGTGTTTTGCCCGATGCTCAGCCGGACGGCGAGCGAATCCTCACGTGGACGCAGCTGTATAACCTGACGCAAGTTCCCGAGCACATCGTGGTGGTGGGTTCGGGGGTGACGGGAGCCGAGTTCGCCAGCGCGTATCGCGCTCTGGGCGCCGACGTCACACTGGTGTCGAGCCGCGACCAGGTTCTTCCCGGCGAAGATGCCGAGGCTGCGACAGTTATTGAAGATGTCTTTCGTCGCAGCGGCATGGCGGTGCTCCCGGGAGCGCGCGCGGTCAAGGCCGAACGGTCAGCGGCGGGCGTCGTGGTGACGCTTGCCGACGGAAAGACCGTGTCAGGATCACACGTCCTCATGGCCGTGGGCTCTATTCCGAACACCGCCAACATCGGATTGGCCGAGGCCGGTGTGGAACTAGCCGAGGACGGTCGCATCCGGGTAAATCGTGTGGCCCGTTCCAGCGTGCCCAACATTTATGGCGTGGGTGACTGCTCTGCCACCATGCCCCTTGCGTCGGTGGCATCCATGCAGGGGCGCACGGCCGCGTTCCACGCGCTGGGCGATGCCGTGGAGCCGTTCAACGAACGAAACGTGGCAGCCAACATCTTCACCCAACCCGAGATCGCCACGGTGGGCTGGTCACAGGCGGAGATTGAGTCCGGCACGATTCGCGGTCTGGTGTACAAAATTTCCCTCGAAGAAAATCCACGCGCAAAGATGATGGGAATCTCCGACGGGTTCGTCAAACTGATGTCGACCACCACATCGCGCACGGTCATCGGTGGTGTGATTGTTGCTCCCAATGCCTCTGAGCTCATCTACGCTGTGGCCCTCGCCGTCGAACATCGACTTACGGTGGATGACGTGGCGCGCGCTTTTGCCATCTATCCGTCGTTGACGGGTTCGATCACGGATGCGGCCCGAGCCCTCCACAAGGTGGACTAGACCCGACAACCCGACAACCCGCTCGCACGGGGTCGACGACTAAGCGTCTTCGATGGTGAGCAGCAGGTGCCCGTTTGACACGGTCTCACCCACGGGAGCGCTGATGCCGGTGACAATGCCGTCCTTGTGGGCGGCTACCGACTGTTCCATCTTCATGGCTTCGAGCACCAAGAGCTGATCGCCCTTGACAACCTTCTGGCCCTCGGTAACAGCAACCTTGACGACGGTGGCCTGCATGGGAGCCTTGACGGTCGACCCGGAAGGACCGGAGGCACCACCCTCGGGCGTCTTGCGCTTGGGTGCTGGGCCGAGCGTGACGAGGTCGCCCGCGGTGGCACGAAGAAGTTTGGCGGGCAGCGAGACTTCGATGCGACGTCCGTCGACCTCGACGGTGACACCGCGGCGTTTCGACTCCGGGATGACGTCGTCGGATTCGCCGCTCCAGGGCTCAACGGTGTTGTCCCACTCTGTTTCGATCCACGAGGTGTAAATCTGGAAAGGCGCGTCTCCCTCGGGAGCAAACGCCGGGTCGTTGACTACGGCGCGGTGGAACGGAAGCACTGTGGGGAGACCGTGCACCTCAAACTCGTCGAGCGCGCGGCGCGAGCGCGCGAGCGCCTCAGCACGCGTGGCGCCGGTAACGATGAGCTTGGCGATCATGGAGTCGAAGGATCCTGAGATCACGTCGCCCGCGGTCACGCCGGTGTCGACGCGCACTCCGGGGCCGCCGGGAACCTTGAACTCGTGCACGGGGCCGGGTGCGGGCATGAAGTTTCGTCCCGCGTCTTCGCCGTTGATACGGAACTCAAACGAGTGTCCCGTGATGACCGGGTCGGCGTAGTCGAGCACGCCGCCCTCGGCAAGGCGGAACTGCTCACGAACGAGATCGATTCCCGTGACCTCTTCCGAGACGGGGTGCTCTACCTGAAGACGCGTGTTGACTTCGAGGAACGAAACGGTGCCGTCCGCGCCAATCAAGAACTCGCACGTACCGGCGCCAACGTAGCCCACCTCCTTGAGGATGGCTTTCGACGACGCGTACAGCTCGGCCATCTGCTTCTCGGAGAGGAACGGTGCCGGAGCCTCTTCCACCAGCTTCTGGTGGCGACGCTGCAGCGAGCAGTCGCGCGTGGAGACGACGACGACGTTGCCGTGCTGGTCAGCCAGGCACTGGGTCTCGACGTGACGGGGCTTGTCGAGGTACTTCTCAACGAAGCACTCGCCGCGACCGAACGCCGCGATGGCCTCGCGCGTGGCCGAGTCAAACATTTCGGGAACTTCTTCGCGGGTGCGCGCCACCTTGAGGCCGCGACCGCCACCGCCAAAAGCAGCCTTGATGGCAACGGGTAAACCGTGCACATCGACGAACGCCAGAACCTCCTCCGCACCCGACACGGGGTTGAGGGTCCCCGGGGCCAGAGGCGCACCCACCTTCTCGGCTACGTGACGAGCCGAAACCTTGTCTCCTAGGCGCTCGATGGCCTCGGGGCCCGGGCCAATCCAGATCAGTCCGGCATCAATGACGGCACGGGCAAAATCCGCGTTCTCGGCGAGAAATCCGTATCCAGGGTGCACGGCATCGGCCCGAGACCGACGGGCCACGGCAAGAATCTTGTCAATAACGAGGTACGTCTCGGCGCTCGTTGTGCCACCCAGGGCGTAGGCCTCGTCGGCGAGTTTGGCGTGAAGGGCATCGCGGTCTTGGTCGGCGTAGACGGCGACTGATCCGATGCGAGCGTCGCGGGCTGCTCGAATGATGCGCACGGCGATTTCACCGCGGTTGGCAATGAGCACTTTGTGTATGCGAGACATGGCATTCAGCCTAGCGAGAGTGTGGAGAGTCCCGCCCGCTCAGTCGTCGAACGTAACGCGCCGGTGCCACGTTCTTCGGAAAACTCACAGGCTCGTGCGCTAGCGTTCGAGAGAGGAAACTTTCTTTACTTGTTGGCTGGAATGTCGACCACCTATTCGGACAGGTCGGCATTGCCCGTGAATCCATTCGCATCTACTCTCGGCCCCGTGCGGGCCACCACTTCTCGACAGAACGCAAACAGCGAGCGGGAACCGAGCGCCTATTCACGGGTGTTGTCCACGGCGCGGGAGGCGGGCCTCATGCGCCGTGCTCCGGGCTTTTACGGCATTGTTTTCGGTTCGCTCGTGCTGGCAACGGCCGGAGTCGTTTACGGATTCATCGTGCTCGGTGACACGTGGTACCAGCTGCTCATCGCAGCGGCACTGGGTCTGGTCCTCACCCAGTTCGCGTTCCTCACTCACGAGGCTTCTCACCGCCAGGTGTTTACGTCTGGCAAAGTCAACGACCGGGTCGGGCGCCTTCTGGCTGCCGGAGTGGTGGGCATCAGTTACGCGTGGTGGATGAACAAGCACACCCGGCACCACCAGCACCCCAACACCATGGGCAAAGACCCCGACATCGCCATCGACACCATTTCGTTCACCGAGGAAGACGCGCGCACCCGAACCGGCTTCTTTGCGTGGATTACGCGCCGGCAGGGATACTTGTTCTTTCCTCTTCTGACGCTTGAGGGGCTCAACCTCCACCTTCGCTCCACGATGGCGCTCTTCGAGCGAGGCCCGATCCCCGGCCGTGTGCTCGAACTGACGCTCATTTTCGTGCGACTGGGTGCCTACGTGGCCATCGTCTTTTGGTTGTTGCCCGTGGGGATGGCCTTTGCCTTTATCGGCGTTCAGATGGCCGTATTTGGTATCTACATGGGTGCATCTTTTGCCCCCAACCACAAGGGCATGCCCCTGATCTCGGCCGGCATGAAGATTGATTTCTTCCGTCGCCAGGTCATGACCTCGCGCAATATTCGCGGCGGCTTCTGGATGAGCATCCTTTACGGCGGGCTCAACCTGCAGATCGAGCACCACCTGTTTCCGGGAATGGCGCGTCCGCACCTCAACAGCGCGCGATCGTTTGTTCGCGCCGCCTGCAAGCGCGAGGGAATTGCGTACACCGAGACCGGCATGATGGCCTCATACGGTCGAGTCATCGAATACCTCAATCGGGTCGGACTCTCCGCGCGCGATCCCTTCGACTGCCCGGTCAGCTCAACCTTTTCCCCCGCCGCCTAGCGACGCCGTGGCGCTGCCGTCACTGGGATGCTGTGTCCAACCACAGGCGTGGCCACGTCACTCCCAATTGGCCAGCGAGCCGACGCACCGCTGGGATGCTGACGCCCACCACGGTAGACGGATCGCCCTCGATACGTTCGATGAACGCTTGGCCCCGGGCATCAATCGTGAAGGCGCCCGCAACGGCCAACGGCTCACCTGAGGCCACGTAGGCGTCGATTTCTAGGTCGGTGATGTCACTGGCGAACGTCACGAGAGCCACCGTGGTGGCGCCAACACCGCGCGGCGCGTCGGCGTTTGTGGCATCGATCAGCCAGTGGCCGGAGTAAAGCTCGCCGGTGCGCCCGCGCTGCGCATGCCAGCGTTCGCGCGCGCGTTCGGCGGTGTGCGGCTTGCCGTAGATCACGCCGTCGAGCACAAAGGCCGAATCGCCACCCAGCACCAGGCCGTCGAGGTGTGTGCCGGCTGCCACCGACTGAGCCAAAGCGGCCTCAGCTTTGGCGCGGGCGAGGAGCAGCACCATGTCGGCCGCCGCGAGGGGACCGGAGGTGGCCTCGGCCTCACGCACGGCCAAATCTTCGTCGACGCCACTCGGCGCCACAATGGGCTCGATTCCCGCCGCCCGAAGGGTAGCCAGGCGTGCCGGCGAGGTGGAGGCGAGGTACAAGCGCATGGGGTGTCCTTAGTGTGAGTCGCAAACGAGGGCGCTTTGGGGAACGTGACAGGCTGTCTGTCGTGGGCGAGGAGTTTGAGTGTGACATTACCAACGTGGCACACGGGGGTGTCTTCGTGGCGCGCCACCAGGGACGCGTCGTTTTTGTGAGTGATGCCCTGCCGGGTGAGCGTGTGCGCGTGCGCGTCACCGAGGCCAGCAAGTCGAGCTTCTGGCGAGCCGACACCATCGCGGTGATCACTCCGTCGACCCATCGACGCGAACACGTTTGGCCGGAGGCATCGGTGGCGCGGGCTCCCGAAGAACGCCCGGGAGGCGCCGAGTTTGGCCACATCGACTTGACCCACCAGCGCGAGCTCAAGACCACCGTGCTGCACGAATCGTTCGAGCGTGTGGGCAAGCTGACACTGCCGAGTCTGTTGTCGCAACCGGTTCGAGTGCGTGCGGTGGGTCACGACGACGACCGCAACGGCCTGGGCTGGCGCACGCGCGTTCGACTTCATATCGACGACGCCGGCCAGGTGGGCCCCTTCGCCGCCCGCAGTCACTCGGTCATTTCGGTGCAGAGCCTGCCGCTCGCCGCCAGCGACATCGAGCGAGTGGCACCGCTGGGCGCGCGCCTGGCCGGCCCCAGCACGCTCGACATTGTTGCTCCCGGTGGCGTCGAAGCACGTCAGGTGGATGCCGACTCACCGCTGGTGGTGACCGAAACCGTGGGCGGCCGGTCCTTCCGCGTGCGCGCCCTTGGATTCTGGCAGGTGCATGTCGACGCACCAGCGACGCTCACCGCTGCTGTGCGTTCGGCCACCGACAACGCACTGCTTGATCCGCAGGCTGCCAACCTCGACCTCTACGGGGGTGTGGGACTTTTGGCGGCAGCGCTCGGTGATGTGGGCGGCACCACGACGCGCATCACCACGGTGGAGTCAGATGCCGACGCCACCGACTTCGCGGCCGAGAACCTGGCCGAGTGGGTGGGAGCCCGCGCTGTCACGGCTCGGGTAGACCGCCACTTAGCCGAACAACGGGCTAACGCGTCGGCCAGCGAACGATCGCGCTATCGCCGTGCCACCGTGATCCTCGACCCGCCGCGTGCCGGTGCCGGCAAGGGGGTCATCGAGGCGCTTGCCGGCCTCGAACCCGCACAGGTGGTCTACGTGGCCTGTGACCCCGTGGCTTTGGCTCGCGACACCGCACTGCTTCTGCAGTACGGGTATCGCCTCGCTCACCTCGAGGCGTTCGATCTGTTTCCGCACACGCACCACTTTGAGTGTGTCGCCAGGTTTGTCCGTGACTAGGAGTCCTCTACATCGTTAACAGACCAGAGGGCCAACTTTGACAGCCGACCCTCTGATCTCTCACCGCGTCGGTGCAACAACCCGAAAAAGTGCTCCGAAGCGGATTTTTGGGCAGTCGAAAATGGGGGGACATCGACTGCCAATGAGACAGTTTCTCACCACTGGCCCTCGGTGACAAGGGTTAGTGGTGCGGCGGATGGCGGGACTAGCGAGGGTAGTCCACGCCAAAGTCAATGCGCGTATCAACCTCGTCGCGCACGGCGCGCAGGGAGCGTTGCCACGGGGACGGGCGACCGCGACCCACGGCGTGTTCCTCGGCCGACTCTTCCTCGATCATGGCGTCGAGAACCACCTCAATGGCGGCTCGTTCTTCATCAGTCACGCCACGTGTGCGATAGACCAGATCGTCGAGGCTCACAGCGGAATGTTTCCGTGCTTCTTGGCCGGCTGCGAGGCACGTTTGCCGCGCAGGGCACGAAGGGCCTTGATGATGGCAACCCGTGTCGCCGCGGGCTCAATCACCCCGTCGAGTTCTCCGCGCTCGGCGGCGAGGAAGGGGCTGGCAACGTTGTAGGTGTACTCATTGGCGAGCTGGGTGCGCACCGCCGCGACGTCGGCACCCGACGCTTCAGCTTCTTTAATCTTGTCGCGGAACAGAATATTGACCGCACCCTGACCGCCCATCACGGCAATCTCTGCCGTGGGCCAGGCCAGGTTGATGTCGGCGCCGAGCTGCTTGGAGCCCATCACGATGTACGCGCCACCGTAGGCCTTTCGCGTGATGACCGTGACCAGCGGCACCGTGGCTTCGGCGTAGGCGTAGAGAAGTTTTGCGCCGCGGCGAATCACGCCCGTCCACTCTTGATCGGTTCCGGGTAGGTAGCCGGGCACGTCGACAATGGTGACGATCGGAATCGAGAACGCGTCGCAGAACCGAACGAAGCGACTGGCCTTTTCTCCCGCCTCAATGTTGAGGGTTCCGGCCATCGCGTTGGGCTGGTTGGCGATGATGCCCACCGAGCGACCCTCGACGCGCGCGAATCCGATAATGATGTTCGGAGCAAACAAGGGCTGAACCTCGAGAAACTCTTCCCGGTCTGCCACACGACGAATAATCTCGAGCACGTCATAGGGCTGGTTGGCCGAGTCGGGGATGATCGCGTTCAACTTCTTGTCCGACTCAGTGATCTCAAGCTCGACGTCGCTCTCGTAGATCGGGTGCTCAGCCATGTTGTTATCGGGCAAGTACGAAATCAGCGAGCGGGCGTAGTCGAGCGCGTCTGGTTCGTCGGCGGCGAGGTAGTGCGAGACGCCCGAAACGGTGTTGTGCGTGAGCGCACCGCCCAGCTCCTCGAAGCCCACATCTTCGCCCGTGACGGTCTTGATAACGTCGGGGCCGGTGACAAACATGTGACTGGTCTTGTCGACCATGATGACAAAGTCGGTGAGGGCGGGGGAGTAGACGGCGCCGCCGGCGGCCGGGCCCATAATGATCGAGATCTGTGGGATGACGCCCGACGCAGCCGTGTTGAGGCGGAAGATTTCGCCGTACTTGCCAAGGGCGACCACGCCCTCCTGAATGCGGGCACCGCCCGAGTCGAGCATGCCGATGATGGGCACACCCGTCTTCAGGGCGAACTCCATGATCTTGATGATCTTCTCGCCGGCAACCTCGCCCAGCGAACCACCGAAGATGGTGAAGTCCTGCGAGTAAACAGCCACCTGGCGACCGTGAATTGTTCCGGCACCGGTGACAACCGAATCACCGTAGGGGCGATTCTTTTCCATGCCGAATGCGGTGGTGCGATGGCGCACGTACTCGTCAATCTCAACAAACGAACCCGGGTCGAGAAGCTGCTGGATGCGCTCGCGCGCGGTCATCTTGCCCTTGGCATGCTGCTTCTCGATGGCCGCCTCTTCGCTGGCCAACACCGCCTCGTGGTAGCGCTTCTTCAGGTCGGCAATTTTGCCCGCCGTGGTGAACGGGTCGATGTTCTTGTCTTTGGCAGTCACGGTTTCACTTTACTGTCGCCGGGGGCGCCAAGTGTGGTTGAGTTTGGGGTAATGGACCTTTTTCGCACCAAGCGCGTAGTTCCCCGCGTCGAATGGCGTGACACGGTTGGCTCGACAAATGCCGAGTTGAGCTCTGTGGTTGCGCAGGCGCCCGGTGCCTGGCCACACCTGTCGGTGCTGGTGACCGACACCCAGACCGAGGGCCGCGGGCGCTTAGGGAGAACGTGGAGTGCTCCCGCCACCACCTCGATGGCCGCTTCGGTTCTGCTCGACGTAGTCACCGGACCGCGGGCAGTGCCGCAGGAGCGGTGGGGATGGATTCCCCTCCTGGCCGGCGCGGCGATGACCCTAGCCCTGCGCGACGTCGTTGCAGATCCGTCCCGAGTCTCGCTCAAGTGGCCCAATGACGTGCTCATCGATAACCGTAAGGTGTGTGGCATCCTTTCGGAACTCACCCCTGCCGGCATCGTCGTGGGTTCGGGGGTGAACCTCACGATGGCCGAGCACGAGCTGCCAACGGACACCGCCATCTCGCTGGCCATTGCTGGCGCTCGAACCACCGACCTCGATGAGATTTTGGCCGGTTATCTGGGTCGCCTCGCACCGCTCGTGTCGAGTCTCGCCTCCGCATCGGGCGACGCGCTGACCACTCTCACCGACTCTGTTCGCGGGCTGTGTTCCACCGTGGGCGCAACCGTTCGCGTCGATGTGCCCGCACAACCAGCCGTTTCTGGTCGTGCGCTCGACATTGACGAGCTCGGACGACTCGTCGTAGAAATATCAAAGAATCGTCCACATCTCGTCGTGGCTGCCGGAGATGTGACCCATGTGCGAGTAATAATGACGCATGATTCGTCGACGAGAGACGGGCCTCATTCCGGTTCAGGATGAGCAAACGGTCGAACAGACCGTGGGAATGTTGCGCCGGCACGCGCGCGTTTTGACAGGGCCCTTCCTCGTGTTGGCGCTCACGAGTGCCGCGTTGGGGTTCTTTGACGCGCAACTGCCCGAGGCGTGGATGCGCCTCACACTGTGGGTTGCCGGGGCAATTATTGTGCTTGCGCTCGTCGTTGTGCCTTTGCTCGCCTGGCTGGGCGGCCGCGTCGTTGTCACGACGCGGCGCATCGTCATTTACAACGGACTTGTCGTTCGGTCGCGGCGCGAGATACTTTTGGCCCGTGTCTCGGACGTCACGGTTCGACGCACGCCGCTTCAGGCCGTGATGCGTTCCGGCAACATGCTTATTTCTCTCGGCGGCGAGCAGACCGTCCGGGTGCGCGATATTCCCCGAGCAGATCTCGTCGCGGCGGCGCTGCTTCAGCTGGCTGCGAGCAACGAACCCGTTGCCCTGCAGCGCACGCGCGACAAGGCCGAGTGGGCCAACGACGTGTTCGGGGTTCGCGAACAGAGACTCCTGTCGGCCTAAGACGGCACAACGGACCACGCATGACGAGCCACGTTCGACATTCGTTCCTCAGGGGCGGTTCTTGCGAGTTTTCTCATGTGGCGTGCGGGCAGTGCGCGAACCGGCATCTCTCACTTCGGCATTGGGCAGCCAGCGTCGCCCGCGGCGCGTGAGCGTGAACCAGAGTCGCTGCATGCCCCAGAGGGTCACTCGACTCATGGCTTCGATCACGATTGTCGACGACATTTTTGATTGACCGAGTTCGCGCTCGCGGAATTCGATGGGCACCTCGGTGATGCGCAGGCCCCGATCGTGCACGCGCCGGGTCAGGTCGATTTGAAAGCAGTATCCGTGAGACGCCACGTTGTCGAGTTCGATGGCTCGCAGCGTGTCTGAGCGGAAGGCGCGAAACCCGGCCGTGGCATCTCGCACGTGAACGCCGAGGAGTAGTTGAGCGTAGACATTTCCTCCGCGACTAATCCAGCGCCGAGCGCGCGGCCAATCAACGACCGAACCTCCTGCCACCCACCGCGAGCCAATGGAGAGATTGGCGCCGCCGGGGCGCACTGCCGCGATGAGGGCGGGCAGTCTGTCGGCGGGATGCGAACCGTCGGCGTCCATTTCCACCACGATGCCGTAGGGGCGCTCCAGTGCCCACGCAAACGCGGCGAGATAGGCATCGCCGAGGCCCGATTTCTTTCTGCGATGCAAAACCTGCACGCGCGGGTCTGTGGCCGCCAGCGTGTCAGCGATGTCGCCCGTACCGTCGGGGCTGTTGTCATCCACAATGAGAACGTCGGCACGGGGAACCGCGGCTCGCACCCCATGGACAATCGTGGCCACCGTTTCCGCCTCGTTGAAGGTGGGGATCACCACCAGCGTGTCCGCACCCCTTTCGGCGGTCACGACGATTTTCCTGCGGAGGCGGCTCGGCGCGGACTCCACACCCAGTAGCGGTAGAGCACGAACCTGACAATGGTGCCGAGGCCGAGGCCGATGATGTTGCCCGAGATGTTGTCGGCCAGCAGGCTCGTGAGGTTCAGCACATAGTGCGTGAACCACAGGCATGCGAGACTCACGCCCAGGCCGAGGAGCGACGCGACGACGAACTCCACAAACTCTTGCACGATGTGGGTGTGTCGTTCGTGACGGAAGGTCCAGAATCGGTTGCCCAGCCAATTGAAGATGATGGCCAACGACGTGCTCACCACTTTGGCGCCGATGGCGGTGGCCCACCACTGGTCCGCCCCGAGAACTCCCACGCGGAGCATGTTGAACACTGCGACGTCGAGAAGAAAGCCCAGACCACCGACAACGCCGAACTTCACCAGGTAGCTCAGCACACTGTGCCACGCGCGCTCAAGGAAGCTGCGGGCCTGTGCGGTTCGGGCGATGGCGTCGGTCATGACAATCTCGAGAGGAAAAAGTGGGCGGATGTGGCCCAGCGCGCTGCGAGCAGTGGGTGACTTGGGTTGCGCTGAGGGGGCGGATAATAAAAGGGACGGTATCGACACTATGGGGTGGGTGCTCCACCCACGCGAAGGAATGACATGTCTCAGCGCGTCGGCGTAATTGGCGGAGGCCAATTGGCCCGGATGATGATTCCGGCTGCCACCAATCTAGGGTGTGAATTCTCTGTGCTCGCTGAAAGCGGCGACTCCTCCGCCAAACTGGCCGCCACGACCGTCGGTGACTACGCGGATGTGGCCACGGTTCTGGCCTTTGCCCGCCAGTGCGATGTGATCACGTTTGACCACGAACACGTTCCCGCCAACGTATTGACCGCTCTTGAGGACGAGGGCGTGGTGATGCGTCCGGCACCTCACGCACTGCGCTTTGCCCAAGACAAACTGGCCATGCGAGAGCGTCTCCACGATCTGGGAGTGCCACAGCCGGACTGGGCGAGAGCACGTTCCGCCGCCGATGTGGATGCGTTCATCGCGAGCCACGGCGGCCGCGCGGTGGCGAAGGTGGCGCGGGGTGGCTACGACGGAAAGGGCGTGCGGTTTATCTCGTCGAGTACCGAGGTACTCGACTGGTGCGAGTCGAGCGAGGACATGCTCCTCGAAGAGGCGGTCACGTTCCGCCGCGAATTGGCGCAGTTGATTGCGCGCCGGCCCTCCGGCGAGACGGCAATCTGGCCGGTGGTCGAAACGGTGCAGACCAACGGCGTGTGCACAGAGGTGATTGCTCCTGCGCCCGGTTGTGAAGGACCCATCGAAGCGATGGCGGCAGATATCGCGCAGCGCGTGGCCGGGGGTCTCGACGTCACCGGCGTACTCGCCGTCGAACTGTTTGAAACCACCGATGAGCGCATTGTGGTGAACGAGTTGGCCATGCGACCGCACAACAGTGGGCACTGGAGCATCGAGGGATCGGTCACGAGCCAATTTGAGCAGCACTTGCGCGCTGTGCTCGATCTGCCGCTCGGATCCACAGCCCTTCGCGGCGAGTCGGTCGTGATGGTGAACATCCTGGGGGGCCCCACGACGGGCACTCTCTTCGATCGACTGCCGCAAGCTCTTGAACGTCACCCCGAGGCTAAAGTGCACCTCTACGGCAAGTCCCCACGACCGGGTCGCAAGGTGGGGCATGTCACCGTACTGTCCGACATTCTTGAGGATGCCGTGGCACAAGCGCGTGGCGCGGCAGGGTTCTTTCAGGACTGACACCTAGCATTTAACCCATGTCGTCACAGACCGCGCAGGTTGCCGTAGTTATGGGTTCAGATTCCGACTGGACCGTCATGAACGCGGCCGCCGAAACCCTCGCCTCTTTTGGCGTACCCCACGAGGTAGAGGTCGTGAGTGCGCACCGAACGCCCGAGAAGATGATGGAGTTCGGCAAGCAGGCCGAAGCTCGCGGGCTCAAGGTCATTATTGCGGGAGCTGGCGGCGCCGCCCACCTCCCCGGCATGCTGGCATCGGTGACCGCCCTTCCCGTGATCGGAGTTCCCGTTCCCCTCTCCACCCTCGACGGGCTGGACTCTCTCCTGTCGATTGTGCAGATGCCCAGCGGAGTGCCGGTGGCCACCGTATCAATTGGCGGGGCAACAAACGCCGCCCTCATCGCCGTGAAGATATTGGCGCTCTCTGATCCCTCCCTGATGGTCAAACTTCACGACCACGCTCGTGGACTCGCCGAATCCGTGGAAACGAAGAACGCGGCACTCAAGTCGAAACTATGACCGCTCTCGAGCAGCCCCTTCGATTTCCCGATCTCGCCTCGCAAACGTTCATGACCCGGCGAGGTTGGTGGCTCATCGTGCTCAACGTGGTGCTCCCCGGCTCGGCACAGGTGGTGGCCGGCAGTCGGCGCCTCGGGCGCTTTGGCATGGGAGCCACCTTCACGGCCTGGGGAATCGTTTTCCTCGCCGTGCTCGTGGGAGTCTTGTGGCCCTCCGCGCTGATCACGATAGGAACGTTCGCCCCCATCCTCTTTGTCGGGCAGATTCTGCTCGTCGGGTACGCCGTGCTGTGGCTGGTTCTCACGCTCGACACGCTGCGGCTTGTGCGCATCATCAGGACAGCACCTCGTGCCCGGGCGTGGATCGCAGCGCTGGCCACCATAGTGATGGTCTTTTTTTCCGGCACAGCCGCGTACGCTGCGTTTCTCACGGGCAGCGCAAACGGAGCCATTTCGCAAATCTTCTCGCCCGGCCCAAGCGTCGAACCCATCAACGGCCGCTACAACTTCTTGGTCATCGGGACCGACACCGACCCGCAACGCGAGGCTGAGAACATGGGTATGCGCTCTGACACCACTCAGGTGATCAGCCTTGACGCAACCACGGGCACGGCCACCATCATCGGGTTGTCCCGCGACCTGCACGACATCCCGTTTCCCGCGTCGTCCCCCCTGGCAGCGATATATCCCGAGGGCTACACCGAGTATTCGGCCGAGTACTGCGTAGAGTCCGCGTGCCTCAACACGATCATGACCGAAGTCAACCTGAACTATCCCGACCTCTATCCGCAGGCAGCGACGGACGGCGTTCCCCCTGGGGTCTTTGCCATGATGGATGCGGCCTCGGGCGTCACAGGATTACCGATTCAGTTCTATGTCGTTATTGACATGCCCTCTCTGGTCACGTTGATTGACGCACTGGGCGGCGTCGACATCAACGTTCCCGAGCGCACGGCAATTGCCGAACCGGACACCGCCGAGGAAGACGTTCCCGCATGGATTGAAGCAGGCCCTCAGCGACTCGACGGCTATCACGCCGTGATGTACGTGCGCACGCGGTGGTCGGGTAACGGTGACTATGACCGCATGGTGCGGCAACAGCAGTTGCAGGAAGCCCTTTTGGCGCAGGTGAGTCCGGCGAATGTCTTGACCAAGTTCCAAGACATCGCCGCGGCAGGAACGAGCCTGCTCAAAACCAACGTTCCGCAGACCATGCTGGGTTACTTCGTCGACCTGGGACTCAAGACCCAGGCGCAACCTCTCGTTCACATCGCACTCACGCCCTTCGATCCCACCTGGCCGGTCGATCCCCTTGCCCCGGATTACGTCGGGCTTCAGGCGTACCTGCAGAGTGTGCTGTTCCCGCCACCGCCGGCATCTCCCGATCCCGAGCAATAGTGGCGTGACGTTAGGGGTCAGTTGGCGCGTCGTGGTGCTCTGCAGTCAGCGGGTCGTGCCGCCAGGGCAGGTCGCGCGAGGCCCGGGCCACCACCAGCACGAGAATCAGCCATCCCCATTCACTGAGGAGGGTGCTCTCGAGAACGGAGGCCACAAGAAGTGTGGACAGAACGAGCGGAGCCCACACGAAGACTGAGCTCTTGCGCGATGTGGCCAAAATCCATGCACGGACCAGAGCGATTCCCAGCACGGCACAGAGAACCACAAGGCCCACCGCGCCGAGTTGGAAGAGAACGTCAAGATAGCTATTGAGAGCGCTCGAGTGCGCGTGGCCGAGGCCCGAGTTGATGAAACCAAAGACGGCGTTGTTATGTGGCCACTCGCCCACGAAACCCCATCCCGCCACCGGTTTTGCCTGCACGAGTTGCCACACGCGTTGCCAGAGTTCTACCCGAAAAACCATGGTGCCCTGCGCGCTAAACAAGACGATGAGGGGTGCACGAAACACCCAGGCGAGAACGGCTCCGATGACAACGAGGCCGACCACTCCCACTTGTGCGCCCCGCCGCACGCTGTCGCGGACCCTCCGGAGAAGGTAAATGATGAGGCCCATGAGTGCCACCACCACGCACGCGGCCCAGGCGAGCGGCGCTTGTGTGAGCAGCACAACAAGACTTGCCCCCACGAGCGAGAAAACGCCAACGCGCTTGGTGACCGACTTGGTGCGCAGCTCGATAGCGAACGTGACGAGAGCAATCAGCGCCATTGTGGCCAGGGCGTTGCGCGAGCCGGCCACGCCCTGAATGGGGCCACCGAACGCAATGTTGCCGGATATGCCCCACACCGAAAAGGGTTCGCGAACGATGATGCCCGAGAGAAGTTCGAGGCCAATCGAGATGCCGAGAGTCACTCGCAAAGCCGAGCCACAGGCTCGAATAATCTGAATGCTGTCCCGGGTCGCCGCCACGCCGAGGGCGAGGAAGGTCAGCACCCACTGCAGGGCAAGACCGGCCAGAGTTTGCAGCGCATACGACGACCAAGCGACGGACACCAAACTCCAGACGAGGAAGACCGCCAGGGAGATCGGAAGGGCGCGAGCAAAGTTGATGGTGCGCCGGCGGGTCAGCACAATAAGCGCCATGATGATGACCTCGGCAGACAGCACCCCGATGTACCCGGGCCACCCGATGAGGGGGCGGATGCCTTCGCTCAGCAGAACGGTGGTGAGCACCGCGAAACTCATCACCCGGGCGAGTCGGGCGTGCGAAAAAAAAGCGTAGAGGGTATCGGCTGCGCCGCCCTGCGCGGCCGAAGTCATCGGCGCTCGCCGAGACCGCGAGCGGGCATTTTGACCGCCACGATCACAGCAATGAAGAGCGCGAGACCGCCCTCCACGAGGATGCGGCTTTCGGCGATGCTCTGGGCGAGCAGAGCCACGAGCAGCAGCAGTGGCATCAGTGCGTGGGCGGTAAAGGGGCGGTGGTCATCGAGATCCCAGCGCGGCCGATCAACGGCGAGAAACCACGATCGCCACAGGGCCATAAGGGCCACCAGTGAAAACAGGATGAGTCCGATGATGCCCACCTGCATCCACACGTCGAGCCACGCATTGTGCGCTTGAAGGTAGAGCACTCCCTTGCGCTCCGCGAGATGGTCGAACGGCTCCACCCACGGCGCCCAGTAGCTGATCCATCCCCACCCCACGACTGGTCGCTCAACGATGAGACCCCACACCGCATTCCAGATGTCGGTTCGCCCGGTGGCGTCAGCACTTCGCCCCAGGAGAGCGACGACGGGTCGCCACCACAACGAAGCCGTAGCCAGCGTCACGATTGCTCCGGCGCCCACAGTGAGGTAGACGGGCCATCTGCGAGACGCCGGACGCGACCGCGCCCACAGTGCTGCCGCAGCGACCACGGCCACGGCCACGAGCGCCACAATCACCGTGCTCGAACGGGTGAGAACCAGCGTGGCCGCAGCAATCACAATCCACATGATCCCTGAGCCGCGCCACACAGCACGATCGGCCAACTGCACGCAGAAAATGATCAGCGCGAGGAGGGCAATGAAGCCCAACAGGTTGCGGTTACCCACGATCCCCTGAATTGGGCCCAACGACAGAAGTCTGTCTTGAGACCAGTAAAAGGCGTCGGGGATCTTGGTCGCACCCCAGTTGACCCAGAGGGGAAGCACGGGGTGCCGTACAAAAAGAGAAACGGCAGCTTCGAAGATGAGTGAGACGGCGAGGATCCAGCGCAGGGCAAATCCGAGGCCACGAACGAGTTCGGCGCGATCCGTGGTGAGCACAATGCCATAGGCCACGAACGCCGTGGCCAGAGTCGACCCCCAGCCCAGGGCACTTGCCCCGGGGTAGGCAGACCACGTGATGCTGAGGCCCGCCCAGATGAGAAAGATGACGAACGACGCGGGGAGTGCTCGCCAGTAGAGGCTTCGACGCGCGCGCAGCACGATGATCAACCACGTGATGAGCAGGGCAACGCCGAGCGCGAGGTATCCCCACCACCCGATGAGGTTGCGCCAGGCGTCAGAGGCAAACAGCGTGAAGAAGGTCAGGCCGACGAGGCCCGTGTGCGCGTTCTGTCGCGCTCTGTTCACCATGCGATAAGGCTAGACGAATGCCGCGTGCCCCGTGACGGCGCGACCAACGATGAGCGTGTTCATCTCGCGCGTGCCCTCGTAGCTATACAGAGCCTCGGCGTCGGCAAAGAAACGAGCCACGTCGTACTCGAGCACGATGCCGTTGCCGCCCAGGGCTTCGCGGCAGTGCGCCACCGCCTCGCGCATGTTGATCGTGGTGACCGCCTTGGCGAGGGCCGCGTGTTCGTCACCCATGGTGCCGCGGTCCTGCATCATCGAAAGTTCGCGAACCAGCGTGAGTGCCGAGGTGATGAGCCCCAGCGCGGTCACCAGGTGGTGTTGAACGAGTTGATGCCGGGCGATCGGCACGCCAAACTGTTGGCGCTCGAGCGCATACGTGCGCGCCGCCTCGTAGGCGCCCACGGCAACACCCACGGCAGCCCACGCCACCTCGGCACGGGTGAGTCGCAGAACCTTGGCCGTGTCGGCAAAGGAGTTGGCACCCGGCAGTCGGTTGCTTTCCGGCACGACGACGTCCTTCAGGGTGATGTGCGCGTTCTGCACGATCCGAAGTGAGATTTTGCCCTCGATGCGCTCGGCTGAATATCCGGGCGTCGAAGTGGGCACAATGAATCCCTTGACCTTGTTGTCAGCAACGTCCTTTGCCCAGACCACACACACGTCACACCAGGTGCCGTTGCCGATCCACCGCTTCTCGCCGTTGAGCACCCACTCGTCACCGCGGCGCTCTGCCGTGGTCCTCAGGCCCTGGGCTGAATCCGATCCACTGAGCGGCTCGGTGAGACCAAAACAGCCCACCAGGGATCCATCGCTCAGGGGAGGCAACCACTCGGCGCGCTGTTCGGGCGAACCGAGTTCGCCGATCGAGCCCATGGCGAGACCGTTGTTGACCCCCACATAGGTGGCCACGCTGGCATCGACGCGAGCGAGTTCGAGAGCTACCCAGCCGCGGAAAACGGCGCTTGTCTCGAACGGTCGCGTCTCGGGAAATGCCATGCCCATGACGCCGCATTTGGCAAGCCCGGCAACAATGTCCTGCGGAAACTCGGCCGCCTCCCAGAGGCGGTTAACGTGCGGTTTGACGTCCGTCTCAAGGTACGTGCGGAGGTGCGCCAAGAAATCCTTCTCCTGGTCGGTCAGCAACATCTCGAGTCCGTAAAAGTCTCCGTGGAGCTGGGTGAGTGTCATGACATCTCCTTTGATGTTCGGCGCCGTTGGTTTCGCGCCTCACGGGCATTCTCTCGCGTTCAGGCTAACGTGGCGCTCAGAATGTTTCTGCTCATCGATAATGCGCCGCGCGACTACGCGTGGGGCTCACGCACGGCCATCGCCGAGCACTTGGGGCGAACCGCGTCGGGCGGGCCCGAGGCGGAACTGTGGCTTGGATCCCATCCGGGTTCTCCGAGTGTGGTTAGTGAGCCGGGTGTGACACCGGGAACGACGCTCGATGCGTACCTCGAAAGCCGCGGAGAACCCCAACTGGGCTTTTTGCTCAAGGTTTTGGCCGCCGCCGGGCCGCTGTCGCTTCAGGTACACCCGACGACGGAACAGGCGCGCGAAGGGTTTGCTCGGGAGAACACCGCGGGCATTCCGCTCGACGCGCCCCACCGTAACTATCGCGACGCCTCGGCCAAACCCGAACTGATCATGGCGCTCGCCGACGGCTTTGAGGCGCTCAGTGGCTTTCGTGAGCTGAGTGAGAGTCTCACCACGCTTCGCAATTTTTCTGATGCGGCCGCGGCCGCGGGAGATGAGGTGGGGGCAGCCGGCTTGGTTGATTTCGCCCGGCGAGTTGCCCAACACGGCTTGGCCGCCGCCGCCACGTTTGCCCTGACCGATTCCGACGCGCGTGTTGTCACGCGCGCGGTGGTTGACGTGGCACAGCGTGAAACGTCGAAGGTGGATGCGCGTGATCGCGAAACGGTCATCTGGTTGGCGCAGGAATTCGGTGCCGACCCGGGAATCCTCATTTCTCTGTTGCTTCACCGAGTGACGTTGCGCGCAGGCGAAGCGCTTTTCTTGGGTGCCGGTAATGTGCACGCCTATTTGCGGGGCATCGGGATCGAGGTCATGACCTCCAGTGACAACGTTCTTCGCGGAGGCCTCACCAGCAAGCACGTTGACGTGCCCGAACTGTTGCGCGTTGCGTCGTGGGAACCACTCGCCGCCCCCGTGTGGCCGGCCACCCCGGAAGGCCCGGGCGTTGTTGCGTTCCGTCCTCCCGTCGATGACTTTGTGCTCTTTAGTGTGAGTGATCCCGAGCCTTCCGCGGCAGTCGTGGCGCACGGCCCAGGCATTGTGCTCGCTCTCGACGAGGGGCTGGCCGTGGCGGGATCTCAGTCACACACGGTGCTCGATCGTGGTGACGCGCTTTACGTGTCGACCGACGAGTTCCCTCTGACCTTCACCGGTCGCGGCCGGGCCGTCGTCGCAACAGGGCAAAACGCCCAGGGATAAGGGCAAACCCTCGACTCCATCCTGAAACTTCTTGCACGACGGACTTGACGCAAACGAATAACAACGGTGTAATTATCTTCAGAGACGCTGATTCGAGTGTGTCGCTGAGCAGAAGAAAGACGGAGGTCCGGTATGTCGACCTACACATCCGGTGTCCCGAGTAATTGGTTTGCCGACCCTGTCACGCTGGGTGTACCTGGCGCGCGACCCCTGCAGTCAGAAGACGAAGGCCAGCTCTCCTGGCAGGCCGACGCCCTGTGTGCACAGACTGACCCGGAGTCGTTTTTTCCCGAAAAGGGTGGATCCACACGCGACGCAAAGAAGATTTGCACGTCGTGTGAGGTTCGCAGTGAATGCCTCGAGTACGCTCTCGCCAACGACGAGCGTTTCGGCATCTGGGGTGGCCTGAGCGAGCGCGAGCGCCGCAAGCTCCGTCGTCGCGCCTAACGGACACGTGTCGGCAGCCGACCTAGGCTGGTCGCGATGAGCCCCACAGTCACCGCGATTCTCGTTGCCCGCGCGGGCGGGGAACATCTCTCCCAGACGCTTACCGCGCTGAGATCGCAGACGCGCCAGCCGGATGTGCTCGTTGTCGTTGATAACGGGTCACGTGGATCGGTAGCCGCAGATCTGCGTGGTGCTCCCGCACACAAGCTCATCACCATGCCGGGTTCCGTGCCCTTCGGCGAGGCGACCCGGGCCGCAGTCCGAACGGCTGCTCTCGAGCGCGGAGACAACGAAGTTCTGTGGCTCTTGGGGCAAGACAGCGCCCCGGCGCCCACGGCACTCGCACGGCTCCTCGGCGCTCTCGAGGTGTCGCCGTCGGTTGCCATTGTGGGCCCGAAGCAGATGGAGTGGGATCGCCCCGACTACATCGCCGAATACGGACTGACCATGACGCGGCGCGGCCGCACGATCTCGTTGGTCAGCGAGGAGCTGGACCAGGGCCAGCACGACACGGTGTCGGATGTGCTCGCCGTCGGCGCCAACGGACTGCTCATTCGTGAACCCGTGTATCGACTTCTGGGCGGGTTTGACCCGGGATTCCCGGTTGTCGACGATGCCCTTGATCTGTGTGTTCGTGCTCGCCTGGCCGGGCATCGTGTGTCGGTCGTACCGGATGCCCGCGTTCTCACGGCTGGTGACGGTGCCATTGGCCCCAACATGTCCTCCCGGCTTCGTGCTCGAGTGCGCCGCGCGCGCTTTACGCGCACGGCCGAGCTCTATCGTGGTCTGGCCTACGCTCCGGCATTCGCGGCTTTCTGGCTGTGGTGGGCACTCGGGATCCGCTCCGTTTCTCGCTCTGTGTGGTTGCTTTTGGCCAAGCGTCCCCACGAGGTCGGCGGAGAGTTTCGCGCCGCGCTCACGGCGGCATTCTCGTTGCCGAGTATCTCCCGCTCTCGATCCCAGCGAGCGCGGGCAAGCACCACCGGCTGGTGGTCGCTGTCAGCGTTGCGGATGTCGTCGGACGCTGTGCGGCGACGCAATGCTCTCGAGCGGGAGCAGGCACGTCTGTTTCACGAGGGCGCTCGCCGCCCCTTGCACTTCTTCACCTCCGGCGGAGCCTGGACGACGATCGCGTTGGCCATCGTCTCCTTTGTTATCAATCTGCCCCTGCTCGGCGCGCACGCCATCGGCGGGGGCGCGCTTCTGCCACTTTCGTCAACGGTTGGCGGCCTCTGGGGCCAGGTCGGATTTGGCTGGCGCTCTCTGGCGCTCGCGCAACTAGACCCGGCCGATCCGTTTGCTTGGGTGCTGGCCCTGATGGGCACCGTCACGGGGTGGGAACCCTCGTTCGCTCTGGTTCTGCTGTGGTTCGTGGCCCTGCCACTCGCTGGCGCGGGGGCGTGGGTGGTAATGGCGCGACTCACCGACAGGGCGGGCGTTCGGGTCTTTGCGGGTCTCGCCTACGGACTCGCGCCCACGCTGTTGATTGCCCTGCACGACGGTCGACCCGCCGCGGTCATGGCGCACATTCTGCTGCCGTGGCTGTTTGCTGCCGGTCTTCGTGCACCGCGCTCGTGGTCTGCTTCGGCAATTGCCGCGCTCCTCTTTGCCGCTGTTGTGGCGTGTGCGCCGTCATTGGGTGTGGCACTAATCGTTGTCTGGTTGGGCACGGTCGTCTTGACCGGACGCTACATCGGTCGATTCTTGGCTATACCCATTCCGGCAGTCGTGCTGTTTGCACCCGTGGTGGTGGTTCAACTCTTTTCCGGAAATCCGCTGGGAATGCTCGCCGATCCGGGACCGGTCGTGCCGTTTTCGGACGCCACGCGATGGGAAATGGCGTTGGGCTACCCCACCTCGGGCCTCGGTGGATGGCTTGATTTGACGGGTTCGATCGACTGGGGTGTTACCGTCGCAGCTGGTCTCGTCGTGTTGGTTCTCGTCGCCGTGATAGCTGCACTCGCCGTGGCCGGGCTCTTTTCGGCCCACCCCGTGCGCGCGCAGCTGGCCCTTTTCGTGGCGCTCTTGGGTCTGGCATCTGCGGTGGCCACGGCCGGACTCAGGGTGGCGTTTGAGGGCCAGACGGCCGTAGCGCTCTGGCCGGGTGCCGGGCTCAGCCTGGCCTCGCTCGGTCTGATCGTTGCCGCGAGCACGGGTATGACAGTTCTTCGGCGCTTCTCGTTCTACCCAGCTATCGCCGGGACCGGTGCGGTTGTTCTGCTCGCCGTTCCGCTGGTGGGTTCGCTCCTTGGAGGCACCGGAGAAGTGGCCGCCTCCACGGGCCGGACGCTACCGGCATACGTGGTGGCCACGGCGGCGACCAACCCACGCGTGGGTACCCTCGTCATCACGCCACAACCCGAGGGCGGTATTGCTGCGGTAGTGGTTCGGGGTCAGGGACTGACGCTGGATCAGTCCTCGACACTCATCAACACGAGCGTTGGCACGGGGGAGGGGCAGCAACAACTGGCACTCCTCGCCGGCGACCTCAGCTCGACCGGTGGAGCTCAAGCCGAACCGCAACTGCGGCAGTGGGGCATCGGCTACATTTTGCTTGCCCCGTCGGCAACGGGTGACGCGTCGCGCACCACGGCAGAAGCCGCCACCGCCAGCTCACGCGTGCGATCGTCGCTCGATGCAAACCCCACCCTGACTCCCATCGGCGAGACGGACGTGGGGCTGCTCTGGAGTTACCCCGACGTGACAACGGTCGACGTTGAGAGCGCTACCCCGG
This sequence comes from uncultured Microbacteriaceae bacterium, assembly GCA_903857985.1. Taxonomy (GTDB): domain Bacteria; phylum Actinomycetota; class Actinomycetes; order Actinomycetales; family Microbacteriaceae; genus UBA963. The sequence continues at coordinate 23,384 of CAIOGW010000164.1, forward strand.
CTTCGGCAACACAACCGTGGCGCACCATCATCCTGGCGGCCCAGTCGCTCGTGATGATCCTCACGCTGCTCGTGGCGATTCCTACCGGACCACCCCGCGTTGAGGGTCGTCGGCGCGAAGATCCCGTTGAGGACGACGTCGATGACGAAACCATCGATCTTTTGGCAGGTGACGATGACGAAGCGTAAGAACTTTTTGAGATACGGGTTGCGATCGGCTGCCGGACTGGTGGGGGCAGCCATTGCGGCCGCCGTGGTGGGGTTTCTGTGCATCGTGCCACTGCCGCAATTCACGGCAAACGCGCGGTCAGAACTGGTCACGCCGACGCCGACTGATCAGCACCTGATCTGCCCGGGCAGCGTTGTTGATGTGTTGAGCCTGGACGGAGACGCCACATCGTTCGGGGCGGTGGGTGTTCCTGAGTACGTCACGTCGGCGCAAGATACCGCCATCACACAGACGGCGCTCTCGGCTCCCGATGCCTCATCCGGCGACTCTCTGACTCAGCCTCAGCAATTGTTCGCTCCCGCACCCACGGCCGACGTCTTGCCCCAGATTGCGGGCGTGCAATCGCAGCAGGTTGTGTCCGAATCAATTGCTGGGCTGGCCACGGCCGCCTGCGGCGAGGCTTCGACCGACGCGTGGCTGGTTGGCGGGTCGACCCAAACGGGTCGCACCACCCTCCTCTTTCTCGCCAATCCCACCGAGGTCTCCGCGAATGTCACCGTCACGGTGCTGGGCGAGAAGGGCTGGGTATCAGGACCGGGGTCAGCGGGAATCACCGTGGAACCGGGCAGTCAGCGCATCGTCTCGCTGGCCGCTCTGGCACCTAACGTGAGCAATCCCGTGGTGCGTGTCTCGAGTACGGGTGGTCAGGTGGTGCCCACCCTGCAGCAGTCTGTGGTGCGCACACTTTTGCCGGACGGCGTGGAATTAATCGCTCAGGGTGCGAGCCCCAACCTGCGTTTGGTGATTCCCGGCATTCGCCTGTCGGGAATGGCCAGTCAGCACGCCAGTGAGGGCGGCATGGTCACCAGTGATGGTGAGCCGGCGGTTCGCATTGGAGTGCCCGGCGAGAACGACGCCACGGTCACGGTGACGGCATATGGCGTGAGCGGCAAGCCCGTGGCGGTAAAGTCCACGATTGCTGCTGGGCGTGTGGTCGAGCTGCCCTTCGGAAGTCTCGACGACGGTGTCTACACGCTGGTTGTTACCGCGACGCACCCGGTTGTAGCCGCGGCGCGCACCATCAACTACGCGGACGTTGATCCCCTTGCCACGGCAACGGCCCCGCCCACCCCCGTAGGAACAAGCACCCCCCGGGCCGTGCCACAATCGTCGTCTTCCGCGACTACGTCACCCCGTTCGACGCCCGCAGCCCAGCGGGAAACGACCGGTCCGTCACGAGCCCAGACCGCCTCCCTCGTAGACGAAGGCGATGAAGCACTGGACGGCTTCTTCACCGCTCCCGGCCAGACGCTCGGACCGGACGCGTCGGCCTCGGTAGCACCTATTGTCGGTGGCGACTTCACCTGGAATGTGGCCACACTCCCCGTTCTGGGTGAAACCCTGGTCAACGTCTCGTCGGGCCCGAATCCCACACTCACCCTGTTTAACTCTGGCAAGTCCGATGTGACGATTCGCCTCTCACAAGATGACACGTCTTTCCCCGACGTGACCATACCGGCCAACGGCGTTCGCGCGGTTCTGCTGGTGCCCGGTGCTCGCTATGTCTTGTCAAGCGAGGTTGCCGTTTACGCGGCAGTTAACTACGCCGCGATAGGCCTCGGCGCGTCGGTGCCGCTCACTCCGGCCAGCCCACTGGGCTCGGGGATCATGGTTTACCCCCGGTAACTGTCGTGGCTACGGGTGAAAGCGTTCGGGCCCCAGTTCTTCGGGGCGGCGGCCGAGGTACTCGGCCACGGCACGAAATACGCACTCCTCTATCGCCATCTGACGGTGCAGATCGTCATCGACGTGCAGGCGACTGAGTCGCTGGATGGGAACCCGGTAAAGCACGATGCGCTTGGCCGAGGAGTCGACAGACCAGCGCGGAATGTCGCCCGGGGCCAACGGAGAGGCGGGGTTTGCGGCTACCTCAAACGTCACGTCGGCGAGTTCTTTGTTCCAGAGGGATCGCAGATACTGTGCTGTCTGCGCCACGGTGGTGAAGAATTTCTCGGTTCTGCCGTGAATGACCGGGAGGTGGGGTCCTGTGACCGGAGAGCGCATGCCTCGACCGTGCCGATCTGAACCGCGGCCGCGGGTGCGCGCGCGAGACGACGAAAACTCACCGGATCCGCTGGCTGGCATGTCCCCATGCTAGCCATTCGGCGTGCCTAGGCTGAAGCCTGTGTCAGATCGCCGCTGTTCCAAATCCTCGTGCTCGCAAGTAGCCGCGGCAACCGTGACCCTTGATTACGAAGGGAGCACCGTGGCCGTGGGTCTGCTGGCACCCGACTATGCCGGCGAGGGGTATGACCTCTGCCTCACGCACGCTCAACGCCTCACGCCCGCGCACGGGTGGCGCCTGTTTCGGCACGTAGAATTGCAGGATGAACCCTGACATTCGCGCCCGCCTCACTGCCGCTGTCAAGGCCTACGATGTTCGTGGCGTGGTGGGCGAAGACCTCACCGAAGACATGATTCGTGCCCTCGGCGCGGCGTTTGTTGATGAGGTGCAGGCCGCCGGAGCACTGGTGGTGGTCGGACACGACATGCGCGATTCTTCCCCGGTCTTTGCCCACGCTTTTGCCGAGGGCGCGGCCCGTCGGGGAGCTAACGTCTCGTTGCTCGGCTTGTGCTCCACGGACGAAACCTATTACGCCTCGGGCGCCTGGAATGCGCCGGCCGCCATGTTCACGGCCAGTCACAACCCCGCCGAGTACAACGGCATCAAGTTCTCGCGTGCCGGCGCTCAGGGAATCAGCCTGGATACCGGGCTGGCTGCCATTCGGGATCGGGCCCTCGCTTTTCTTGACGCGGATATTCCGGCACACCACAGCCCCGGTCTCATCGACGAGCGTGACGTTCTGCACGACTACGCCGCCTATCTGCGGTCGCTCGTAGATCTGAGCTCCATTCGTCCCCTGCGCATCGTGGTCGACGCCGGAAACGGCATGGGTGGCCTCACCGTCCCGGCCGTTCTCGAAACGGCGGTGGGGCTTCCTCAACTTCCCGTGGAAGTTATCCCGCTCTACTTTGAGCTCGACGGAACGTTCCCCAATCACGAGGCCAACCCCCTGGAGCCGGCAAACCTCGTCGACCTGCAGCGTGCCGTGGTTGATCACGGGGCCGACATCGGCTTGGCCTTTGATGGCGATGCGGATCGGTGCTTTGTGGTTGACGAACTCGGCGAGGCCGTCTCGCCCTCGGCGATTGCCGCCATCGTTGCCCTGCGTGAAATCTCGCGCGTTCAGGCCCACGGAGCCAACGATGTGGTGGTGCTCCACAATCTGATCACGTCGAACATTCTTGCCGAGACCATTCACGCAGCGGGTGCAACTCCTGTACGCACCCGCGTGGGTCACTCATATATCAAAGATGAGATGGCACGCACCTCTGCCGTGTTCGGCGGCGAGCACTCGGCGCACTACTACTTCCGCGAGTTCTGGGGTGCAGACAACGGAATGCTGGCAGCCCTCAATGTGCTTGCCGAGCTGGGTGCCCATGACGAGCCCATGTCGGCACTCCGCGCGCGTTTCACGCCCTATGCCCTGAGTGGTGAAATCAACTCCACCGTGGCCGATGTCGCGGTCGCTACTGAGCGCGTTCGCAGCGCTTTCGACTCGCGGGCCAGCGAAGACAACCTCGACGGATTGACTATGATTGGAGAGATGGATGCAACGCGACCCTTTTGGTGGTTTAGCGTGCGGCCGTCGAATACCGAACCGCTCCTTCGCCTTAATGTTGAGGCCGCGGATCACGACACTATGAGTCGTATTCGCGACGAAGTTCTCGCTCTTATCCGAAAGGACGCACCATGACGCTCACCGCAACGCGCGTTTTGCCCGCAACTCAGTTCAAGGTCGCTGACATGGCTCTGGCCGAGGCTGGTCGCCACCAGATTCGCCTTGCCGAGAACGAGATGCCCGGGCTGATGGCACTCCGTGCTGAGTTCGGTGCGTCGGCACCGCTTAAGGGTGCGCGCATCGCCGGTTCACTCCACATGACCGTGCAGACGGCCGTGCTGATCGAAACTCTCGTGGCACTCGGCGCCGAGGTTCGCTGGGCCTCGTGCAACATCTTCTCCACGCAGGACGAGGCTGCCGCTGCAGTCGCCGTGGGGCCGAACGGGACCGTTGACCAGCCCGCGGGATCGCCCGTCTTTGCGTGGAAGGGCGAAACGCTCGAAGAGTACTGGTGGTGCACAAATCGCATCTTCGACTGGAGCTACGAAGTGGGTGCCGAGGCAGGCCCCAACATGATCTTGGATGACGGCGGCGACGCCACCATGCTCGTTCACCACGGTCGCAATTACGAAGTTGCCGGAGGCGTCCCTTCACCGGATACTGCCGACTCGGCAGAGTACGCCGAGGTACTCGGTCTGCTGGGTCGCGTGTTTGACGAGAATCCCCGCCGCTGGCACGCCATTGCTGAGGAGCTCATCGGCGTGACGGAAGAAACGACCACGGGCGTGCACCGCCTCTACGATTTGCACAAGAAGGGCGAGCTGCTCTTCCCCGCCATCAATGTCAACGATGCCGTGACCAAGACGAAGTTCGATAACAAGTACGGCATCCGCCACTCGCTTCCCGATGGCCTCAACCGTGCTACCGATGTTTTGATGGGCGGCAAGGTTGCTCTCGTTGCCGGTTACGGCGATGTGGGCAAGGGCTGCGCCGAGGCACTTCGCGGCCAGGGTGCCCGCGTGATCATTACTGAGATCGACCCTATTTGTGCGCTGCAGGCTGTTATGGACGGCTACCAGGTGTTGCCGATCGAGCACGTCGTGGGTGAGGTCGATATTTTTGTCACCTCAACCGGCAACAAAGATGTCATCACCGTCGAGCACATGTTGGCAATGAAAAACCAGGCCATCGTCTCGAACGTGGGCCACTTCGACAACGAGATTGACATGGCGAGCCTCGAGTCTCTGCCCGGCGCCACGAAGACGTCTATCAAACCCCAGGTGGATGAATGGAATCTGCCGTCGGGTCGCAGCATCCTCGTACTCAGTGAGGGTCGTCTCATGAACCTCGGTAACGCCACGGGTCACCCGTCGTTCGTGATGAGCACGTCCTTCACGAACCAGGTCCTGGCGCAGATTGAGGTGTTTACGCGCACAGCGGAGTACCCCGTCGGCGTATACGTCCTGCCCAAAATTCTCGACGAGAAGGTGGCTCGCTTGCACCTCGACGCCCTCGGCGTGGTGCTTACCCAGCTCTCGCCCGAGCAGGCGGCCTACATCGGCGTCGCTCCGCAGGGGCCGTTCAAGCCTGAGCTCTACCGCTACTAGATCCATACAGGTTTTCGTCGGCGGGCTTTCAGCCATGGCGCGCTACGCTAAATCCGATTGGTCCCTAGGGCAGCGGAGGCGATGATGGCTCAGAGTGTCACCGAGTCGAGCGCGCACGTGCTCATTGTTGACGACGATAGCAATCTGGCAGAGATGATGGGGATCGCGCTCACCCAGGCCGGATTCGAGATCACGGTCTGCGGCGATGGACCCAGCGCCCTCGAAGCTTTCGGTCGGGTTAATCCCGATCTGGTACTGCTCGATGTCATGCTTCCGGGAATCGACGGCATCGAGGTCTGTCGGCGCATCCGCGAAGTTTCTGGCACGCCCATCGTCATGATCACGGCGAAGAACGACGATGCCGATGTCATTACCGGCCTCGAAATGGGAGCGGACGATTACATTGTCAAGCCGTGTTCGACGAACATCCTGATCGCTCGGGTGCGTGCGCGGCTGAGGCCCAGCCCCGCTTCTCTCCTGGCCCCAGAGACTTACACCGTCGAAGACATCACGATTGACACCATGGCGCACCGGGTAATGCGCGATGGCCGCGACATCAGCTTGACGCCGCTGGAGTTCACACTTCTCGTGACACTTGCGTCCCAGCCACACCGGGTACTCAGCCGGGAGGAACTTCTCGAACAGGTCTGGGGCTACCAGTACAAGGCCGATACCCGCCTGGTCAACGTGCACGTGCAGCGTCTGCGCTCGAAGGTCGAGCACGATCCCGATGACCCGCGCATCGTGCGTACCGTTCGTGGCGTGGGCTACCGAGCCGGCGGAGACTAGGGGTGTCGGCGTTCTGGACACGCCTGCGGACGTTCGACTATGGCAGCGTGCCCCGTTTGTCGTTGCACGCGTGGCGCCGTTCCCTTCAGATTCGTACCGTCATCATTTCGGTGACGCTATCACTGATCGCCATCATTGCCGTGGGCACCTACCTGTCGTGGAGCATCTCGCAGGATCTCTTCGATTCACGCCTCAAGCAGTCGTTGTCCGATGCGGCCAGAGCTCAAGTAGTGGGGCAGCAAATATTTGATTCGGCCGATGTTGTCGACCGCACTGACGTGCAGAGCGTGGTGAGCCAAGCTACGGTTGCCGTTCGGGATGCGTCCTCCAGCTCGTGGCTGGCGCTGTACCGAACCCCGGGTCAAGACCCCAATCCGCTGTCGCCACAAGACTTCACGAGTCCCGAGTTGAGCGGCGGAGTGATTACTGCCGATCTGCGTGAGACCGTGAGAACAGGCTCCGGGCGGCAGTACTGGCAGTCCGTCGACATCGTCGGCCCAAACGCTAACCAGCCCGGCATCATCGTGGGCTCCCTGACCACGATTCCGGGAGTCGGCGACTACGAGCTCTACATCGGCTTCGATCTTTCCCCGGCGGCATCCACGCTCGCCTTCATCCAACAGGTGCTCTGGATTGCCGGAACAGTACTGCTGCTGCTCATCGGAGGAATTGCGTGGTTTGTGGCACGATTGGTTGTCATTCCGATTCGAACAGCGGCGGCCACGTCGCGGGAGTTCGCGGCGGGAGGGTTCGACGAACGCATCCCCGTTCAGGGCGAAGACGTCATGGCCACTCTCGCCCAGAGCTTCAACGACATGGCTGACAGTCTTCAGGCTCAGTTGCGCGAACTGAGCGCCATCTCCGACGTTCGCGAGCGATTCGTGTCTGATGTTTCGCACGAACTTCGAACACCGCTGGCCACCATGCGTTTGGCGTCGGATGTGGTGTTCGACAACCGCGACCGACTCGATGCTCCGTCGCGTCGATCGGTGGAACTGCTGCACAAACAGATTGGCCGGTTTGAAAACCTCCTTACCGACCTCATGGAAATTAGCCGCTACGACGCGAAGACGGCCACGTTGATGCGAGAACCCACGAACCTCGTGGCACTCACGGAGGACGTGGTGGCGTCTATTCAGACACTGGCCGAGGGCCGGGGCTCGCCCATCGAGATTCACTCACCCGGCGGACACTGTGAGGCAGACGTTGACCCCCGTCGCATTCGTCGCATCATCGTGAACCTGGTGGGTAATGCGGTGGAGCACGGCGAAGCAAAGCCGATACGGGTGGAGATCGATTCAACGGCAACTGCGGTGGCCGTTGTCGTTGAGGACTCAGGTGTGGGCATGGGGCAAGACGAGGTCACGCACATTTTCGAGCGGTTCTGGCGCGGAGACCCTTCGCGACAGCGCACGCTCGGTGGAACCGGCCTCGGCCTCGCCATTGCGTGGGAAGACGCCCGCGTGCACGACGGCGCTATCGACGTGTGGGCCGAAGCCGGACGGGGAGCACGATTCCGTTTGACCCTTCCCCGAACTCCCGGTGTGCCGGCGGGCGAATCACCCCTTGCTCTTGAGCCGGCTGCCGCAGAGGCCGAGCTGTGAGGCGCGTTCGCCGACTGGCCGGTGTAGGTTTTCTTGTCGTCGCAGCCGTGGTGCTCACCGGATGCTCGGGCATTCCTCGTTCGAGCGGCGTCAATGAGGGTGGCGAGATTGCCGGACCGGGAACAGCTGAAATCGAGTTTTTACCCGCGGGTCCTGAGGTTGACGCCGATCCGACGACAATCCTGCGCGGCTTCATCGAGGCCGCCTCGAGTCCGCAAAACGACTTTGCCATCGCCCGGCAGTTTCTCACCGTGGGGGCAAGCGAGACGTGGAATCCGAGCGCGGTGACACTTGTCGACTCGGGAGTTCGACCCAGTCGCCAACTGAGTGACACCACGATCAGTTTGGGAATTGACGCCTCGGCGGTTCTCGATGCCGAGGGACGATTCACGCAGCAGCAGACGCCCGTGCGAGCCGACATGACGTACTCGTTCGAGCAGCAGGGCGGCCAGTGGCGCATTAGCACTCTGCCCCCGGGCATCGTGATTGACAGAAACACATTCCTTCAGGTGTTCCGTCAAACCAGCCTCTATTTTCTTTCCCCGGACAACCGGCGACTCGTGCCCGATGTGCGCTGGTTTCCGTCACGGGCGTCAACCACCACGCGCATCGTAAAGGCCCTGTTGGCGGGGCCCTCGGCGTGGTTGAGCTCCACCGGTGCAGCGATCACAGCTTTTCCCGCGGGGACGCGACTGGTTGCCGATGCCGTTCCCGTGCAGAACGGTGTGGCCGTGGTCGACCTTGACGCGCAGAGTCTGCGCGCGTCGGCGGCCGCGACGTCGCTCATGAAGATTCAGCTGCTGGCATCTCTCACCCAGGTACCGAACGTGAAAGACGTAGACCTGCAGATTCTGGGAAGCAGCCAGCGCGTGCAGGGTACGAGCGTCGCGATGGCACAGATGATGCCGATCGTGGACGGCAGACCTGTTGTCATTCGCGATGGAAAGCTGGGAAAACTCTCGGGCACGACGGTAGAACCGTTGCCTCTCCTATCAACCCGCGGCGTAGACCTCACGGGGATCACGGCGGGGACCGTTTCGTCAGACCTCGCAACCCTCGCATTGCTTTCCCCAGACGGTGTGTGGGTGACGCGCGCGGGAGGTGCCCCGATCATGGTTGATTCGCGACCGGGACTCATCGCGCCGGCGCTTGACGACTACGGCAACGTGTGGACGGTGCCGCGCGACAACCCCACTGAGGTTTTGGCACGCGCTGCCGACGGGTCCCAGATTGCTGTGGCGGTGCCGTGGTCCGAGGCCAGCAGCATTGTCGCGCTGCGCCTTTCTCTCGACGGGCAGCGGGCGGTGGTGATGTACGTTCGAGGCGATCGCGCGCGCGTTGTGGTGTCGAGTGTGGCCCGCGACGAGCGGGGTAATCCCACTGCGCTGGGAGCACCCATTGACCTCGTCGCTCCGGCCGGATACCCCGTCGACGCCGTGTGGCTCGATGCCATCACGGTGGCTGTGGCCGGTTCGGGTGACGCGCTTAGCGCAAACATCATTCGTCAAGTCGTGGGCGGTCAGTCTCTGAACTATGCGGCCGTCGGTTCGGTCGCGAGCCTTTCCGGCGGCAGCGCCGTCGCACACCTCCGCGAACTTTCCCCGGCCGGAGTTCTCAGCCAGCCGCGCGGCACAACGTCGTGGCTGGTTAACGCGACGGAAGTGACCGCACTCCTCACGGTGCAGTAGACCCCCACCCGTCGTCCCGCACGCTAACCAACGCGAACTGTCCACCGTCCGAATCCATTGGCGGGCGTTAGCGGCCCGAGGCGCCACACTTCCGCCATGAACAGCACGCGAGCGCTCTGGGGTGCCCTCGTCGACCTCGTTGTGCCGCGGGTGTGCGCCCTCTGTGGCGAGTTGGATGTTGTGGTGTGTGAAACGTGCGATCTGCGCATGCGAGAGCCCGGTGGAGCTCAACGTACGCTCGCACTCCCGGGAGGTTCCCTGGTGGTGCACTCCGCGCTCGCAGCCGGCCCAGACATCTTGCGCGTCATCACCCTCTTCAAAGACTCGGGTCGATCTGATTTCGCACCGTACCTCGGCGGTGTGCTCCGCTCGATTTCTCCCCCTCGTGACCCTGTGGTCGATGTCGTGACACGCACCGGAGGTGACGGGCGCGGGGGCATCGTCGTGACGGTCCCCCAATCGCGTCGGGCCTATCGCCGGCGCGGGTGGAATCCGGTTCACACCTTGGCGCGCGCCGCGGGTTTCACTCCCGTGGCGGTGCTCGAGGTTCAGCCGCGACACGTGGACCAAACGACGCTCACTCGCGATGCGCGATGGCACAACGTCGCCCACACGATTCGCGTGTCTCCCCAGCGCGCAGACATCGTTCGAGGGCGCAACGTCACCATCGTCGACGATGTCATCACCACGGGAGCCACCATGAGCGAGGTTGCGCGGGCTCTTATGGCCGCCGGAGCTCA
>CAIOGW010000165.1 GCA_903857985.1 uncultured Microbacteriaceae bacterium
TATTCGGGGTCGAGCTCACAGAGGGTGTCAACCCACTCCTCGGCGATGCTGTCGAGTTCGGTCGGTTGCCTCTGCTCGGCCATCGTGCGAGCCGGGTTTAGTAAATACCGGGGATGATGCGGTACTTGACCTTTGCGGTGTACTTACCCCACAGCGACCCGTACTTGGCCTCGCAAATCTTCTCGTCGTCGCGTTCGCGGGAGACGAAAAGGGCGATGTAGTAGAGCGGGTACAGCCAGATCATCCAAATGCCGTAGTAACCCGTTGCCGCGGCGATGGCCACGGCTTGAAGGATTTCTCCGAGGTAGTTGATGTGCCGGCTGCCACCCCAGAATCCGTTGACCAGCAGGGTGTGCTTTCCGTTGCTGAGGGATTCGGGAACGATTCCGAAGAAGCTGCGCTCGGGAGCGGTCTTGAAACGGAACTTCTGCATGTTGGCGCCGCGGGTGAGAACCCAGCCACCGAAGAAGAGCACTCCACACATCACTGTGGCCCACGTGGGTACGCCCGGGTTGGGCAGGTCGGCCGTGAACCAGAGGGACACCGTGTAGAAGTAAGGGTAGAAGGCCAGGCATCCGAAGCCGAGCTTGAAGCCGACGCGCTCGGCAATGAAGTCGTAGGTCCACAGGTGCACGCGCTCGAAGATCAAGTATTCAAAGCAGAACCAGGTGAGCATGCCGCAGGCCAGCAAGAAGCCGGGGTTGATTTCGGCAACAGTCGTGATGTGGAACACCGCGAACGAGAGAACGTTGAGCTGCAGGACCACCGCCCCCACCAGGTAAAGCCATACCTTGGCGTCGAGTAGGTCACCTTTGTACTGCGCTTGCTTTGACCGGCCGAACCAGAAATCAGCCAGGAACGAGGAGCGCACGGGAGGGAACTTCAACACAACGACCAGCGCGTAGACCAGCCCGATGACGACGGCACCAATGAGGCCCCACCACCGCGTCTCGTAGAGCCAGGTGAACGGCACGAGGTTGGTAAAACCGAGCACCAGCCACAGGGCGATGCTGACCACCAGTACGTAGCGTCCGTTGATGCGGTAACGCAACACCTCGCCCGTGGCGTCGTTGATGACGTAGCCCTTCACGCGGTGCGCAGGCAGCACAAGGTGCAACAACGTGATCACGGCATACGCAATGAGCGGGGTGATCAGACCCAAAAAGATAGTCACGACAAGCCTCCAGTGTTCTTGGACATAATACCGATGGCGGCGCGTCTGCTGAGCAGCCGGGTCATCATGAAGCGACCGATTTTGTTCACGGCGCCGGGCACCACAACGGGGCCGTTGCCCAGCGCATCCAACGTCGTTTCGGCAACCGTGACGGGAGGCAGCGTGCCGGGCGCCGGCTTGACGTTTTCTGCCTGCTCGTATCCGGGCGTCATGATCGCTCCCGCGGTGCACACGAGCACATCGACGCCCAGTGGGGAGAGCTCCTTCCAAAGGCCCTCGGCGAGGATGGTGTTGAATGCTTTTGTGGCCGCGTAAGTCGCCAGATTGGGGCTGCCCTGTCCGCCGGCAAGCGATGACATCAGCACAATCCCGCCTCGCCCGCGCGTGATCATGGGGGTGGCAAAAAACTTCGTCAACAGCAACGGCGCCCGTACGTTTACAGCCGCCGCGGCCGCAAGCTGGTCTTCGGTCGCTTCAGCGAACGGGCCAATCGGTACGAAAGCCGCGTCATAAACAAACAGACCGATCTCAACGCTGAGCGCGCTCACGCGCTTCTTCACGTTGTCGACGTCGGCCAGGTCGGCGACGATGGTCTTCACGTCAACGCCGTGGGTCTCGCGAATGCGGGCGGCCGTGGTGTTGAGAGCATCCTTATTGCGCGCAACGATGACGAGGTTCACTCCGCGTCGCGCAATCCCCTCAGCGAACGCGGCACCAAGGCCATACGACCCGCCGGCAACCAGCGCGTAGGGCCCGTACTTCTGAGCAAAAGGCTCTGCTGACACAGTCATCTCTCCCTGATAACTCAATGGTTGCCATCACTGCGGTCATGGTCCGAAGAGAATCCTAGCCGGAGGGCGCCAAGGAGAGGGCGCCAAGGTTCGAGAGGCGCGCGAATGCTAGCGTTCATAGGGTGTTGCGCCGCCTTGTCGAGATTTCTCGCCCCGTGTTATGGATTAACACTGTGGGCACCACCATCGTCGCGATGTGGCTCTCGGGGTTTCTCTGGTCGTGGGAGATCATCCCGTTTCTGTTGTGGGCAACGCTTCCCTTCAACCTCCTGATTTACGGCATCAACGACATTTTTGACCAAGAAACGGATGCCGACAACGACCGCAAAGGTGGCTTCGGAGGGGCGAAAATCACACCCTCTGAAGTACGCATGATCAGTTGGGCCGTCGTTATCCTCAACGTGCCGTTTTTGGTCTACTTCGCCGTGACGATTCCCGTGGTCGCCTTCATCTGGGTGCTCGCCTACACCTTTCTTTTCTGGCAGTACTCGGGAAAGCCGTTGCGCTTCAAGGGGCGGCCCATTTGGGACTCCCTCAGCAACGCAGACTACGCGTTCCCCCTCGCGTTTGTACCCCTCGCGCTCGGTGTTGAACCGAGCTGGGCCGCCGTCGTCGGGTTGATGACCTGGAGCGTGGCGAAACACGTTTACGACGCCATCCAAGACATCGGCGAAGATTCAGCTGCCGGCATCACGACGACGGCCGTCCGGTTCGGCGTTCGCGGTTCGTTGGTCTGGTCGGGATCATGGTGGATTGTCTCGACGGCTGCCTTCGCCCTCGTGAACATCCCTGTGGCCGTTGTGTCGGCGGCGATATCGGGGTGGCTCCTCTTTGCCAACTGGCGAACGCCAACGAGCGCTCAGGCGAAGCGGCTGTATAAGTATTCCGTGGCGTTTCCCTACATTGCCGGCGCCGTTGCGGGCGTGCAACTGGTGGCCGGCATGTTACTCGGGCTCTACCCATGACGCGTCGGCGCATCATCGTTATTGGGGCCGGACTCGGCGGGCTGGCGTCGGCCGCCCTGCTCTCCCGGGCCGGGCACGACGTCACCGTTCTCGAACGCAACGGCTGGGTAGGGGGCAAAAGCCGACGAATTCAGGTGGCTGGGCAGAGAATCGACACCGGCCCCTCGCTCGTCACCTTCCCTGCCGCGATCGAAAAGTTCCTGCAACGATTCGATGAGCTGGGTACACGCGACTCGAGAAAAGCACGCGAAATCGCCCCTCTCGATCTTCAGCGCTTGCCCGAAGTGGGCCGTTACTTCTTTCGAGGCCAGTCAGCAAATCTGCCGGTCGAGAAAGGGCATGCGTGGAAACCCGCGTGGGATCGTTTTGAAGCCGAGCACGGCCCCCTCGGTAACCACATCACGACCATGCTGACCAATGATCCGTGGGACGCGGCAATTGTGCCTGCGGCGGCACAACTGTTTCGGCACTACGGCCGCAGACTCACCACGAAAAAATACTTGGATGGCCTCTCGTGGATGCCCGAAGACCTGCGCGAGGTGATCTCCATTCACACGCTCAATGCGGGCGTGGCGCCGAGCGCCACGCTGGCGCTGTTTGCCACCATGCCGGCAGTGATGGCAACCGACGGCGTGTGGGTTCCCACGGGTGGCGTCAACGAACTCGCACAGATGCTTGCCCGCCTCGCGATGGAATCGGGCGCATCCGTTCACCTCGACGAGCGGGTGACATCGGTTTCGCGTCGCCGCGTCGTCACAGAATCGGCAACCTACGAGCCGGACATCATTGTGAGCGGCCTCGACAAGGGAGTGCTCGACGGCCTGAGGGGCAAAAAAGTCAAGAAGAGTCGCTCGGCGTCGTGCTCGGGCATCGCGGTGTTTGCCGTGCTCGACACAGAGCTACCCAGCTCCGTGGTCACTCACTCGGTGATCATGCCCGACGAGCCCGATGACCTCTATGCGAGCCTGAAGAGTCGAACTCTTCCCGCGCAGACAATGGCATTTCTCAACTATTACCGGGCCGGACACATCTACCCCAACGACCGCCCGACCGTCGCCATCCTTCTGACGGCTCCGCCGAACGGCAAGAGCTATGACCTCACAAGCGAGTTCGTTCAACGTGAGATGACGCGCATCAGTGGCGTTCTCGGGCTCCCGCGCCCGCTCGCCGACATGATCACGGATCACGCGATTCTTCACCCGCAGTATTTCGCCGGTTTCGGCGGCCTGGGCGGCGCCCTCTACGGCGAGAGCAATCCCTGGTGGCGCAGCGGCCCTTTTCACTCTCCCACCTACTCATCGCGACTGAGCCCGTGGCTGTGGCGTGTTGGCGCGTCGGTGCACCCGGGCGGCGGCATTCCGGCGGTTCTCGGCGGCGCCCTCATCTCGACGAACCGGTTACTGAGGTCGCTCGGAAACGGCCAACATCGGCCGGAATGAAATCGCTACCTTCAGTGTTTCTCAGGTAAGGAGAAGAAATGACAATCACCCCCCACGGCATTCATCACGTGACCGCTATTGCCCGAGACCCGCAGCAGAACGTTGATTTTTATACCAAGGCTCTGGGTTTGCGTTTGGTCAAACAAACCGTGAACTTCGACGCCCCGCACGTGTGGCATCTCTATTACGGCGACGAAGCCGGTTCACCGTCGTCAATCCTCACTTTCTTTCCGTGGCCGGGTGTTGCGAAGGGTCACGACGGCGCCGGCATGACGAGCGCCACGGCCTTCTCGATCCCGGCTGAATCAGTCGGCTTCTGGGCGCAGCACCTCGGCGCCCTGGGCATCGAGACGTCGCGCACCGCGGACGCGGCCAGCCAGGATGTGCTCGAACTGCGCGATCACGACGGCATGCGCCTGCAACTTGTGGGCACGACGGGTGACACCCGAAGCGGTTGGGACGGAGTGGGAAACATTCCGGCCGAGCACGCCGTCCGCGGGTTGCACGCCGTGGAGCTGTCTGAAAGCGCCATCGACCCCACTGCGAACATGCTCCGCGACATGCTCGGCATGAACTATTCGGGCGAGAGCGCGGGCCGCGCCAGCTTCTCCATGGCCGATGGCGCTTCGGGTGCTCAGGTTGAGGTTCTGGGCGGAGTTCGCGAGCCAGGCATGCAAGCTGGGGGCACGGTGCATCACGTCGCCTTTAGCGCACCCAACCTGGCAACAATGGAGCTCTGGCAGCAAGAACTGCGCGAGCAGGGAGTGTCGGTCACCGACATCATGGACCGCCAGTACTTCAAGAGCATCTACTTCAGAGAACCGGGTGGGGTGCTCTTTGAAATCGCCACCGACGAGCCGGGTTTCGCCACCGACGAGCCGCTTCTCGAACTGGGCCGAAAGCTCAAACTTCCGCCCTGGCTCGAGCCAAGCCGGGAGCAGATCGAGAAATCGTTGCCACAGATTAGCGTTGCGTCACATGGCGAATAACGACCTCTCGCGCCCGCACGTCTTCACTCAGGGAACCTCGTCACGAACGATTTTGGCGTTGCACGGCACCGGCGGCGACGAGCGCAACATTCTGGGGCTTGCGCAGGCACTCGACTCCACGGCATCAATCCTGTCGCCGCGCGGAACACACCTCGAGGGCGGAATGAACCGCTTCTTTGAGCGCTATGCCGACGGCACGTTCAACGAGCAATCAATAGAAGCGGCGGTCGACGATCTGGCGGAATTCATCACCATGGCTGCGAACGAGTACGACGTGGATGCTGGCAATATCTTTGCGACCGGATTCAGCAATGGCGCCAACACGGCCTCGGCACTCATGATTCGCAGACCCGAGATGCTGGCGGGTGCGGCATTGTTTGGTTCGACCATTCCGTTTGCCCACGTTGACCGAGTCGACCTCACCGGCACAAGAGTGTGGCTAGCAAATGGGGACAACGATTCCTATGCGCCGGTAGACGTGAGCGAGTGGTGGGTTGACCAGCTTCGAGGCTGCGGCGCCGACGTGACGTGGTTGCGGCACCCCGGCGGCCACGAGATTTGGCCAGATCACGCGCACCTCATCGCAAACGAACTTCGGGCCTAATGCCGCCGGAACTTCGACACCGCTGAAAGTAGAAGATCTACTCAACTCCGAAGTTGCCAAATGCACTGCGCCAGTATGCCAAGGGCGAGCCGTTTCGGGATGACGCGGATTCAATTTGTGCAATGAAAATGGCATGGGTTGCAACGTCTTTTCTTTCCATGAGTCGACACTCAAGATGGGCAATTGCGTCGGTCAAGAGGGGGGTACCTAAACTTCCCGTTGTGA
>CAIOGW010000166.1 GCA_903857985.1 uncultured Microbacteriaceae bacterium
CCGATAAGGGGGTCTCGTCATTTGTAGCTGGAGCGGGATTCGAACCCGCGACCTCACGATTATGAGTCGTGCGCTCTCACCAACTGAGCTACCCAGCCACGAACCGAGACGAACTCGATGCGAGCCCCGAGCGAGGTTTGAACTCGCGACCCCTTCCTTACCATGGAAGTGCTCTACCACTGAGCTATCGGGGCGCTGCCGTTAGACAAACTGCCGTCTGGCACCGTAAGAGACTATCAGCAACTCGCGCCGGCCTACGAACCCATAAAAGGCTAGACGATGCGTGCAATCATTCCGACGCAGTCGCCCTCAATGCCTAATTTGCGTTTTGCGTTAGCCAGGCATATGGGTCGGTGGAAGAACCGTTAGCGAAAATCTCAAAGTGCAGGTGGGCTCCCGTTGTGGCACCTGTGGCGCCTACCTGAGCGAGAAGCTGCGCCACGCGCACCTCCTGCCCTTCGCTCACCGTGACTGACCCCGCGAGCAGGTGACAGTATCGGCTCAGGATGGACTGCCCGTTCACATTGTGCGTAATCTCGACGTAAACGCCGTCGCCCCAGTTGTCGTCGAGGGGTTGAACCTTCGTGACCACGCCGTCGGCAATGATCTGAATGGGGTAACCCTCGCCCGCATCGAAATCGACTCCGCCGTGCATCGTGGAGCATCCGGAGCACGGCGCGGCGCGAGCACCATAGAGGTCTGAAATCGGCACGGTGACCGCAAAAGGCCACTGAATCGAGCCGTTGGGGTTGTTCGTGAAACTTGCCAGCGACCTGCCGCCGGCCCGGCCGTACCCCGACAGGGCCGAAACGCCGTCTCGCTGAATAACCTGGCGACCCGAGGTGCCCGTGACGCTTTGGTCGGACTCGGCAGAACGCTGAAAAGAAGATTCGGCTGAGGATTCGGAGGCCGCAAACGAGGGGATTCCCGCAACGGCGGCCAAGCTACCCACCGAAAGGAAGGCAAGCAGTGGTGCCCAGCGACGTGTGCGATTGGCTTCGGTTCGAATCGACCGGCGGCTCACGGTGCTCGCTCGGCTTCTTGATCCCTCGTTCTTTGCCAGCGGCGTACCACTCGAACGACGACGCCGGAGTGCCTTCCGATTCTGATCTCGCAATTCCGACGCTGCGTCCACTGCCTCGGGAGCTGTTCGGGCGCGCCAGTACTTGTCGGGCTTTCCCGTCACAGACCGGCGCATTCCGCCTCTAACCCGCATTCGCAGTTAGCCAAGCAAACGGATCGACGGGCACGCCATTGACGTGAATTTCGAGGTGGAGGTGCGAGCCGGTGGATGCACCGGTGTCACCCACCTGACCCAGACTCTGGGTGACGGTGACCGCCTGCCCCTCGCTAACCATGATAGAACCGGGCAACGCGTGTGCGTACCAGCTGTCGAACCTCATGCCTTTCACGTCGTGCGAAACGACAACGTAGATACCGAGTGAGTTGTCGTTGGCGAGGTTCACCTTGGTTACGACACCGTCGGCGATGGCCTGAAACGGGTATCCCTCGCCCGTATCAAAGTCGACGCCCTTGTGGTCGGAAGAACACCATCCGCAGGGAGGAACTCGATAGCCAAAGATATCGGTAATGGGCACCGTGACGGAGAAGGGCCACTGAATCGTGCCCAAAGGATTGTTGACATAGGTTGCCGACGTGTAACCGCCAAAGAACGTGCGCAGGGTTGTTGCCGAGATGGCATCGCGACTGGTAACGGCGGATCCTGCACTTGCCTCAAGGCTTTGCCCGTCGAGGAACTTGGCGGTCACGGCGCGACTCTGATCATCATCCATGCCACCGTTGACGGACGCAACAGAAGAGGAGTTCTGAAACTGCGCGTTGGCCGGCAACGCCGTCACCAGGGCTAGGCCACCGACGAAGAGCATGGCCAACAGCGGAGCCACCCTGCGGCCGCGGGCCAACGTTTCGCGTCGAGTCGGGCGGGCCGTTCGACGCTTGCGCTTACGACCAGAAGGGTTGGTGGTCGACGTTCGGTCGACAGCGCGAGCCATGCGAGCACGCGTGGTGTTCGAGGCACGAACCGCTGTGTCGGGATCGGTCGACCGCGCGGCGGTCATTCCCTTACCCATGCCCGGAATAGCGGCGGAAGGAGCTCCGGCGGCCTCAGCAGGCGTGATTGACGATGTTGTGAGAGGCGAGGTCGGCATGGGAACACTGACGGCTTGTGTCCCTACGGGGTGAGTCGGTTGCATCATCGCCGATGTCTGTCCACTCGGAGGAGCGGCTGCTAACTCAGGCTGGGAGGCGACACCGGCTGCCGAAGCGTTCGCCGCGGCGGCAGCTTCGCGACGGCGAAGCTCCTTGCGGCTTACGTACGGTGTGTGCTCGTTCACGTGACTCCCGGCTGAAGCACCACACGCCAAAACGGTGTGGGGCAATTGTTACGATTTGATAAAGGATACCCGGGTGGGTGCCTCTCTTGCCAATTGAGGCGACCGTCCTGAGGAAATTCACAGCCCGGGAAGCTGGCCCGCGCCCGCCTCAACAATGAGGCTAAGAAGTGCCGAGTGAATCCCCGGGGCGGCGGCCACGAGAAGTCCCCGGCTCTCGTTTTCGCCCGGAAATCCGGTAATTATCGCGCCTGCTTCGCGAGCAATCAGAGCGCCGGCGGCGTGATCCCACGGCGAGAGCGTTTGCTCAAAGTAGGCGTCGACCCGGCCATCCGCGAGGTCACACAAATCAAGGGAGCAGGCCCCGATCCGACGAATGTCCCGAATCCGGGGCAGGATGGTGTGCATCATCGTGCCCTGGTGTGCGCGAACCTCCGCGCTGTAGGCAAATCCGGTTGACACGAGGGACGTGGCGAGGTCGGTCGTCGGCGAAACGGCGAGAACGCGGTCGTTACATGTCGCTCCCCTGCCGCGCGCCGCCGAAAAAAGCTCGCCCGTCGATGCGTTGGCCACGGCCCCGGCGAGCGTCGTCCACGTTGCCGGATCCGGGTCGCCCTCGACCACGGCGATGCTTACTCCCCACGCGGGAATGCCGTAAAGGTAGTTGACGGTGCCATCAATCGGATCCACCACCCAGGTGAGACCCGAGGTGCCGGACGTCGTGGCGCC
>CAIOGW010000167.1 GCA_903857985.1 uncultured Microbacteriaceae bacterium
GGCGAACCGTCGCCCGCTCCTGCTCATGTGGACGGTGACGACGCTTCCCTTAGGCTTATTTCTCATTCCCTCCATCAATCCCAGCTCGTGGGCAATCACCGCGGTGCCCACTGCGTGGCTAGCACTCTACGGATTCCTTAAACTTCGGGGGAGAGGCCTCCAGCGTGTTTTACTCGGCGCGGTATTTGCTCTCGAGGTGATTGCTGCTTCGGGCGCCCGGGCGGATGCTGCCGCCTTCACGGTCGTTGGCTCGCTTGCCGCGATTGCACTGTGCTGGAGGCGGGATCGATCGTTTTATTTCGCGCTCGTCATTCCGGCAATCATGGCCGGCGTAGCTTTTGCTTTCTTCTTAAACGCAGGTCAAGCCTCAGTGGCGTCGCAGGGCATTCCAGCCGGAACGCCGGAACTTGATGCTCTAGCGAGCCAACGGTCTCCATTGGGTGTGCTGGTTCTCAACATAACGCGGCTGCCGTTCTTGTGGCAGGGTGCTTTCGGCGGGTGGGGGCTTGGGTGGTTTGACACGCCGATGCCCACCCTCGTGTCAGTGGGTTCAACTGGAGTGATTGTGGCGGTGCTGTTCTTCGCCCTGGGCAAGAGTCGCCGGTCGCGCATCTGGACGGCCGCGGCGGTCACATTCTTGGTTGCAGCTGTTCCCTTGTATGTGTTGCAGAGGAATCTTAACTATGTGGGGGAAAACGTTCAGCCGCGCTACATCCTTCCGCTGCTTATCGTGATCGCCGGGGTGCTCCTGTTGGCTTTTGAGCGAAAAGGCGTAACTTTCACCCGACCACAAGCCTGGATTCTCGCGGTCGTTCTCATTCCGGCAGGATCGCTGGCCCTGTTCACCAATATGAAACGTTACGTAACCGGTCTCAGCGACGAGTCCGTCATCAACCTCGATGCCAATGCCGAATGGTGGTGGGCGATGCCCATCTCTCCCTTGGCGGTGTGGGTTGTGGGATCAGTTTCTTACGCACTCGTGGTGATAGCGGTGATGTACCTTGCCCGGCATGGAGAGCGCCGGCTACCCGAGCGAACTATTTCCGCCGAGCTTTAACGGCCTCAAGCTCCCGAATACGGATCTCGAGCAGGGAGAGCTGTTCGGCAAGGTCTCGATTGTGGCTTTCGACCTTGGTCAGTTCGGCACTGTGCTGCAGCGCAACCAAGAAGAGAAGAATAAGACTGGCAAAGAATGCCAAATTTATTGGGGCGTCAAATCCTAAAAGTCCGGCGGCCCACTCCAGGACTTGGGGGAAAACGCTGATGATGAACGCCAACATTCCCGCGACAAGCCACCAGATGGCATGCCGCTCGCGCAAACGCCTGCGCCGCAGCATCTCCACAACCAGAGCCAAGGTGAGCACCGAGGCCACAATTCCCAGAACGTACTGCAGCGTGCTCATTGACCGGGCTCCTCTGCGTGAATTGAAACTTTGGGGCGGATTAGCGCGAAAACAATGCCAATCCCCACCCGGGCTAGGTAGGCCGTGGCCCGCAGGGGGCTCTGCGATGGCGTGCCACCCGAGCGCTCTCGCATCGCCACGGGTACCTGGCGAATCACGAGGTTGGCTCGGGCCGCGATGACGAGTGATTCCACGGTATCGCCGAGGTATTCGGCCGGGTAGTGTTGCGCAAACAGCGTCACGGCACGTGGACCGGAAGCTCGAAAACCCGACGTCGTGTCTGTGAGCGTGGTTCGAGTCGTGCGACTCAGCACCTTTGCCAGAAACAGCATTGCGAACCTACGCAACCCCCGCGCCTGATAATCGCCTTCCCCGGCAAAGCGCGCACCGAGCACGAGGTCGGCGTCGGCCAGGGTAGCGATCAAGCGTGGAATATCTGCCGGCGCATGCTGCCCGTCGGCGTCCACCTGCACCACATTGTCGAAGCCGTTAGCGCGCGCAAACCGAAAACCGCACCGCATTGCACCGCCGACACCGAGGTTGTAAGGCAGTGAAGCAACAAGCGCCCCTGCGCCCCTGGCGACCTGGGCTGTAGCGTCTTCTGATCCGTCATTCACTACCAGAATCGTCAACTTGCGAGAAACAGCAAAAACTTCCCGAATCACGTTTGCAATTGATTCTTCTTCGTTGAGCGCCGGCATCACCACGAGAGTGGTGGAAAGGTCAACGGTCATGACAAGTAATCTACTTGTCCCGGAGCTGCGAGAGGTTGTTGAGGAACCATTGGTATGTCTCCTGAACACCCGTTTCTAAAGGAATTCCGGCTTTCCAGCCAAGTTTGTTGATGCGCGAGACATCGAGAAGCTTGCGCGGTGTGCCATCGGGTTTCGACGTGTCTTGAACAAGCTCTCCTTGGTAACCAACCGTTCGAGCCACGAGTTCGGCAAGCTCCCGAATGGACACATCTTCTCCCACGCCAACATTGATCGTTTGAGCGGAGTCATATTGCTCGAGGA
>CAIOGW010000168.1 GCA_903857985.1 uncultured Microbacteriaceae bacterium
CCTGCGCGCGCAACTTGGTCACCGAGAGGCCGATGCCGCCGGTTCCTTTGGTGAGCCACATCACGTCGCGCGTGGTCTTGGCGATGTGCTCCATGTCGTCTTGCATTTCCATAACGAAGCAGTTGGCCAGCTGGGGGTAGATGGTTCCGGCATTAACCAGTGTGGAACCCGCAGCCAGGTACTCGAGCGAGCTCATCTTGTCGTAGAAACGGATGGCGTGCTCCGTGGGGTTGGCTTCGTTGAGCGAGAGGCCCATGGCGATGCGCATCCAGAAGTACTGCGGAACCTCGAGCGGGTCGCCGTTGCGACCCTTGATGGCGTAGCGGTTGTTGAGCGTGACCACGCCGATGTACTTGAGCAGGTCGTCGTTTTCTGGCGTGAGGTGTGCAGCCAGTTCATCGAGGTCGAAGAGCTCGCCGAGGCGCGGGTCGAGCAGGCCCTCCTCAACACCGCGGCGGATGTTGGGCACGAAGTGCTCGCGGTGCAGCGCCATGAGCTGCTCGCGGTTGCTGAAGTCACCCAGCACACGCTTGTAGATGGTCTTGAGGAGAAGACGCGCGGCAACGACGTCGAAAGCGGGGTCGTCTTTCACGTTCTGCAGGGCGACCTGAATCACGGCCTCATCGAGCTGCTGCGTCGTAATGCCGTCAAACAGCGTGATCTCGAGCTCAGTGGCAATCTGGGTCACCCAAGCGATCGAGTCGGGCAGCCCTGAGGACGCCTCTTCGATGGCGAGATTGATCTTGTTTGCGTCATACGATTCCCGCTGACCGTTGCGCTTTACGACTGTGATTGACACCTAAACTCCCAATTTCTTGACCCGCACCGACAAGGGCGCTTGACCACTATATACAGGGGCGCGGTCGGTTGCCCAACCCCATATATTGTGGGCGTGTCGTCCACACTTGTGGATAACTTGTTCCTCAGTTATCCACTTATTCACAGGCATTTTGACGGTTTGCACTCCGATTAGCACCATATCGTTGGCGTATGACACGCAATCGTCGAATTCTCATTGCTGGAGCGGCCACGCTGCTAGCGGTCACCCTCACTGGCTGCTCACAAATGGGCGCCGACTCGCTCGGGATGCCGTCGAATTCGATCGGATCGTCGGGAACTGAGACGGCCGTTGATCCCGGTGTGAGCGACGCGAGCTCGAAGATGTCCGCAGAGGGCACGAGCGCCCTCTCATCGAGCGGTATCGGCGGGGCATCGACGGTCACCACAACATGGCTGTCGCTCACCGCCGCAGACCCCGTGGGTACCGCCGATCAGGCCGCCGCGATTGCTGACTCCACGGGAGGATACGTAGAGACTCGTTCAGAAAGCACGGGCGTTGGCGTTGTCGTACCTCTCTCCGGAGTTAAGGGAGACGCCACCTTGGGCGGTGCGGGCCCCACAGAATACGTCTCGCTCACGCTCCGCGTGCCCACCGCAGACGCCGAAGCCGTTATCCAGGAACTCAAAGACCTCGGCCGCGTGTCGTCCTACAACCAAAGCCAATACGACGTGGGGTTGCAGCAGGCCGACGTCGCTGCTCGCATCGCCGCGCTCACCGACAGCCTCGCGTCTCTCCGTGGCCTGCAGGCCTCGGCGACCAACGTTGCTGATCTGCTCGCGGCAGAGGCAGCCATAACAGCCCGTCAATCAGAACTCGATGCGTTCGTTGCGCAGCGCGATTACCTGGCCGAACAGATTGACATGACGTCGATATCGGTCGATGTCACCTCAACGTCGATCGGTTCTGCCGACAATCTGACGTTCCTCGACGGCATCGTTAACGGGTGGAACAGCATCGGCGTGGCGCTGTCACTTGTGGGCGTTGGGATCGGATTCCTGTTGCCGTGGCTCGGGGTACTCGTTGTGTTGGTCGGCATAGCAGCCGCCATCGCTATTCCGTTGATGCGCCGGGCTCGTGCCCGCGGGTCGGTTGTCGCTCGCGCCGCTGCACGGCCTGTCGCAGGAAGGCCTGCCCCGCGCGCTCGAAAGCCTCGGTCAAAATAGCAGGGCTCGTGGCAAAATTCACCCGGAAGTGTCCCGCGTAGTCAGCCACGAAAAAGTCACTGTCGCTGAAAGCAACGCCGGCGTTGTCGCGAAAGAAGGCGGCGGGCGACTGCGGCAGGTCGAGCGCCGAGGCATCGACCCACGCTAGGTAGGTAGCCTCCGGCACGATCAGGTTCGCGCCCGGCAGATGTTCGGCCACCAGTTGCTGGAGGAGCGCGAGATTGTCGGCGAGGGCGGTGAGCATCGCTGCCAACCACTCGTCTCCGTGGCGCATCGCCGCCACGTGAGCGATTACGCCGAAGTGTGAGGTGGATTCGGCGGACTCGCCGCGGAGGTGCCCAACATCCTGCCCGGCCTCCGGGCCCGCAATGATGAGGGCCGCTTTGAGCCCCGCCAGGTTGAACGCCTTAGACGCACTGAACACCGAGACAGCGTTCTCGGCACCCGCCACGGTGCACATCGGCACGAATGTCGAATCGCCGAGTTGCACCGGCGCGTGAATCTCGTCGGCGATGATGCGGGCGCCGTGTGTGCGTGCCAGGCCGGCAACCGCTTCGAGCTCGGCACGGGTGTGTGCCGCTCCGGTGGGATTGTGCGGGTTGGAGAGGAGCACGATTGCCCCCGCGCCCGTGTTCGCCTCGAGCGCGTGGCTCAGCGTGTTGAGATCAAGGCGGCCTGTTGACGCCAACGACGCCGTGACCAGCGGGCGACCCAGGTGCTCCACGACGCGCTTGAACGGACCATAGACAGGGGTAGTGATGATGACGGGCGCGCCAGCGGGGCTTAGCGCTGTGATGGCGTGCGTCACGCCGGTCATTACGTCGATGGTGGGAACCGTGTTTGCCACGTCCACC
>CAIOGW010000169.1 GCA_903857985.1 uncultured Microbacteriaceae bacterium
CGATTGATCCCTCGAGGCTGGGTGCGGGTCATCCTGGTTCTCCTCGCGTTCGGCATGATTGAGGCGGTGCGCGCGTTCGTCGTTCAACGTTTGGCCGCGTGGGAAGACCTTGCCATCGACAATCTGTATGCCTTTCGTCTGGCAGCGGGATTTACCACCGGATTGGCACTCTTTGCGCTCGCGTCAATAGTGGTCAACGATGCCATGGTCTATCGGGCTGAGATGCTGACCCTAAAAAGGCAAGACGGGCGGTTACGGAATCTTCTTGCTCGCACCGTTGCCGAACGCTCCGTCGTCCGAGCGGAGTTGCTGCGCGGAGTTCGTGAGACCGTCGACGAGGCCGTCCGGGCTGTTTTACGACCCAGCCGCGCACACGCGAGTGCCCAGGAAGTTGTTGACACGCTGATTGGCTTATCCGAAGGAGTCATTCGACCACTCAGCCACGACCTGCACGAAAACCCGCGGAGTTTTCCAGAAGCACCGGCGCCGTCATTTCGAAACCGGATTAGTGTGCGCTCCGTACTTTCGTCCACCACTCTGGCTCGTCCCTATCGCCCCCTGGTGACCAGCGTGTTTGCCGTTCTCCTCGCGTGTCCCCCACTGTTGTTTGGACTCGGCCCGTGGCTCGGCATGCTGGCCACTGCCCTATTGGCGCTCTCGATTCTTGCCTTTATGGGGCTGGGTTGGCTCGACGCCCGGCGACGTTATGCGCGCCTGCACCTCGCAACCCGCGTTGCGCTGATGACGCTGACATATCTCGCGCTGGGCTTCACACTTGGCTGGGCGTTCACATTGATCAACGTCTGGCCAAGCGGTGATCCGTGGTCCAACATCATTTACACAACGGTGCTCAGCCCCCTGATCTGTTGGTTGGTCGTCCTCCCCGCGGGAATTCAGGCGGCGCGCCAGCAGGTTCTGCGTGATTCCAAACGCGTCAACAAGCAATTGCGCTGGGAACTCGCTCGGGCCAACGCCCTCGTCTGGCAGGAGCAGCAGGAGCTGTCCACGGCGCTGCACCGAGATATCCAGGGCACGCTGCTGGCATCGGCTTTCCGGCTCAAGCTGGTTATTGAATCTGGCGGAGACACTGGGGCAGCAATTGATGAGATTCGCACCATCCTCGATGACAGCGTTAACCACTTGCTCACCACCGGCGGACCGGAGACCCTGCATCACGTATTCGCGGAACTCGTCGATCGATGGACGGGCGTTCTCGAGATTCGCACCACGTACTCGGCATCAACTCGTGCCACAATTGAGACAGACCGGGTCGTGATGCGCGCCATCCGTGACATCTCCGGTGAGTTCGCCACGAACTCCATCAAGCACGGCCGGGCCCAGGTCATGTCCGTTACGCTCTCTCTGCAGAGCGATCATGAGGTCGAACTCACGCTGACGAACGACGGCAAACCTCTCGACACAGAGAGCGCGGCCGGACTCGGTACCATCCTCATTGAAAATTTGGCCACGGCCGTGTCTTATGCGCCGGTCGACCAAGGTCTTTCGCTCACCATTACCCTGCCCACGGGTGTCTCGCTGAAGAGTCAGACGTCCACGCCGCTGGTGCCGGTGGCGTCGGTAGAATAAAGCCGTGGCAGTAAACCCCGACATTGTTGGTCGTTCGTGCGAACCAACCGAGCCGTACGTGGTGGGTCGTGAGAAGGTACGCGAGTTTGCCCGCGCCGTTATGGCCACGAACGCCATTCACACCGATGTTGCGGCCGCTCGAGCCGCCGGTTACGCCGACCTCGTGGCTCCACCCACTTTTGCCGTCGTGGTTCAGGAGAAAACACTTGCCCAGTTGCTGGCTATGCCCGGCGCCAATATCGACTTCTCACGAGTGGTTCACGGAAGCCAGGACTTCACCTTCACGCGTCCGATTGTTGCGGGAGACGAGCTCACGGCCGTGCTGACCGTCGAATCGGTCAAGTCGCTCGCCGGAAACAGTTTGGTCACGGCGGTGTCGCAGATCACCGACGCCGCGGGCGGCCATGTGGTTACCGCCACGTCGACACTCGTGGTGAGGGCGGACGACTGATGCCCGCGCTCACTCAGCTGGCCGTGGGCGACGAGGTTGCCAACGCCGCATATCGTTTCACACGCGAGTCCCTCGTGCGATACGCGGGTGCTTCAGGCGACTTCAACGCCATCCACTATCGCGATGACGTGGCTGCTTCGGTGGGGCTTCCGGGCGTTTTGGCGCACGGCATGCTCACCATGGGCGTTGCGGTTCAGCCCGTCGTTGAGTGGCTGGGTGACCCGGGGCGCGTGCTCGGTTACCAGGTCAAGTTCACGCGGCCGATTCTCGTCGACCCTGTCGAAGGCGCAGAGATTGAGGTTCTCGCCAAGGTGGGCGCGGTCAACGCGGAGGAGCACTCAGCTCGCATTGACCTCACGGTGACGTTCAATGGCGACACGGTACTGGGCAAGGCGCAGGTGCTCGTCTCTCTCACCGCGTCGGCCTGAGGCCTGCCGTGACGACGTTTGCCGAACTGACCACCCTGAGCGTCGGCGGAGGTGCGCGCCAGTGGGTTGAGGCGCGCAACAGCGATGACATCGTGTCTGCTGCCTCAGTTGTGCGCCGAACGGGCGAAGACTGGATTGCTCTGGGCGGCGGCTCAAACCTATTGGCCGCCGATTCGGAGTTTGACGGCACCGTCATCCGCATCCTTTCTGAGGGTATTCAGATAGAGAGCGAGGGGGCAGATCGCACGCTCGTGCACGTACAAGCCGGACACTCGTGGGACGACTTTGTTACGTGGGCCGTGATCAACGGACTCGGCGGCGTGGAAGCGATGTCGGGAATCCCGGGCACGGTGGGCGCGGCCCCGGTGCAGAACATCGGGGCATACGGCCAGGAGCTAGCGGAGGTCGTTCACAGCCTCACGTTTTGGGATGAGCAGCGCGATGACGTGGTCACACTCACCAACGCCGACATGGATTTCTCCTTTCGCCATTCGATTCTCAAAGGGGCTCGACGCGGAATCGTGCTCGACATCACCTTTGCATTGACGCGCCTCGGCACGGGGCCCGAGGCACTGGGTCGCCCCATCATGTTTGAGCAGCTGTCCTCCGCGCTGGGGGTTGCCATGGGTGCCACCGAGCCCCTGGGAGCCGTTCGCGACCGCGTTCTCGAACTGCGCCGCAGCAAGGGAATGGTGCTCGATGCCAACGACCCCGACACCTTCAGCGTGGGCTCGTTTTTTGTGAATCCCATTGTGAGCGAGCGATTTTCGCGCACACTGCCGGCAGGCGCCCCGCGGTTTGCGTTGGGAGAAGATGAGCCCCCCCGCTACCTCGCACCGGGCGAGGATGTTCCGCCGCTGTCAACGCAGCCGCGAGCTATCAAGCTCAGTGCCGCCTGGCTTATTGAGGCGGCGGGCGTGCGAAAGGGATTTGCTCTTCCGGGGTCTGGCGCAGCCATTTCTTCCAAGCACGCACTCGCCATCACCAATCGCGGCGCGGCAACGGCCGATGATGTTTTTCAGCTGGCGAAGTACGTTCAGGCGATGGTGCAGTCATCGTTTGGAGTTCTGTTGCTCCCTGAGCCCACCCTCGTGGGCCTCAGCCTGTAGGCGGCGCTGAGGAAAAAAGCTTCTGCAGGCGCTGCACGCCCTCGAGGAGAGGCCCGTCGCCCAGTGCGTAGCTGAAGCGCAGGTAACCGCTGGGGCCAAACGCTTCACCGGGCACGGCGGCCACCTCGGCCTGGTCGAGGATGAGGTCGGCCAGCTCGAGCGACGTGGTGGGGGTGACGCCACCCCACGTTTTGCCGAGCAGTCCACGTACGTCGGGGTAGACGTAAAACGCGCCCGTGGGCGTGGGGGTGATAATCCCGGGAATCTTGTTGAGTTCCGCCACCATGACGTGGCGCCGGCGATCGAAGGCCTCAAGCATTTCCGTTATGCAGTCTTGTGGGCCGGTCAGGGCAGCCAGAGCAGCGCGCTGCGAAATGTTTGACACGTTGCTCGTGAGGTGCGACTGCAGATTCGCAGCTGCCTTCATGGCATCGGCTGGCCCGACCATCCAACCCAAGCGCCAGCCGGTCATGGCGTAGGTCTTGGCGACACCGTTGACGAGAATCGTGCGGTCGGCGAGTGCCGGCACGGCCTCAACGATGGAGACCGCGCGAACGCCGTCGTAGGTGAGGTTCTGATAAATCTCGTCCGCAATGACCCAGAGGCCGTGGGAGTCGGCCCACTCGCCGATGGCGCGGACCTGATCGGGTGTATACACGGCACCCGTTGGGTTTGAGGGGGAGACGAACAGCAAGACCTTCGAGCGCGGCGTGCGGGCGGCCTCAAGCTGATCGACCGTGACCAAATACTCTTGGTCGGCACCGGCGAACACGTCCACCTGCACGCCACCGGCCAACGCGATGGCTTCGGGGTAGGTGGTCCAGTAGGGCGTGGGCACGAGTACCTCGTCGCCCGGATCCAGCAGTGTGGCAAAGGCCTGGTACACGGCCTGCTTGCCTCCATTGGTCACCACAACCTGTGACGCGGCAACCTCGAGACCGCTATCACGCTTGGTCTTTTCGGCAATCGCGTCACGTAGCTCGGGAAGGCCGGCAGCAGGGGTATAACGGTGGTTCTTGGGGTCGCGCACGGCCAGAAGGGCAGCTTCCACAATGTGATCCGGGGTGGGAAAATCGGGCTCACCGGCCGCATAACTAATGACGGGCCGCCCGGCGGCCTGCAGCGCCTTCGCTTTGGCGTCTACCTTGAGCGTTGCCGATTCGGCAATGGCAGAGATTCGTCGCGAGATGCGGTTAGCGCTGGTCACGCCTCCAGCCTAGACGAGCCTGCGGCTTTGCTACTGGAGCGCTTTGTCGCCTACACTGGCACGTGGTGGTTGACATAAGCCATGATTTCGTGCGCCCAAAACGCGAGTAAGTGTTTTGTGCGTTTACTCCCTCGGGACGTCATTAAAAATCGATTTACGGAATATGTCGCCAGCGCGTATTCACGATGAATACACCAAGGGCGGTGGCTCAATTGGTAGAGCAGCGGTCTCCAAAACCGCAGGTTGCAGGTTCGAGTCCTGTCCGCCCTGCTGAAATCGAAAGGTAAGAGATATGGCAC
>CAIOGW010000170.1 GCA_903857985.1 uncultured Microbacteriaceae bacterium
GTCTCCTTTTCTGTGTTGAGGTGGGCTCGCCTATAGGCTGCCGGGCCGCTGCTCCGCTGCCGACCGGCCGTGGCATCGGGATGATGACGTGGCGGGACGGGCGCTGCGCAGTGCTACCGACAAGGCGGATGCGCCGGCGTGTTGTGACTCACCGTACGGGTGACCTCGGACGGCGAACGCCGCCAGAGATGACTCGGGGAAACTCACGACACTCAGGTGCATGTGTAGGAGATTATCATTTTTCGAATATATGTTCGAAAAAGGTTTCGGCGTGTCGCGAGTTACGCGTCGCTGCTTTTGGGCTCGGGAAGCCCCACGCCGTGCCATCGATTTTCGGGCACTTCTGCCGCGCGACAGAGCGCCTCCCAAACCACGCGAGGCGGCATGCCCCGTCGAAGGGCCTCGCTCGCCGAGATGTCACCCAGCTGGGCGATAACGAGGTCGTCGGACAGGATCTGGCCGTAAGCCTCGCCAAACTCGGCGCCCACGGCATACCAAAACTCGGATCGCCGCACGAGCGTGAGGTCTTCTAGCGCAACGAAGCGAAATCGACGACGAGCTCGTCGGGAACAGTGTCAGGAACCTTCACTGCGGTAATGCCCTCGAGCGATGCGAGGCGTGAACCGGCCTCGATGAGAATGCCCGAAACGGGAACCTCGAGTGCGTCGGCAATCGCTGCGAGGATCTCGGACGATGCCTCTTTTTGTCCGCGCTCTACCTCACTGAGATAGCCCAAGGCCACGCTGGCCTTGCCGGCGACCTGGCGGAGCGTGTGCCCCTTCTGAAGACGAACGTCACGAAGCACATCGCCGATTTCTTGACGAACCAAAACCATGGTGACCTCCCTCTCGGTGCTGGACCTTCTTGCGGTGAAACTGTTCTTGCTCTCTCGCCGATGCGAGATGCCGTTTCTCAAATGTAAACCACAAATCTGAGATACACATGTGAGCCTAGACGTATCAACGTTACGGTGGCGTGTCGCATTCCCGCAAAAGGGAAAGATTTAAACGCGCGCCAAGACGTCGGAGAGTAGCTCCAGCGCAGCGATGCCCGCCCGGGTGCGAACAGCACTGCGATCTCCTTCCAGAAGCAGCTCCCGATGCCAGACTCCGAAGGGCGCGCTCACCGCAACGAACACCAGCCCCGGGGATTTTCCGTCCTGCCCGTCGGGCCCGGCGACGCCGGTGGACGACAGGCCGAAGGAAACGTCGAAGCGTTCGCGAACGCCCACGGCCATCTGCTCGGCCACATCCGGATCGACGGGTCCGACAGACTCGAGGAGCTCGGCGTCTACGCCCAGCATCGATTCTTTGGTGTCGGTGGCATAGGCCACCACTCCCCCGCGAAACACGCGCGATACGCCCGCGACGCTGGTGAGAGCCGCCATGATGAGGCCGCCCGTGAGCGACTCAGCCACTGCCACCGTGAGGTTTTTGGCGGCCAGCTCTGCAACGAGGCGATGAACGGCATCGGGATGCTCGGGCGTGCTGGGTACCGGGTTTGCTGAAGGCTGATCGGTCACTTGCCGCCTCGACGCTTGGTGGTCCGTGATGGGGCCTTCTTTGCTGAGGCGGCAGCGGCAAGTTTGCGCTGTTGACGCACGCCGTCAACCAGATAGTCGATGCCAGTCGCGAGGGTGATGATGACGACCAGCGTCATGAGCACCGTATTGACGATGTCCATTGGCGCACCCCACAGAGCGCTCAGCGGCATCAACGCTGCCGTGATGGCCACAAACTGCACAACCGTTTTGATCTTGCCGCCGCGCGACGCAGGGATGACCTGATCGGAAATGACCGCCATGCGGAAGATGGTGATGCCCACCTCGCGGACCAGGATGAGCACCGTCACCCACCACGGAAGCTCTCCCAGGATGGAGAGCGCGATGAGCGCGCCGCCCGTGAGTACTTTGTCGGCGATGGGATCGAGAATCTTGCCGAGGTCGGTAACCAGGTTGTACCGGCGGGCAATGAAACCGTCGATGCCGTCGGTGGCCATGCCCAACACGAAAAGCCCGGCAGCCACCCAGCGTGTGACGTCGGAAGCTTGGTCGGTGCTGATCAGCAGGAGCCAGATAAACGCGGGCGCAAACAGAATGCGCGCCACCGTGATGATGTTGGCGGCGTTCCAGTTGGAGACGCGCGTGCTGTCTACTCCCGACCCGTTAGTCCCCATGCGTCCTCATCTGGTTCGGCATCAACGGTGTCGAGCCCGGCGAACTGCTCGTCCACGGGGTCGGTAATAGCCGGCAGCCCCACGTCGGCCGTGTTCACGTGGCTGGTGGCACGCACCGGTTTCGGCAATGCCCCGGTGGCGGGCAGGGGCGTGGTTGTGGCAGCGGGCGCGGCTGCCGGCGCGACTGCCTGAACATCTCCGCGCAGATTGGCCAGCACCGCAGGCAACTGTTCCTGAGCTACCAAGACGTCGCGCGCCTTGGACCCTTCGGAGGGCCCAACAATCTCTCGAGATTCGAGCAGGTCCATGAGGCGCCCAGCCTTGGCGAAGCCCACCCGAAGCTTGCGCTGCAGCATGGAGGTCGACCCAAACTGAGAAGAGATGACGAGCTCGGCAGCCTGAAGAAGCAGGTCGAGGTCGTCGCCAATGTCGGCATCAATCTCTTTGCGCTCCGCGGCGACAGCCACATCCTGCCGGTACTCGGGCTGGGCCTGGCGCGTGACGTGCGCCACGACCTGTTGAATTTCGTCCTCGGAGACCCACGCACCCTGAACGCGGATGGCCTTGCTGGTGCCCTGGGGCAGGAAGAGCGCATCGCCCTGGCCGACAAGCTTGTCGGCACCAGGCTGGTCGAGGATCACACGCGAGTCGGTGACAGATGCCACAGCAAAGGCGAGGCGACTGGGCACATTGGCCTTGATGAGACCGGTCACGACGTCCACGCTGGGGCGCTGGGTCGCCACGACGAGGTGGATACCGGCAGCGCGCGCCAGCTGGGTAATGCGGGCAATTGAGTCTTCAACGTCGCGCGGAGCTACCATCATGAGGTCGGCCAACTCATCGACCACCACAAGCAGGTAGGGGTAGGGCCGCAGCACGCGCTCGCTGCCCGGAGGAACCGTGACAGATCCCTCGGTGACGGCCTCGTTGAACGCATCGATGTGCCGGAAGCCAAAGCTCGCCAGGTCGTCGTAGCGCATGTCCATCTCTTTGACGACCCACTGAAGAGCCTCGGCGGCCTTCTTGGCGTTCGTGATGATGGGCGTGATGAGGTGCGGCACTCCCGCATACGGTGCGAGCTCCACGCGCTTGGGGTCGATGAGAACGAGCCGAACCTCACCGGGCGTGGCGCGCATCAAGATGCTCGTAATCATGGAGTTCACAAAACTTGATTTACCCGAGCCCGTGGACCCGGCAACCAGAAGGTGCGGCATTTTGGCCAGGTTGGCGACGACAAAGCCGCCCTCAACGTCTTTGCCCATGCCGATGGTCATGGGGTGCTGGCTCTTGGCGGCGGCCGGGGAGCGGAGAACGTCGCCGAGCGTGACGATTTCGCGATCGGTGTTGGGAATCTCGACACCGATAGCCGACTTGCCGGGAATCGGCGACAGGATGCGCACCTCGTTCGACGCAACGGCGTACGACAGATTCTTGGTGAGCGCGGTGACGCGCTCCACCTTGACGCCATCGCCCAGCTCAATCTCGTACCTCGTCACCGTGGGACCGCGATTGAAGCCGGTCACCTTGGCGTCGACGTCGAATTGGCGCAACACATCGGTGATCGACTTCACGACCTCGTCGTTGACCGCGGAGCGCGACTTGGCCGGCGGTCCGGCGACCAGCAGGGTGCCCGGAGGCAACGCGTACGGTCGCGCTGCCTGGTCGGCGCTCGTCACCGCAGGAACGGGCGCCACCACGTCGACGGGAGTCGTGGGCAGGTCATCCTGGTCAGCGGCGTCCGTTGAGAAACGGAGAACCGCTGCTTCGGCGTTGTCGAGCTCGGCCTCGAGCTCATCGACCGAAAAGTCGCGCGTGGGTGCCAGCACGTCGTCGCGAACGACGGGGGTGTCAAAGGGCGTCTCCTCTTCACTCCGGGTTCGGCTGCGCCGCCACCACGGCTGGTGCGGATCGCGCTCGATGGTGATCTCGCCAGAGTCACCCGCATCGATAACCTCGCGCCGGCTGCCAAAGAGATACTCGTAGCCCTCTCCGATGCGGCTGCCGATGCGGTTGGGCGGCGTCTTGGTGATGATCAGAATGGACAGGATCGCCAGCACCCCCATGGTGATACCCGAACCGGTGGGGGTGATCAGAACGCTCAGGGGCCCCGAGACGAGCCAGCCGAGGAGCCCACCGCCCCGCGCCAGCACGGGGAGGCCGGCAGCGGGAGCAGGGTGCGTCGAAAAGACGTAGGCCATTCCGCTCGCCGCGAGCAAAAGGAGAACCACGCCGATGCCGATGCGGTTGTTGTCGTTGACCGAACTGGGGTGTCGAAAAAGCCAGAGCGCGAGAACAACCATGACCACGGGGAGCGCGAAGGCAATGACGCCAAACATGCCAGAAAACGTGTAGGCCGAAATCGTTTGCGCAATGGGATTGGCCACCAGGAACCACTGCACGATGGCACCCGCGATTGCCAGAAGAACGAGCGCGAAGGGCACGCCGTCGCGCCGTTCTTCTTTGCCGAACTTTTCTGGCCCGAGCATGCGGGCAGCCCCGCCCACCGTGTGGGCCATGCCCATCCAGAGACGGGCGAGACCCGAATACTCGCGGGTTTTTGCTGCGGGTTTCTTGGCGCGCGAGGCAGACGAACGCGAGCGCGAGGCAGCCGTTCGCCCCGCACCGGCTCGCGAAGAACCGGCTCGCGACGAACCGGAGCGCGAGCGCGACGATTTCGTGCCGGAAGCCATGGCCTAACGCTAAGGGAGCGCCCCAACAATCACCGTGATATCGGCGCGAGTGTTGGTTTTTCGCTCATCTGAGGCTCGGCAGGGCTTGCAGGGGCGCTGCGGTGCCGTGCCCTGCACATTCAATGAAACCGCTACGCCTCGATGACGAGCGGCACAATCATGGGTCGACGACGATAACCCTTGTTGACCCACTGACCCACGACGCGTCGCACGGCCTGCGATAGCGCGTGCGTGTCGCGAACCCCGTTGCGAGCGGCATCCGCCAAAGCGGCCGCAATGGCCGGCTTGACCTCGTCGAACACCGCGTCGTCCTCGGCGAAGCCCTTGGCATGAATCTCGGGGCCCACGATGATGCGTCCCGTTGCCGCATCAACCACAACGATGATCGA